>NZ_KB906882.1:0-52443 GCF_000381685.1 Nocardiopsis sp. CNS-639
TACCGTTTGGACCCCCACCGCCTGGACCGCGACCACGAGGCTGCTCACGCCGCCCGTGGCCTGGTCGTGCATGACACGTTCCAGGGCAGCTACCAGTTGCAGGCCTGGGGTGGGTCTGGGGATGCGTTGATCGTGCGCGCGGCCATCGACACCTTCACCACCCCACCCTCGGACGAGGACACCCGGTCCCGGTCGCAGCGCGAGCACGACGCGCTCATCGCCGCGCTGCGCTTTGCCACCACCCACACTGGATGTACTCGTGCCCCCGCTCCGTTGGCGCAGATCCGCATCGTCGTGCCGGTACAGACCTACCTGGACGCTCAGGGTCAGGAAAGGCCCGCGCTCGATGAGAACGGTCGGGTGATCCCGGTCGGGCTGGTCCACGAACTGGCCGCCGATGCTGAGGTGGTGCGGATGCTCACCGCCCCACCCACCGGCCAGGTGCTGGATGTGGGCCACAGCCGCCGCCTGGCCTCAACCCGCCAACGCACAGCAGCGTTCCACGGACACGCCACTTGCGCCCACCCGGGCGGGTGTGAGGTGCCGGTGGCGTTGTGCCAGGCCGACCACGTGCGGTCGTTCTCCCGAGGAGGGCGCACGGTGGTGGCCAACCTGCAACCGTTGTGCGGGCCGCACAACCGGGCCAAGTACCAACGCGAACTGCGCACACACCACCAAGGACGAGCACGGGAGTGGGGCCACCCGCCCAGCAGGGACCCAGATCCCCCACCCCGGAAATGACCCCCGAGTCATGCCGAGCCCCGGCATGCCCGTGCCCGGCAATCGGCCCGGGCCCCGCACCACCGTGGTCGCTGCCACCGTCGCCCACCCCCACCCCAGGGGCCGGGACCGCTGCCCGAAGCCGGAGGGCCTGCTCGCCTTTGGTGCCAACGCAGCAGAGGCCGATCACCCTCCGACCTCAGGCGTTGGTCGCCCTTCCAGGCCACTTCGCGGCAGCTGGCGACGCAGCCACCGGCCACCACCCGCAACCAGGGCGTTGAACGGAGCCCCCGGACACCCGCCGCCTTCGCTGCCAACGCAGCAAAGCCCCACCACCCCCGAACACCAACCGTTGGTCACCCTCCCGCACCACTACGCGGCAGCTGGCGACGCAGCCACCGGCCACCACCCGCAACCAGGGCGTTGAACGGAGCCCTCAGACCCCCGCCGCCTTCGCTGCCGACGCCGCCACCGCCACCACCCCCGGCTTGGGCGTTGACCGGAGCCCGTGGACGGTGTTCCCGTCCGTGCTCGTCGGTGAGGACGGCCTTCCCTGTCCGGACACACGGGCGGCGGCCCGGGGGAGCGTCCGCCGGGCCACCGCCGTGTCGCTGTTCCGGAGGCTGCCGTTCCGGACGACGCGGGACCGGAGGGGCCCCGCGGCGCCGGTGCGGGGTCAGGTGATGTGCGGGCAGGAGTCTCGGTAGTCCGAGAAGTCGGAGAAGAACCCGGTGTCGGGCGGCGGGCACAGGAACTGCTCGTAGCGCTCGTCCTCGTCGACGAAGCGCTTGAGCCAGGAGATGCTGTACCTGGCGATGATCGTGTTGGAGAGGTTGGGCGCGAAGTGGCTCGCTCCCTCCAGCTCCAGGTAGGCGCGCTCCAGGTCGCCGTCCAGGCTCTCGTAGAACGGGATGGAGTGCGACCTGACCGACGCGATGCTGTCGTTCTCCGCGCCGATGATCATCGTGGGCACCTCGACGTCCGACCAGTCCTTCTGGAGGTGCCAGGGGGTCAGCGGAATCGCCGCGCGCAGCTCCGGCCGGTCCTCGGCGGCCGCGAGCGTGCCGCCGCCGCCCATCGAGTGGCCCATGACGGCCAGGCGGTCGCCGTCCACCCGGTCGGACACGTCGCTGTCGTCGACCAGGTAGTCCAGGGCGGCCTCGATCTGGGCGCCCCGGCTGTCGGGCTGGTCGTAGCGGGTGTTGGTGTCGATCGTGAACACCACGAAGCCCTGCGAGGCGATCCGGTGGCCCATCCACGCCATCGAGGACTGGCTCGCCGTGTAGCCGGGCGCGATGACGACGCCGCCGAACGTTCCCTCGCTGGTGTCGGTGGGGTAGTAGATCGTGCCGCCGCCGAACCCGCTCACCAGCGAGGACACGCTGTCTTCGTCGGTGTCGAAGTAGCCCTCCTCGGCGGTGACGCTCGACTCGGTCGGCGCGGGGCCGCGCTCGTACGGGTTGGCGGCCTGGGCCGGGGAGACGACGACGCCGGTCAGCCCGGCGGTGAGCGCCAGGGTCATACCCGCGCGGGCGGCGAACCGGGCCACGCGGGAGCGGGGGCCGTGTTGTGCGCCGTCGGTCTCTTCGGGGGAAAGGGGGTATGTTCGCACGGTTTTTCCTTTTTCTCGTGCAGCGGGAATCCGCACACCTCGCGGTGTTCGCGGACCAAGGGTCTCCCGTGGGGGGAAAGCCGACATTACCGTAAGGTAACCGCATGGGTACCCGCAGTGGTCGGCGGTGGCCGCCCCGCCTCTCGGTGGCGGAGGAGGGGGCCGGGTGACCGGCTCCCTTCGGCCGTGGACTCACTATGGTGTCGTTTCGGTAAACGTGCATCCGTTGAATCACCAGTAGTGACGGAGCCCAGCTCGCGGGGGGAGAGGGGGACGTGCGGCCACCCGGTGACCCGGGTGCGCTCGTGGTGCCCTCGGGGCGCCGGTTCCCGTAGCACTGGCTCCCATAGCACCGGCGTCCCGACCCCTCCCCGCACCGGCGGGCCGCGGTGTTTCGGCGGTCCCTCCCCGGGCAGGCGGACCGTGTAGGCGCACGACGAGGGAGTGATGACCATGCCCGGTGCAAGCGAACTTCCGTCGACCCTCCAGCGGTCTCCGAAGAAGGCCCAACGCACCTGGATCAAGGCGCACGACTCCGCTGTGGAGGAGTACGGGGAGGGCGAGCGCGCACACCGCGTCGCCTTCGCGGCGGTCAAGCACGAATTCGAGAAACAGGGCGACCGCTGGGTGCCCAAGCAGCGCTCGGGCCCCTCGGACGAGCAGGCGTCCAACCCCAAGGCCGCGCGCGGACGCGGTGAGGACAAGAAGACCGCCGGGGGAGTGGACGCCAACGCCAGCAAGGAACACCTCTACGAGCAGGCGAAGAAGCTCGGCGTCCAGGGGCGCTCGAACATGAACAAGGACCAGTTGGTCGAGGCGCTGCGCAAGGAGAACGACCGGCGCACCGCCAAGGCGCGCTCCTGACACCACCCCGGCCGCACGCGCCGTCGGCTCATCCCAGGCAGCCCCTCCCGAGCTCCGTCCGGGAGGGGCTTCTTCCTGCGTTGGGGAGGCACCCGTCGCGAAGGCACGCGCGGGGAGGGCGGGCGAGCCGGGCGGGCCAGCCGGGCGCCCGCGACCTCCCGGGCGCCCGCGTCTCCCCTGGCCGCCGGCGCGGAGAGGCCGCGCGTTCCGCCCCGTGCCGCCGGGCGCGGGAGGGGACGGGAACCGCGGCCCCGCCCCCTCCCCCGGCTCAGCTCGCCTGGATCTCCCCGCCGGTCGGGGCCAGGGTCTCGCCGGTGTAGTACGACGACAGCCGTTCGCTGGCGAAGAAGACGTAGGAGGGCGCGATCTCGTCCGGGTCCGCGGCCCGTCCCATGGGCGACTGCTGGCCGAAGCCCTCCGCGCCCTTCTCCCCGAGCGTGGAGGGGATGAGCGGCGTCCACACCGGACCGGGGGCCACGCAGTTGACCCGGATGCCCCGGTCCATGAGCGTCTGCGCCAGCGAGTGCGACAGGTTCATCACCGCGGCCTTGCTGGACGCGTAGTCGATCAGCGACTTGTTGCCGCGCAGGCCGTTGATGGAGCCCGTGATGATGATCGACCCGCCCTCGGGGATGTGCTCCAGCGCCTCGCGGACGGTCCAGAACACCCCCATCACGTTGACGTCGAACGTGCGGCGCAGCTGCTCGGTGCTCAGGTCGGTGAAGTCGTCCACCGGCGCCTGGGTCGCGGCGTGCTCGACCAGGATGTCGATCCCGCCCAGCTCCTCGACCGCGCGGTTCACCAGGTGGGAGCAGAAGGACTCGTCGGCCAGGTCGCCGCGTACGCCCACCGCCTTGCGCCCCTGCTCCTGGACCAGCCCCACCGTGTGCTGGGCGTCGGCGTCCTCGCTGAGGTAGCCGAAGACGATGTCGGCCCCCTCCTTGGCGAAGGCCACGGCGACGGCGCGGCCGATCCCGGAGTCGGCCCCGGTGATCAGCGCCCGCTTCCCCTTCAGCAGGCCGCGGCCCTCGTAGCCGCGCATCTCGTCCCTGGGCTGCGGATCCATCGGCTCGGTCCGGCCGGGGTAGGGCTGGCTCTGCGCCGGAGGCGAAGTCTCGGACATGGTCGTCTCCCCCTGTCGTTTCGGTTCCGCGGGCCCGGCCCGGAATCCGTCCGGGCGTCCCGCGCTGTGCGCCCGGGCGTGCCCGGGCGGTCCTTCCGCGTGCCCGCCCCTACCCCGTTCGCCTCCGCTGACTCGGGCCCGGCGCGGGTCGCCCCGGCCCGGACGGCACCGCGGTGAACGCCGCTCCAAAAGGCGGTCAACGACGTTTGCCCCGAACGGACGTCGGTCAGGTGGAACCGGGGGGAGACCCCGGCACGTGGTACCCGCAGATCGACGGAGGCCTGCTGTGAGCACTGAAGGACGTGGGGGAAGCGAGGGGCGCGACGCCAAGGACCGCCAGCTCGACGCGGTCAGGACCGACTCCGACCAGCCCCTGACCACCGAGACCGGCGTCCGGGTGGGCGACACCGACAACTCGCTCCGGGCCGGGGCGCGCGGCCCCACACTGCTGGAGGACTTCCACGCCCGGGAGAAGATCACCCACTTCGACCACGAGCGGATCCCCGAACGGGTGGTGCACGCGCGCGGCGCGGGCGCCTACGGCCACTTCCGCCCCTACGAGGGGCTCTCCGAGCTGACCGCGGCCCACTTCCTGAGCGGCCCCGACGTCACCACGCCGGTCTTCGTCCGCTTCTCCACGGTCGCCGGGTCGCGCGGATCCGCCGACACGGTGCGCGACGTGCGCGGGTTCGCGGTGAAGTTCTACACCGAGGAGGGCAACTACGACCTCGTCGGCAACAACATGCCGGTCTTCTTCATCCAGGACGGCATCAAGTTCCCCGACTTCGTCCACGCGGTCAAGCCCGAGCCCCACAACGAGATCCCCCAGGCGCAGTCCGCGCACGACACCCTCTGGGACTTCGTGGGCCTGCAGCCCGAGACCACGCACATGATGATGTGGCTGATGTCGGACCGGGCGATCCCGCGCAGCTACCGGACGATGCAGGGCTTCGGCGTCCACACGTTCCGGTTCGTCAACGCCGAGGGCCGCGGCACCTTCGTCAAGTTCCACTGGAGGCCCCTGCTCGGCACGCACTCGCTGGTCTGGGACGAGGCGCAGCGCGTCCAGGGCAAGGACCCCGACTTCAACCGGCGCGACCTGTGGGAGGCCATCGAGCGCGGCCAGTACCCCGAGTGGGAGCTGGGCGTGCAGCTGGTACCGGAGGAGGACGAGCACGCCTTCGACTTCGACCTGCTGGACGCCACCAAGATCATCCCCGAGGAGCAGGTTCCGGTCCGTCCGATCGGAAAGCTGACCCTGAACCGGAACCCGGACAACTTCTTCGCGGAGACGGAGCAGGTGGCCTTCCACACCGCAAACGTGGTCCCGGGCATCGACTTCACCAACGATCCGCTGCTCCAGGCCCGCAACTTCTCCTACCTGGACACCCAGCTGCTGCGCCTCGGCGGCTCCAACTTCCAGCAGATCCCGATCAACCGTCCGGTGGCCCCGGTGAGCAACAACCAGCGGGACGGCTTCGCCCAGCACCGCGTGCACCGGGGCGGGACCTCCTACCACCCCAACAGCCTGGGCGGCGGCTGCCCGGCCCTGGCGCACGGGGAGGGCGTCTACCGCCACTACACGGAGAAGGTCGAGGGCGACAAGATCCGGGTCCGCAGCGAGAGCTTCGCCGACCACTACTCCCAGGCCACGCTCTTCTACAACAGCCTCGCCGACTGGGAGCGCGAGCACGTGGTGGAGGCCTTCCGCTTCGAGCTGGGCAAGTGCGAGGAGCTGGAGGTGCGCCAGCGGGTGGTGGCCAACCTCAACCACGTGGACCACGGGTTGTCCGTCCGGGTCGCGGAGGGGATCGGCGTCGAGCCGCCGGAGCGGGAGGCCACGCCCAACCACGGCCGCTCCTCGCCCGCCCTGAGCCAGCTCAACACCGCGTTCGGCTCCGTCGTCGGCCGCAAGGTGGCCGTCCTGGTCGCGGACGGCGTGGACGAGGCCGCCGTCGAGGCGTTCCGCGAGCCCCTGATCGGGGCCGGTGCCGTGGTCGAACTCCTCGCGGCCGCCGACGGCGCGGTCCGCACCTCGCGGGGCGGCGTCGTCACCGTCGACCGGGCCTACCCGACGGTCTCCTCGGTGCTCTACGACGCGGTCGTGGTGACCGGCGGTCCCGACGCCGCACGGACGCTGGCGGGCGACGGGCTCGCGCGGCACTTCGTGCTGGAGGCGTACAAGCACCACAAGCCGGTGGCCGCGGTCGGCGCGGGGACGGAGCTGCTCGCCCCGCCGCTGCCGGAGGAGCTGACCGGGCCCGTGGACGCCCTGCGGGTGGAACTGGGCGTGGTGGCCTCGCCGGACGCGGGTGAGGACGGCGTCGCCGAGTTCACGAGGCTGCTGGGCGGGCACCGGTTCTGGGACCGGCCGACGGCGTCCGTGCCCGCCTGACGGCGGGGGAGCGACCGACACGGAGCGAAGACGGAGTGAAGGGAGAACAGACGCGATGAAGGTGGGCTACAAGCTCTTCGCCGAGGGTTTCGGCCCCCGCGAGATCGTGGAGCAGGCGGTCCGCGCCGAACAGGCCGGGTTCGACTTCGTGGAGATCAGCGACCACTTCCACCCTTGGCTGTACAGCCACGGCCACTCCGGGTTCGTGTGGTCGATGCTCGCCGCCATCGCCGAACGCACCGACAGCGTCGAGCTGGCCACCGGTGTCACCTGCCCGATCCTGCGGGTGCACCCGGCGATCGTCGCGCAGGCGGCGGCCACCACGGCCATCCTGTCCGAGGGGCGGTTCACGCTCGGGCTGGGGTCGGGGGAGCGCCTCAACGAGCACGTGGTGGGCCAGGGGTGGCCCAACGCCACCCGGCGCCACGAGATGCTGCGCGAGGCGATCCAGATCATCCGCCTGCTGTGGTCGGGCGGCTACCACTCCTACGACGGCAAGTACCTGACCCTGGAGGACGCCCGGGTCTTCGACCTGCCCGAGGAGGCGCCGCCGATCGTCGTGGCCGCGGGCGGCGAGGAGGCCGCCCTGCTGGCCGCCGAGTCGGGTGACGGCCTGTTCTGCACCGAGCCGAGCAAGGCGCTCAACCGGGTCTACGAGGACAACGGCGGCTCCGGCCCCCGCTACGCCGAGGTGCCGCTGGCGTGGGCGACCAACGAGGGCGACGCCCTGGAGTCGGCGCGCGAGCTGTTCCGCTTCGCGCTCACCGGGTGGAAGGTGCAGGCCGAACTGCCCAACCCGGTGAACTTCGAGGCGGCCACCGCCCTGATCGACAGGGACGCGATGCGCGACGTCTTCGCGTACGGGCCGGACCCGGACCGGCACCTTGAGGTGGTGCGGGAGTTCGCCTCCGCGGGGTTCGACCACCTGTGCCTGATCAACGCCGGACCCGACCCGGAGGGGTTCTTCGGCTTCTTCGAGCGGGAGCTGGCCGGACCGATCCGGGCGATGGGCGCCGGTTAGCCCCGGCGGTGCCCGCTGGACGGGCGCCGTCCGGGGCCGGGACCCTCACACGGACCGGGCGTACCCGCGGAGGGAGTCGTGGACGAACACGGCTCCCTCCGCGCTTCCGCGGAGGCCCTCGTGGTCCGGACCCCACGTGGACGCGGCCCGGGTCGCGCACGGGCTCGACGGAGCGCCGCGCGGGGCGCGGCGCTCACCCCCGCGCCGCCGACGCCGGGACCCGACGCCGCGGCGGGGTCAACTCCGTCCGCGCCACCAGGCGAGCAGACGGCTGAGGAGGTCGTCCTCGTGGCCCTCGTCGCTGTCGTCCCGGTCCCCCCCGCGCGCCCCGGCCTCCGGCTGTCCGCCCCCTCCGGAGCCGCCCCTTCCCGCGCCCTCCCGGGGGCCGAGGGCGAGGGGCTCGCCCGGGGTGAAGACCACCGGGAGTTCGCGCAACCCCCGCAGGAACGGCGACGGGACCCAGCGCAGGTCCTCCGGCTCCACGGCTAGCCGTAGCCCGCCCAGGCGCTCCTGGAGCGTGGTGACCGCGATCGTGGCGGTCAGCCGGGCCAGCTCGCGGGCCGGACAGGCGTGCGGCCCGGCGCCGAACATCAGGTGGGCCCGACTGCCCCCCGCCTGGTCGGAGTGGACGGCCGGATCGCGGTGGGCGGCGTCGAAGCCGATCAGCAGGGCGTCGCCCGCGCGGATGTCGACGCCGCCGATGCGCATGTCCTGGAGGGCGATCCGGGCGGGCAGGATCTGGAAGGGCGTGTCGGTCCACATCACGTGGTCGAGCAGCTCGTGGACGGTCATCTGCGCGTCCGTGTAGGCGGCGCGGACCGCCTCGTCGGTGAACAGGGTGCGCATCGTGTTGCCGATGAGGTGTGTGGTGGTCTGGTGGCTCGAATTGTTGATGAGCGCGGCCTGGTGCGCGACCTCGTGGTCGCTCAGCCCCGCGGGGTGCTCCAGCATCCACGACACCAGGTCCTGGCCGGGGATCCTGCGCTTGCGGGCCACCAGTTCGGAGAAGTACTGGTGGATGCGGCCGACGGCGTCCTCGGCGCGTTCGGCGTTCTCGCTGAAGACGATGGACGTGAGGTCGCCCAGCATGTACCCGTAGCTGTCGGAGAGCCCGTACAGGCTGTTGACCACGAGCACGGGCAGGGGGTTGGCGTACTCGGAGATGAGGTCGGCCCTGCCGTCGGCGACGAAGGAGTCGACGAGTTCGTCGGCGATCCGCCGGATCGTGCGGGCGGTGGCGTTCATGTCCACCTTGGCCAGGCTGTCCGCGATGGCCGAGCGCAGCCGGGTGTGCTCGGCCCCGTCGGCGTACAGGGCGTTGGGGCGCCAGGACAGCGCGGGCCGGGCGCAGGCGAGGTCGACGCGCCCCTCGACCACCTCGCGCCAGCGGCGGGTGTCGCGCGAGAAGAGGTGCTGGTTCTGTAACACGGCGAGGTTCTCGTGGTAGCCCAGCAGAAGCCAGGCCCGTACGCCGGTCTCCAGTTCGACCGGGGCCACGGGTCCGTGGCGTTCGCGCAGCGCGGCCCAGAGGCCGTCGCGTCCGGTGGCGGGTGTGGTGCCGTACAGCCGTGTGGTCGTCAACGAACCGAGTCCTTCTCTTCGGGGAGATGGTGTGCCGGTGCGGTGACGGAGGGGAGAAGCGGGATCGCTCATTGTAGAAGGGGCCGCGCTCTTTTTTCAACACGGCGGAGAAAGGGCGCTCGCGTATTAGTGATAAATGGTATTAATGCGCACTTTTTCTGGGGCTCCCGAGCGCCGGAACCCGGGGTCGCGCGCCGCGCGGAGCCGCTCCGCGGCCGGAGTCTGCCACGGGGATGCGACAGTTCCACGGGTGTTCGCAAGCAGGTTCGAAAAGGCCGCTTTTTGTCATAGGGAGTCCGTAGTGTTCTCTGTGTGAGCGATCGATGGAGTACCGACGACGTATGGGCTCTGGCTCCGGACGCCTCCTCCCGCAAGGCCGCCCTGAAGGTGGCCAAGGAGTCGTCCTGGCCCGAGCGCGGAGCGGTCGCCGCCCCCTCCGGCGGCACCTCCGCCGTCTGGGGCGAGTGCAAGGGCAGCGGTTCCAAGCCCTACCTGGCCGCCGTCCACCTGGACGGCGCTGGCGGGACCGCCTACAAGTGCAGCTGCCCCAGCCGCAAGATTCCCTGCAAGCACGTCCTGGGCCTGCTGGCCCTGTGGACCCAGGACAGCGTGGCCGACCGGGAGGAGCGGCCCGAGTGGGTGGCCAAGTGGCTCTCCGGAAGGGCCGCCCGCCAGGAGAAGGCCAACAGCCCGGCGGCCCCCGCCGACCCCGAACGGGCGGCCGCGACCCTGCGCAGGAGGGAGGAGGCGGTCCGGGCCGGGGTCGACGAACTCGGCCTCTGGCTGCGCGACCAGATCGACACCGGGCTGGCCGAGGTGCCCAAGCACGGCTACGACCACTGGGACCGCATGGCCAAGCGGCTCGTGGACGCCAAGGCGGGCGGCGCGGCCTCCCTCGTCTCCCAGCTGCCCTCCGCGGCGCGCGGGGACAGCTGGCCCGAGCGGATGCTCGAACGGCTCGGCCTCCTCCACCTGCTGGTCAACGGCTACCGCGCGGGCGACGCCCTCGACGAGCGCGTACGCGGCGCCGTCCGCTCCCGGGTGGGCATCACCGTCAAGGCCGAGGACGTCCTCGCCGGCGGTGAGCGCGTCCGCGACACCTGGCGGGTCCTGGGCTGGCACGACGCCCCCACCCTCGAAGCCGACATGCGCGTGCGCCGCCTGTGGCTGCGCGGCACCGCGACCGGGCGCGTGGCCCTGTACCTGGCCTTCGCCCGACCCGGCCAGGCGCCCACCACCCCCTTCCGGGCCGGCACCGACGTGGAGGCCGAGTTCGCCTTCTACCCCGACGGCCACCGGGTCGCCCCCGTCGGCGACGGCACCACGACCGAGGCGGCCCCGCCCGAGGGCGGCACGGTCACGCAGGCCCTCGACGCCTTCGCCGCCTCCCTCGCCGAGGACCCCTGGCGCGACACCTGGCCGGTCGTGCTCGACCGCGCCGCCCCCGCCCACGACGGCCGGTGGTACCTCACCGACACCGAGGGCCACGCGCTGCCCCTGGCCTCCCCCGAGCCCTGGCGCCTCCTCGCGGTCACCGGCGGCCACCCCTCCACCGTCGCCGCCGAGTGGTCGCCCGCGACGGGACTCACCCCCATCACCGTGTGGGACCGGAACGGAAAGGCGGTCTCCCTGTGACCCCCGACCCCCTCGCCGCCGTGGACTCCTGGGACCGCCTGGTCTCCACGGCCCTGGTCGGCACCTCCAAGCGCTCCGTCCCCGACACCCCCGACCTGCCCCCCACCCCCGAGGACGAGGACTCCGTCGCCCTCCTGGACCGGGCGGCCCTGATCGCCGTCCGCCGCGCCGCCGGGTACACCCCCGTCACCGGCGTCGAGCCCGTCGAGCCCGGCGCCGAGGACGAGCGCCCCGAGACCGGACAGGCCGCCGCCAACCGGCTGGAGGACATCCTCACGGGACGGACCGAACTCCTCCCGGAGTGGCTGGAGCTGGTGGCCGCCTCGGGGCGGCGCGTCGCGCACTCCAGCGTTCCCGCCCTCCTCGACCAGGGCGCCCGCGACAGCGAGCTGCGCCCCGCGCTCGCGGCCGCGGTCGGCACGCGCGGCCACTGGCTGGCCGGGCTCAACCCCGCCTGGTCCTGCATGCTGGCCGAGTCGGTCCACGCCGACCGCTTCAGCGAGCGCGACTGGGGCTGCGGCACCCCGGGAGAGCGCCGCCGCGCGCTCGCCGCGCTGCGCGTCACCGACCCCGACCGCGCCCGCGAGCTGCTGGCCGCCGTCTGGACCAACCTGGCCAAGGCGGACCTGCGCCGCCGCCTGCTGGAGACCTTCGCCACCGGGCTCGGCCCGGCGGACGCGGACTTCCTCGACCGGGCGCTGGACGACCGCAGCGCCAACGTGCGCGGGATCGCGCTGTCCCTGCTCACCCGGCTGCCCGACAGCGCGCACGCCGAGCGGCTGCGCGGTCACGTCCGCGCGCACGCCTCGCTCAGGGAGGACGGCGCCCTGTGGGTGGACCCCGTCCGCACCCGCGACGCCGCCGTCCACCGCGACCTGGCGCTGGCCGCGCCCTCCAAGGACGACGAGAACGTGCACGAGCGGGCCGAGCGGTTGTGGGCGCTGCTCACCCACGCGCCGCTGGACGTGTGGCCCGGGCTGCTGGGCACCGACCCCGCCAGCGTCTTCGAGGCGGCGAACCGGGAGGCCGTGCAGAACGCCCGTCTGGTGGGCGCCCTGGTCAACGCCGTCGTCGTCCAGCGGAACGTGGAGTGGGCCAGGGCCGTCCTGGAGTTCCTCGGTTCGCGGGGCACGGGACCGGGGTTCCAGACGAGCAGGCTGCTGGAACTGCTGCCGGTCGAGGAGCGCTGCGCGTACGCCGAAGGCGTCCTGACCGACAAGGCCTCCCTCAACCGCTGGGGCGAGCAGCTCCGCGACACGCCTGGCCCCTGGACCCCCGAGCTGAGCGCGCGGGTCATCGCGCGCCTGCACGCCAAGGACCGCAAGAAGGACTACCACGGCTACCGGCTGCTCTGCGAGGCCGCGGCCGTGCACATGCCCCCCGGGCACCTCACCGACCTCCACCAGACCCCTCCGTACAACGACGCCTCCGGCGACGCCTACCTCCGGCTCCGGGACACCCTCCGGTTCCGACTCGACATGCACAGGGAGCTCAGTTGACCACCTCCACCCCCTCCATCGGCACCGACGCCGCCCAGGCCCTGCGCCCGCACGCGGAGCAGACCTACGCCGCCGAGCTGGAGGCGCTGGCCAAGGCCGACGACCGGCAGCGGCCCCCGGGCTGGAAGCTCTCCCCGTGGGCGGTCACCCAGTACCTGCTGGGCACCACCCTGTCCGACGGCACCGAGATCAGCGCCAAGTACATCGGCGCCCGCCGCGTCGTCGAGGTCGCCGTGGCCACCCTGGCCACCGACCGCGCCCTGCTGCTCATCGGCGTCCCCGGCACCGCCAAGACCTGGCTGTCCGAACACCTGGCCGCCGCGATCTCCGGTGACTCCACGCTGCTCGTCCAGGGCACCGCCGGAACCTCCGAGGAGGCCGTCCGCTACGGCTGGAACTACGCCCGGCTGCTCGCCGAGGGCCCCTCCGAGGCGGCCCTCGTGCCCAGCCCGGTGATGACCGCCATGTCGCGCGGCTCCATCGGTCGCATCGAGGAGCTCACCCGCATGCCCTCCGACGTGCAGGACGGCCTCATCACCGTGCTGTCGGAGAAGGCCCTGCCGGTGGCCGAGCTGGGCGTCGAGGTGCAGGCCCAGCGCGGCTTCAACATCATCGCCACCGCCAACGACCGCGACCGCGGTGTCAACGACCTGTCCAGCGCGCTGCGCCGCCGGTTCAACACCGTGGTGCTGCCCGTCCCCGACAGCGCCGAGGACGAGGTCCGCATCGTCACCCAGCGAGTGGAGCAGCTCGGCCGCGCCCTGGACCTGCCCGAGGTGCCCACCAGCCTCACCGAGATCCGGCGGGTGGTCACCGTCTTCCGCGAGCTGCGCTCGGGGGTGACCGAGGACAACGGCACCAAGGTCAAGTCGCCCAGCGGCACGCTGAGCACCGCCGAGGCGATCTCGGTGATCACCAACGGCATCGCGCTGGCCGCCCACTTCGGCGACGGGCAGCTGCGCCCGGCCGACGTGGCCGCGGGCATCCAGGGCGCCGTCGTCCAGGACCGGGTGTCCGACGGCGTGGTGTGGCGCGAGTACCTGGAGACCGTCGCGCGCGGGCGCGACGGCTGGGGCGAGTTCTACCGCGCCTGCCGCGAGGTGGGCGCCTGATGGGTCGGCCCCGACTGGACACGAGCGGGCTGCACGTCCTGGGCGTGCGGCACCACGGCCCGGGGTCGGCCCGGGCCGTCCGGGCGGCGCTGGAGGAGATCAAACCCGACGCCGTGCTGATCGAGGGACCGCCGGAGGCGGACGCCCTCACCTCGCTGGTGGGCGAGCTGGAGCCGCCGGTGGCGCTGCTGGCCTACCTCGCCGACACCCCCAAGGGGGACGAGCCGAGAGCGGGTGACGGTAAGGAAAAGACTGCGCGCGGAGCGCGACCGTTGAGGGTGGCGGAGGGCGACGGGTGGGCGTTCTGGCCCTTCGCCAGCTTCTCCCCCGAGTGGGAGGCCCTGCGCTACGCGGTGGAGAACGACGTGCGGGTGCGCTTTTGCGACCTGCCCGCCGCGAACACCCTGGCCGAGCGCGTCGCCGAGGCCGAGGAGAGGCGCCGGGCCGAGGAGGAGAGCGCCCGCACGGAGGGGGACTCCGAGGACCCGGGGGTCGAGGAGGCTCCCGGGAACCCCGAGGCGGCCGGATCCGGTGGGAACACCGGGCCCCAGGATGGCACCGAGGCATCTGAGAACGGTGTGACCTCCACGAACGGTGGTGGACAAACCTCCGGGAACGACGGGAACACCGGGACCGGAAGCGGCGATGAGACCCTCGGGGCCGCTGGGAGCACGGCGGCTTCCGGGGACACCGAGGCGGCTGGATCCGGTGCGGCTGTCACGGCGGAAGGAAGCGGCGGGACCGACGGGGCCGGGACCCCGGAGGCCGCTGACGGGACGGACGGCGGCGAGGTCGGCGAGCCGGAGCGGATCCGGCTGGACCCCCTGGGGGTGCTCGCCGAGGCGGCGGGCTACGACGACGCCGAGCGCTGGTGGGACGACGTCGTCGAGCAGCGCCGGGACGGGGAGCCCTCCCCGTTCCCGGCGATCGCCGACGCCATGGCCGCCGTCCGCGCCGAGTCCGGCCCCGAGACGGAGCGCGACGCGCGCCGGGAGGCGTACATGCGCCAGACCCTGCGCGCCACCCTCAAGGAGGGCCACGAGCGGATCGCCGTGGTCTGCGGCGCCTGGCACGCCCCCGCCCTGCGCGACCTGGCCGACTACTCGATCAAGGACGACACCGCCCTGCTCAAGGGCCTGCCCAAGGCGAAGGTCACCGCCACCTGGGTGCCCTGGACCCACGGGCGCCTGGCCGCCTCCAGCGGTTACGGCGCCGGGGTCGCCGCCCCCGGCTGGTACCACCACCTGTTCACCGCGCCCGACCTCCCGGTGCACCGGTGGCTGACCGACGCCGCCCGCATGCTCCGCGAGGAGGGGCTGGCGGTGTCCTCGTCCCACGTCATCGAGGGCGTGCGGCTGGCCGAGAGCCTCGCCGTGCTGCGCGGGCGGCCGCTCGCCGGACTCGACGAGGTGGCCGAGGCGCTCACGGCCGTCCTGTGCGAGGGCGAGCCCACCCGGGCCGCCCTCGTCCACCGCCGGATGTCCGTCGGCGAGCGGATGGGCTCGGTGCCCCCGTCCACGCCCATGGTCCCGCTCCAGCGCGACCTCATCGCGATCCGCAAACGCCTGCGGCTCAAGGCCGAGCCCTTCGACAGCGACCTCGACCTGGACCTGCGCAAGGACAGCCAGCGCGAACGCAGCGTGCTGCTGCACCGGCTGCGGCTGCTCGGCGTCGAGTGGGGCGTTCCGCGCACCCCCGACGGCGGGCAGAAGGGCACCTTCCGGGAGTCGTGGCGGCTGCGCTGGGACCCCGACATGGACGTGGCGCTGATCGAGGCCAGCCGGTGGGGCACCACCGTCGCCTCGGCGGCCACGGCCAGGGTGGCCGACCTCGCCGAGGACGCGGCCCTGCCCGCGCTGACCTCCCTCACCGAGCAGTGTCTGTTCGCGGACCTGGGTGGGGCCCTGCCCCGCGTGCTGTCCCTGCTCACCGACCGCGCGGCCACCGACAGCGACGTCACCCACCTGATGGAGGCGCTGCCGCCGCTGGCCCGCTCCGCCCGCTACGGGGACGTGCGCGGCACCGACAGCGCCTACCTGAGCACGGTGGCCGAGCAGATCCTGCGGCGTGTGTGCGTCGGGCTGGCACCGGCCGTGCACGGCCTGGACGACGACGCGGCGGAGCGGTTCGTCCGGCAGATCGACGCCACGCAGGGCGCCGCCACCCTCCTCGGCGGGGAGGGCGCCCGGGCCTGGACGGCGGCCCTGACCGCCCTGGCCGTACGCGACACCCTGCCCGGCCGCATCGCCGGCCGGGTCAACCGGATCCTGTCCGACTCCGGGCTCGTGGACGCCGACGAGCTGCGCCGCCGCCTCGGCCTGGCGATGTCCCCGGGCGCCGAACCCGCCTCGGCCGCGGCCTGGCTGGAGGGGTTCCTCCAGGGCAGCGGGCTGATCCTGGTGCACGACGACCGGCTGCTCGGGCTGATCGACACCTGGCTGCTCTCCCTGCCCGAGGAGCGCTTCACCGCGGTGCTGCCGCTGCTGCGGCGCACCTTCGGGGCCTTCAACGGCCCCGAGCGCCAGGAGATCGGCTCGGCCGCCCTGCGGCTCGGGACGGCGCCCGCCGCCGACCGGGCCGCCCCGGCCCGCGTGGACGTGGACGTCCGGCGCGCGGCCCCGGCCCTGGCCACCGCGCTGGCCATCCTCACCGACGGAAAGGTGCGCACATGAACGCCGTGGACGAGCGGGAGCGCCGCTGGAGGCTCGTGCTGGGCCGGGAGGCGCAGTGCTCCGGCGGAGTCGGCGCCTCCGGACTCAGCGCCGCCGACCAGGGGATGGACGGGGCTCTGGAGGCGCTCTACGACAGCGCCGGACCCGGCAGGACCAGCGCCCAGCGCTCCGCCGGGCTCGGCGGTTCGGCGCCCCGCGTGGCGCGCTGGCTGGGCGACATCCGCGAGTACTTCCCGTCCTCCGTGGTGCAGGTGATGCAGAAGGACGCCATGGACCGGCTGGGGCTGCACCAGCTGCTCCTGGAGCCGGAGATGATGGAGGCCGTCGAGCCGGACGTGCACCTGGTGGGGACCCTGCTGTCCCTCAACCGGGTGATGCCCGACCAGGCCCGCGAGTCGGCCCGCGCGGTGGTGCGCCGTGTGGTGGACGACCTGGAGCGCCGCGTGGCGCAGAAGACGCGGTCCCTGGTGCAGGGGGCGATCGACCGGTCGTCCCGCACCCACCGGCCGCGCCGGGTGGCCGACATCGACTGGAACGCCACCATCCGCCGCAACCTGGCCCACTACCTGCCCGAGCACAACACGATCGTGCCGCAGACCCTGGTGGGGTACGGCCGCCGCAGCCGGGGCGTGCAGAAGGACGTGGTGCTGGCGATCGACCAGAGCGGTTCGATGGCCTCCTCGGTGGTCTACGCGAGCGTGTTCGGCGCGGTGCTGGCCTCGATGAAGACCCTGCGCACGTCGCTGGTCGTGTTCGACACCGCGGTGGTGGACCTGACCGAGCAGCTGACCGACCCGGTCGAGGTGCTGTTCGGCACGCAGCTGGGCGGCGGCACGCACATCAACAAGGCCATCGCCTACTGCCAGGGGCTCATCACCAAGCCGAACGACTCGGTCTTCGTGCTGATCAGCGACCTGTACGAGGGCGGTGTCCGAGCGGAGATGCTGAGGAGGGTGGCCGCGATGCAGGCGGCCGGGGTCCAGGTGGTGGTGCTGCTGGCGCTGTCGGACGAGGGCGCGCCGTTCTACGATCGACAGAACGCGTCCGCGCTCGCCGAGATGGGGGTGCCCGCGTTCGCCTGCACCCCCGACATGTTCCCCGAGCTGATGGCGGCGGCCATCCAGGGGCAACCCCTCACGTCCTGGGTCGAGAAGCACCAGGACGCCTGATCCGGGCGGGCGGGGCCGTGGCGGTCCCCGCCCGCCCCCCCGACCCCCCTCAGGAGAGCCGTTGAGCTACGACGTGGTGGCCCTGGTCGCCGACGAGCCCGACGAGAAGGCGGTCGTTCACGCCCTGGGAGGCGTGGACCCCGAGCTGCGGCTGCACTGGCACGGCGACACCCGTGTCCTGCAGATCCGCGACGGGGACGCCCACCTGCTGGCCACCCTCGAACCCGGGCAGCCGGTGGAGCGTTCGGACGCGGTCGTGCGCCTGCTGGGGCCGGAGGTCGTGGCGGGTCTGCCGGAGACCTTCTGGTGGGTGGAGACGCGCGCCCGCCCCGACGAGCGGGGGCGGGAGGTGGCGCACCGGTTCGCCGACGGGCTCGCGCTGCGGCTCGGCGGGGCGGTGTGGACCTCGGGGCAGGCCGACTTCGGGCTGTGGGAGGAGTCGGAGCACCCGGCGGTCGAACGCACCGCGACCAAGGCGCTCCTGGTCGCCCAGGACCGGGCGGTGGTGCCGTTCTCGTCCTGGCTCAGCGACGCGATGGCCACGCACGTGGGGGAGAGGACGCTCCAGGTGCTCACCCCGCCCACCGCCCGTCTGACCTACGCGGTACGCACCTTCGCGGCCGGGACGCTGGGACGCTGGGTGGTGCGGGGCGAGGACGGCGGCCACTACGACGGCATCACCGGCCTGCCCGTGCGCTGGGACGACGAGCAGGGGTTCCGCGCGGACAGGGAACCGGCCGGGCTGGCGTGGGCGGCCGGGCATCCGGACGCCGAGCCGGTTTCGGGGTTCCTCGCGGACCACGCCGAGAGCGCCGGAACGCAGATCGTGGTGGACGTGTCCGTGCTCCACGGCGACCCCTTCACCCCGGACCTGGGCCGCGTGGCGGAGGTCGTCTCCGAGCACGTGGCGGGGACCGCGCCGTCGGCGTGGGGTCCGCACGAGCCCGCGCTCATGGCCTGGGACCGCGACCGGATGGCCGGTTACGTGCGTGAACGCGGATCCAGGCCCTCGATCCTGTACCTGTCGGGTCCGCTGGGAGAGGGGCGCCCCTTCTCCGGACAGCTCCACCTGGCCCGGCGCGGGAGCAGGGTCCTGGAGCGGGTGTCGGTGGTGACCGGGTTCGAGAACGGGGACGCCGTGCCCTCCGACGCGTTCACGGCCCTGGTGGAGGCGTTGGCGGCCGAGGGACTGCTGGACGGGTTGCGCGTACGCCGCGTCCCCGGGCGCGCCGATGTCACCTACGCGCCGGTGTGGGCGGGGCCCGTGGTCCCGGTCGGACTCGCGGTCGGGCCGGACCGGCTGCGCCGGATCGGTACCGGCCGCGCCCAGGCGGGGCCGATCCCGGGCACGCTCGTCGGCGAGGACGGGGCCCGGGCGGTCTGGTACCCGGTGGTGGAGGACGCGGCGGCGCCCCTGCGCGCCCTGGACCTCATGAGGAGGCAGACGGAGTACCTGTCCGCGGCCTCCGCGAAGAGGGCCTGAGCCTTTCCCGGGGGAGTCCCGTCGCCCTTTTCCGGAGTAGGAGTGACGCACGTCACTTCCACTGTTCCCATCTGGGTGTTCCGCTCGGCTCGACCGCTGACCCCGCGCCTGACCACCGCCGGAGCGGGGTCTCCCGCGGAACCGGGACCGATCGTGGAACGTCACTCCATATGCGCATACTGCTGTTGGAGTCCGCCAGGCGGACCGCGGAGTCGACGAGGGAGGGCAGCGACCGGATGAAGTTCGAACTGGTGGAGCCGTCGGACGAGTCGGACGGGAACGCCGCTGTCGCCGAACCGCGGGACCCGGCGCCCACCGACGGGATCGTGGTCCTCAAGGAGTCGGACGCGGCCTTCCCTAGGCCCGTGCGGGAACGCAGGGCCAGGGCGGTCGAGGGCGTGCGCGCCTCGCTGGAGCTGCTGCGGGCCCGCGTCGCGGAGCAGAGCATGGCCGAGGCCCGTGTCCGTGCCGCCGATGCCCGTGTCCACGCCGCCGAAGCCCCGGAGGCCGGGGCCGGGGCGCTGTTCCACGCGCACCGGTTCGCCGCCGACACCCCCGGAAAGGAGAACCGATGAGCCGGTGGAACATCGACGTCTACGGGGTCTCGCTGGTCCTGGGTGACCTGGGTGACCAGCTCGGTCTCGAAGGAGGCGGGTTCTCCGACACCATCGACTCCACCGCCGACGGGATCGAGATGGCGCTGACCAACGCCAAGAGCCCGCCCGTGGAGGCCGCCCTGTCCGGGTTCTTCGAGCACTTCACCGGCGAGACCGACGCCATGTTCACCCGCACCCTGTCGTGCCTGCAGGGCGCCAACGACGCCACGCTGGCCTACAACCAGGGCCAGGAGGAGATGGCCGCCGAAGCCCAGAGCCAGGCGGGCACCGGCGAGAACCTCGACCTCTGACGTCACCCCCCCGCCCCCCGTACCCCGCCCCCACGGAAGGCCCCCTGGTGAGTTTCGAGCCCACCGAGCCCCAGAACGGCGTGGATCCCAACCCGTTCACGCTCATCGACCCCGACACCATCCCCTACCCCCTCACCGACGTCTGGTCCCTCAACTACGCGGCCGAGACCCTGCGCACCGGCGGGGAGGACCTCTTCGGCGGGGCCGAGGACATGTCCTCCACCTGGCATGGTGTGCAGGCCCACTACAGCGCACCGGAGAGCGAGACGCTCTTCGCCGCGATGGACCCCGTGGTCACCCGGGGAGAGGGCATCCAGGGCGACCTCGCCACCGTCGCCAGCGCGCTGGAGGACCTGGCCGAGGCGGCCACGACCGCGCGCGGCTCGCTCAACACCCTGCGGATCGACGCCCAGAGCCTGTGGAACGCCAACCACGACAAGAAGGTGTGGTGGCTGAACAAGGACGACGAGACCGACGAGTGGGCGCTGGCGGAGAACATCCGCATCAAGGACGCGGTCAACACGGCCTGGTCCACGTTCAACGAGGCCGAGAACGCGTGCGCCACCCGGATCTCGGCGGTGTTCGGCGGCCCCGCCTACGTCTCCCCGGACCAGGCCGCCGGGGACGGCGCGCTGGTCTACGGGCTGCCCACCGACGCCGGTGAGCGCGATGTGTCCCTGGAGAACGCCCTGAGTTTCGAGGGCGTCAACAGCAACATCAACGACTTCACCGCGTGGGCGGGGAGCGAGTTCCACCCCTCCCTGATGGACTGGGGCAATCCCATCGGTCAGGCGCTGTGGGACACGGGGGCCACCGACCTCCTGTGGGGCTCGGCGGTGGGGCTGACGTCCAAGCTCGGGTTCTGGCACCCCGACAACGGGTGGCGGTTCGATCCGCGGGGCCGCTGGGATAACGCCACGGCGGCCTGGAGCGACGCGTGGATGGACACGGTCACCCTGGTCGGTGTCCACGACGAGCACGGGTGGCTGTGGGAGCCGGGGGAGGGCGGCCAGGAGGGCTGGGGCGCCGGATGGGACCGGTGGACCGGCAACGCCTGGGGCAGCCTCACCGAGATTTGGGAGGGGCACACCGCCTGGTCCACGCGGGACGACGGCGTCGCCTACTCCAACACCACCATCGGTGCCAACGCCGCGCTGATGACCGTCGGGTTGCCCCTCAAGGCCCTCAAGATCATCGCCGGGGCGGGGGTGGTCAGCTCCATGGACGCCCCCGGGGGTCCGGGCGACGCGGAGTTCGACGGCTCCGGCTCGGGTTCCGGAGGGGGTTCGGGCTCGGCCTCGGGCTCGGACAGCTTCACGTCGAGGGGCGGAGCGGGAACGCGGGGCTGGCCCAGCAGTCCGCTGCCGGGTGCCGGGGAGGGGCAGCGCCCCACGGGGGAGCGCTTCGAGAACCCGCTCACCATGCTGAACAACTCACTGCTGGACCCCGACCGGTACCGCCCGCCCGCCTCCACCCCGACCACCCCCGTGCCAGACGGCGGCGGGGACCGGCCCTCGCAGAACCCGCCCGCGCCCCAGCCCCAGGACAGCGGCACAACGCCTAACTACCCTCGCGACGATGATTCCTTGGACCACTTCAGTGAGGACGTTCATAACGGCGCTCACCTGGAACGAGAGAACTGGCCCGAAACGACTACGGGAAGTAGCGATGAACTCGGCACCTCTGCCTCGTACACGCGGCCGGACACAGAACTCCAGCGCGGTAACAACCAGGGCGGTGCCTCCCCGATAGTCGACGCTGACTTGACTATCGGCACGGGTGATCTCAGAGGGGAACGGATTGCCGTAAACCCTGACGATGAGAATGTTGACCTTGGAATGCACAGTGAAGGGGGTGCCTCCAGGTCGGCGTATGGAAGCGGCGCAGATGGTATTGCTGATGATGCTTCCGATTCATCGATGAACGCGGACCCAAGGTCAGGTCTCGAATTCGATTCTGACGCGAACAACACGCCTCTTGACGGTCATCGCGACCATTCTGTGCTGGTGGGTGGAGAATCGGATGATTTCACTTTGGAAAGTCGAACCGATTTCCCTAGTGATATTTCTGGCGACATGCCGAGGGAAATCCTTGTCGAGATTGACGAGGCGATTGAACTTGTTGGTCAAGTGCATAGATTTCCTGCGGCGATGGAAACGGTCACTTTCGAGCTTCGGGAATTGGGTGCTGGGCGTGCCGGTAGATATGAACCGGGAAGCCGTACCATTTTGTTGAACCCAGTGAACCCTAATCTCCGAGAAACCTTGGTGCATGAGATTGGGCATGCGATTGACCATGCCATAACAGGATCGCCAAGGCGACTGGCATCAATCATGCCATCGACGCCAGCGTTGAGGGCTTGGGCGTCTACAGTGAGAAGCTCGCCGCAGTATAAAGCACTGTACGCGGAGCCTTCCACTGACTATGTAGACTACATGATTGGTCAGCCGGAGCTGTTCGCGCGCTCGTATGCTCAGTGGGTTGCCGAGCGGACAGGGGATCGTCGTCTCCAGGAGGAGATCCGTAGTCACCTTGACAGGGGAGGGGTTGATCAGTACCGACAGTGGAGGGATGATGACTTCAGGCCGATAGCCCAGGCGCTCGACGAGGTTTTTGCTAATGATTGGAATCTACGATGATCGCTGTTGTTGATGACCCGGAAAACTACACGCTCGAAGAGCTAATCCAGATGTATCTCGATGATGGGTACGACGAACGAACGGCGCGGGCATACGCCAAGATTTTGAAGGACCCCGAGGTGGAGGGTTTCATTAATTAAATTTACTTTGGGGAACTTGGTTCTCTTTGGCTGCCTACTGCTTTCCTGTATTGAGGGCGAGTGATCAAGGGGCTCCATTTTCGAGCCCTTTCCCTGTTTCGGAGAGATTTGGCTACTTGTTCGGGGGCTTCGTGCGAAGGGGGCATGTTTCATCTGTCGCCGCGCCGCCCGAGAGTTGGTGCGTGTCGGACATTCTGTCGCATTGTTGTCGGTCTGAACGCGCCTTGGGGGTAGGGCGAGGGGTTGGGGGTGTCCATGGTGGATTTGCGAGGGGCTGACCTGTCAGGAATGTCCATGGCATACCTTCATTTTATTCAGGCTGATCTCAGTGAGTGCGTATTTAACGAATGTGACTTCTCCAAGTCGGAGCTCAGTGCGGCTGTACTGAACAATTCTCGTTTCGTCGGATCAAATTTCCGCAAGGCTGACCTCTCGGAGTGTGAGGCGCGGGGATCTGACTTCAGTAGGGCCTCGTTCGTTGGTGCCAAATTCTACCGTTCTGGAATCGTTGGATCATGTCTCAGAGGGGCATACCTCAACGCGGCATGGATGCACGAGACGGACCTGCGTGAATCAGATTTGTCGGGCGTGTGGTTCGGTCCGGGTGAAGCTTCCGGAACCACTGTCTTCAAGGAGGCCAAGGTCCTCGGGTGCACAGTGACCGGAGCCGGTGGCTGGGTCAGGGGGACCGTGGACGTCGGCACGGAAAGGGAACCCCGCGTCATCGGTGGGCCAGAGCTTGCCGAGTGGTTCCGGGACAACGGGGCGCCGGATGTGAGAGTCGCGGACGAGGCCTGACCGGGCGGGCTGGTGGTGGCGCCCGCCCACTCTTTCCGTGCGTCGGGGGCCAAGGCGGAGGTTCAGCGGGTGCCGCGAGCGGTGGTGCTGAGGAAGACGCGCCACTCGCCGGGGCCGAAGGTCGGCGTGCCCGGGCCGCGGTCCCAGGTGTCGCGGACTGCGGAGAATGCGGGAGTATCGGTCGCCTTCACGCAGTTGCCGTTGCCGCCGCTGTAGGACGACTCGCGGAATGACGTCGGCATGTGCCCGCCCCCTGCACGGGCGGTCTCGCCCCGTGAGCGGCCGAACTCGGATCAGCTCGCCGAGCGGTCGCCGACGAACATCGCGTTCGTTCCTTCCTGCTCCTGTGCGCCGACTGTCTGGCGGAGCGCCGCCTCGGCCAGGGGCGGCCCGGGCCCGAGGCTCTGCGCTTTCACTCCAGGTGCCGGCACTGAGGCGAGTCCGGCAGCGGCGCGGAAAACCGCTGGCCCGGACCGCCGGGAACCGGTTAGGCTCCCGCCCGTGCCCGAATCGGATGACGTGGCCGCCTAGCGGCGGCCGACCCCAGAGTCCTCCCGCCGCATCAGCGACCACGCCGGTGCGGTACCGCGTGCTGCCCGGCTCCGCCTTTCCGATGCCACGGAGCCCCTCTTGTCCACACGCGACCGCGGCGGGATACTCCTCCTCGCCGTCCTGCTCTCCACGCTCACCTTCCCGCTGGCCATCACCGGCGCCTCGGTGGCCCTGCCCGCCGTCCGGGCCGAACTCGGCGCCACGCTGACCGCCGCCCAGTGGGTCGTCAACTCCTACAATGCCTGTTTCGCCGCCTTCCTCGTGTGCGCGGGGTCGGTCGCCGACGCGGTCGGCCGCCGCCGGGTATACGCCTTCGGCCTCGCCCTGTTCTGCGTCAGCGGTCTGCTGTGCCTGTTCGTACGGGACGTCGCCGCCCTGAACCTGCTGCGCGCGGCGGGCGGCGTCGGCGCCGCGGCGGCGGTCGCCGGGGGCAGCTCGATGATCGCCGCGGCCTTCGAGGGCCCCGCGCGGGCCCGGGCCTTCGGCCTGCTGGGCACGGTGCTGGGCGCCGGTACCGCCTTCGGCCCGGCCGTGGCCGGACTGCTCGTCGAGAACTTCGGCTGGCGGGCCGCGTTCGCCTCCCCGGCCGCCGTGGCCGGGCTCGTCCTCCTCCTCGTGCCCCTGCTGCCCGCCGCGCGCGGCACGGGCAGGCCCGTGGACCGGCTCGGAGCCGTCCTGTTCACCTCGGCGCTGCTCGCCTCGATCGCCGTCCTGGTGGAAGGACCCGCGCGCGGCCTGCCGACGGCGCTCGCGGGACTGGTCCTGGTCGTGGCTCTGGCGATCGCCTTCGTACTCGTCGAACGCCGGGCCGGCGACCCCCTGGTGGACCTGGTCCTGCTGGCCAACCGTCGGTTCGTCGCCCACACCCTGGCCGCCGCCGCGTTCATGGCGGTGCTCGTGCCCCTGCTCGTGTACCTGCCGTCGTACCTGATCGCCGTGGTCGGGCTGGGCGCGGGCCAAGCCGGGCTGTGGCTGATGATGCTCACGCTGCCCACCCTTCTGCTGCCCGCCCTGGGCGCGGAACTGGCCGCGCGCCTGCCCCACACCGCGGTCGTGGTCGGCGCCCTGCTGCTGTGCGCCGCCGGGGCCACGGGGCTGCTCGCGCTGGGCCCCGACGCCACCCCGTGGCGGCTGCTCCTGCCGTTCCTGCTGGTCGGAGCCGGGGTGGGTCTCACCAACGGCGTCGTGGACGGAATGGCGATGGGCGCGGTGCCCGCCGAGCAGACGGGCGTCGCGGCCGGGGTGTTCAACGCCTCCCGGATCACCGTGGAGACGGTCGCCCTCGCCGCGGCCGGGACGCTCCTGGCGGTGCTCACCGGTGGACGCCTGGAGGGCGAGCGGTTCACGGACGCGTTCCACGTCGTGGGCCCGGCCCTGGGCGGGTTCGCCCTCCTGACGGCGGTCGCGGCCTGGTATCTCGGAAGAAGGAGGACAACGGAACCGCACGGCCCGTCCCTTCGTTGAGCCGTCCCGTCCGCGGCTGACCGGCGGGTTCGCGGTCGGGCGCCGACGCGTGCCGGGGCGGGCATCCGCGCCCGCCCCGGCCTCACGGTGACCGCTACCCCGCGAGGTCCTCCTCGTCGGGGCGCGCCGAGTCGGGGCTGAGCGGGTCGTGTCCCACCGACATCAGCCGGTGCCGCCACCGCGCGTCCTCGCGGTGCGGGTCCGCGAGCTGGCCGCGGACGTACTCGGTCACCTCGCGCATCAGCTCGACGTCGGCCTCCGTCACGTCCACGCGGCGTTTGTTCAGCAGGTTCACGACCGCCTCGCCCCTCCGGGACACCGTGTGCCCCGGCTCGGTGCGGAAGGCGTCCTCGCCCGAGGCGTTCGTGAGCAGCCACTCGCGCAGCTGCTCCCCGGTCATGTTCACCACCGCGTGGAACTCCTCCCACGCCTCGTCCACGGCGGGATCGTGCTCAGCCATGCTCTTCCCCCTCGGTTTCGGCTTCGTCGCTGTTCAGGGCCGCCGGTGCGCTCCCCGTGCGACCGCGTAGCCCGCGGCCCCCACCGCGAACCCCGCGGCGCCCAGCAGGGCCACGGTGCTCCGCCGCTGACTCAGTTCCTGGAGCAGGCTGGACTCGCGCGACTCGTCGTCGAACTCGCCGTGCGCGCCGAAGTCGTGCTCGCCGTCCAGGGGACGGAACAGGTTGTCGCGCGCGGGCGGGTGGGCGTCGCGCACCTGGCTCCTACGTCCGGTGAGTCCCAGCTGCCAGTCGAGCACCCTCGGTGCGAACCGCTGGCCCAGGACGGTGGCCACCGTCGAGACCCCCACCCAGTACCGGCGCCGCCTCGGGTGCTCGGCACCCCAGACGATCGCCCGGGCCGCGACCTCGGGCTGGTACACGGGGGCCACGGGGCGCGGGCGGCGGCCGTCCAGGTGCGCGCGCGTCCAGGTGAACTGCGGGGTGTTCACCGCGGGCAGGTGCACCTCCGTCACCCGGACGCCCGATCCGCGGTGGATCAGCTCGGCGCGGACGGAGTCGGTGAACCCGCGTATCGCGTGCTTGGCACCGCAGTACGCCGCCTGTAGGGGAATGCCGCGGTAGGCCAGGGCCGACCCGACCTGCACGATCACCCCCCTGTCCCGGGGCAGCATGCGCTCCAGGGCGGCCTGGGTGCCGTAGACGTAACCGTGGTAGCAGACGTCGGTGACCCGGCGGTACTCCTCCGGCTCCACCTCCATGAACGGCGAGATGACCGTGGCGAGCACGCAGTTGACCCACACGTCCACCGGCCCCAGCTCCGACTCGACCTGGGCCAGGGCCCCGCGCACCGCCTCGGCGTCGCTCACGTCCACCCGCAGCGGCAACGCGGCCACGCCCTCGGCGCGGGCCTCCTCCGCGGCGGCCTCCAGCCCCGCCTGCCCCCGCGCGAGCAGCGCGACGGTGTACCCCCGCCGGGCGAACTCGCGAGCGGTCGCCCTTCCGACGCCCGCGCTGGCTCCGCTGACCACCGCGATCCGGCCGTTCGGTCTCCCGGCCACCTCGGCCACCCCCACACGGGTCGACACGGCCGCTTCCGGCCCTTCGCACCCTCCGCTACCCGGGAGCGCCGCCCGGTATGTGCGTGCCGCGGCAAGCTTCTGAGCTGTCGTTTCGCCGGGGGCGCCCCGGGGCAGTCGCACATGAGGGGTTCCCGGGAACACGACACGACTCGGAGGTGCGGATGGCACAGGGCACCGCGAGCATCGGCGACCACGGCTTCCTCTCGGACTGCCACACCGCCGCGCTCACCACACCCGACGGCACCGTCGACTGGCTGTGCGTTCCCCGGTTCGACGGGCCCGCCCTCGTCTCGGGGATCCTGGACCCGCGCGGAGGCGGATGGACCCTGGAGGTCGAGGGGGCGAGCCCGGCCGGACGCGCCTACGTCGACGACACGCTCGTCCTGGAGACGCTCTGGCGGGGCACGGACACGGAGGTGGCCGTCCGCGACCTGCTCGCGGTGCGAAGGCCGGAGGAGGGCGGGGCGGGCCTGTACCGGCAGGGTTTCCTCCTGCGGGTCGTCGAGTGCCGCTCCGGGAGCACGTCCGTGCGCTCGCGGCTCGACGCCAGACCCGACTTCGCGCGTGCCGAACCCGTGTGGGAGCGGGTGGACGGCGGACTGCGCGAGGCCTCGGGGCCCATGCTGTCGGGTTCCCCCGCGCCCGTGCTCGCACGGGACGGCGTGCCGGAGTACCGCGTGGAGCTGGCCGAGGGGGACACCGCCGTGTTCGCCCTGGACTACCTGGAGGGCGGACGCCGCGTCGGCCTGGGGGAGGGCCGGGCGCTGCTGCGGGAGACCCTGGACGCCTGGCGGGAGTGGTCCGGGCGGACCGACTACGACGGGGTCGGCGCCACGCACGTGCGCCGCAGCGCCCTCACCCTGCGCGGTCTGCTCCACGAGGAGAGCGGCGCCCTGATCGCCGCACCCACCACGTCCCTGCCCGAGTGGCCGGGAGGCCCGCGCAACTGGGACTACCGCTACGTCTGGCACCGCGACGCCGCGCTCGTCGTCCTGGCCTTCCTGCGGCTCGGGCACGCCGAGGAGGCGGGGCACTACCTGCGCTTCCTGCTGCGGATGTGCGGCCAGCCGATCGACTGGGTCCCCCCGGTGCAGGCGGTCGACGAACAGCCGCCGCCTGAGGAGGAGACCCTGGACCACCTCGCCGGACACGCCGGGTCCAGACCGGTCCGCGTCGGCAACGACGCCTACTCACAGCACCAGCTGGACGTGTACGGGCACGTGCTCGACGCCGCGCTGTCCTACGAGGAGGCCACCGGCGGGCTCGGGCGCGGGGACGTCGAACAGCTCTCCTCGATGGTCGACGCGGCGTGCCGGGTCTGGCGCGAGCCGGACGAGGGCATGTGGGAGGTGCGGTCGCGGCCGCGGCACTGGACGAGTTCCAAGGTCTACGCCTGGGTGTGCCTGGACCGCGGGATCCAGCTGGCCACCGAGTCCGGCAAGGCGGGCGGGGACGTCCCGCTGGACAAGTGGCGCAAGGAGCTGGACGCCGTGCGCCAGGAGGTCCTGGACCGGGGCTACGACGCGGAGGCCGGGACCTTCACGCAGTCCTACTGCTCGTCCCACGTGGACGGGTCGCTGCTGCGGATCCCGCTCCTGGGCTTCCTGGAGGGGACCGACCCGCGCGTGCTCGCGACCCTGGAACGGGTGGACGCGGAGCTGGGCGGGGAGGGCGGACTCGTCCACAGGTACGACCCCGAGACGACCGACGACGGACTGGGCACCCCGGAGGGCGCCTTCCTCCTCTGCTCCTTCGACATGGTCTCCGCCCTGGTGCTCGCCGGGCGGGCCGAGGAGGCGCGGCGGAGGTTCGAGGAACTGTGCGGGAGCTCGGGAGAGCTCGGCCTGCACGCGGAGGAGATGGCCGCCGACGGCACCATGCTGGGCAACTTCCCCCAGGCCTTCACCCACCTCGCGCTGATCGAGGCGGCGGTCAACCTCGACCAGGCGGGGGACGGGGAGGCGCTGCACTCGTGGGTGCGCGACAGGTCGAGCGGCGCGACACGACGAAGGAGGACTGGAGCAGATGGCTGACCACAACACCACCGGGGACATCAAGGAGACGATCCAGGAGGAGGCGGAGGCCTACCGGGGCGACAGCGACCAGCCCCTCTTCGGGTACACGGCCGTGGCCTCGGGCTACCTGGCCCTGGTGGGAGTCGGGCTGCTCGCCGCGCGCCGGTTCCGGGGCAGACGCAGGGCCGAGAGCGTGGGGCCGTGGGACCTGGCGCTGATGGGACTGACCACGCACAAGCTGTCCCGGATGCTGGCCAAGGACGCGGTCACCAGCCCGCTCCGGGCGTTCTTCACCCGCTTCCAAGGGGTCTCGGCCCCGGCCGAGCTGGCCGAGGAGGTACGCGGCCAGGGCGCCCGCCGGGCGGTCGGCGAGCTGATCACCTGCCCCTTCTGCACCGCGCAGTGGATCGCCACGGCCTACGCCTTCGGCCTGGTGTTCGCGCCCGGTGTGACCCGGGGGACCGGGGCGGTGTTCAGCGCCGTGGCGGTGTCCGACTGGCTCCAGCTGGCGTACGTGCGCCTCCAGAAGGCCCAGGAGTAGCGCCTCCGTGTCCTTGTCGGCGTCGCCACGCCTCGGCGGTCGATGGGCACCGGTACCGCCCGGCCGTGGCGCCGTCGCGCCCGGGTTCCCGCGTCAGGTCCGGCCGGGAGGGTCCGCCGGGGCCTCTTCCCCCTCCGCGGTGGTCTTGCGGCGTGTCCCAACCGTCCGAGCCCGCCGAGTCGCGGGTCAGAACCCTCGCGCCGCAACGGTGACGCTTCCTGCCAGTCCGTGGGGGCGCCGTGGCCGTCCCGGACACCGCCTCGGACCGGACCGCGGAGAGCACGCAGCGGAGGCGGGGCCGGGCGACCGACCGGTCGCCCGCCCCCGCCTCCCCGCCGTCAGGGCCGGTGGCGCTTTCCCCGTCTCCCGTGCTTCCCGCGGTCGCCGTGCTTCGCGTGATCACCGTGCTTCCCGCGGTCACCGTGAACCTCAGAGCCGTGGTCGTCCCCGTGGTCGCCGTGACCGCAGTGGTTCCCGTGTCCCCCGTGCTCCCGGCGGCTCCGACGGCCCCCGCGCCCTCGGCGTCCCCGGTGGTCCCCACGGCCCCCGGCGCTCCCGTGGCCCCCGCAGCAGCACCCCTCCTGCGCGTCGTCCCCGGAGCCCCCGGTTCCGGCCACCACGCTCTCGGGCGCCTCCCCGACCATGAGCCCGAAGACCACGTGGTCGAACAGGAACGCCCACCGCTCCCGGGGCCGGTGCCCGCGCGCGTGGGCGAGGCCGAGCGCGGGGGCGACGGCCAGCTCGTACGCGCTCCAGACCGCCACCCCGAAGACCGGACCGGCCAGCCGCCACCGCCTCACCCGGCGCGGCAGCAGCGCGAAGACGGTACCCGCCGCCGCCCCGTACCCCCAGTGCGCCAGCTCGATCGCGGCCTTCCTCCGCTCCGGGGGGACGCTCTCCAGCAGGGCGGGCACGCCCTCCGCCAGGACGGCCTCGGGCGGTGTGCGCCGCACGAACCCCGCTCCGACCTCCACCTGCCGCATACCGCTCATGGCCATCGCACCCGCGACACCCCGCACGGCCCCCCTCAACCACGGGTGCTTCGGAGGCGAATCCGACTTCCTGCCCATCTCCTGGCTCCCTTCGCGCGCACACCCTTGCGTGTACCTCCCTGACCGCCCCGCGCCGTCTCCACACGCCTCGACGGGGGAGTGGGTTGAAGGCAGGGGCCCTGGGTAGTTGTGGCGACCACATGACCGGTGCCGAGGAGGCCGTTCGGGGGTAGGCATGGAGGCCCGCAGGGGCACGGACGGGGTCGGACGCGCGTCGATGGCCTGGTGGCACGTACCCGGACAGGGGCCTCCGGTGGTCTGCGTGCACGGCGCGGGGATCTCCTCGCGCCAGACGCTGCCCGTGGTCAGGGCCCTGGAGGGAAGGACGCCCGCCTGGGCCGTCGACCTGCCGGGGTTCGGCGCGAGCACCGCACCCGACCACGCGCCCACGGTCACCGGACTCGCGGACTCCCTCCTCGCGTGGCTCCGCGTCCGCGGGATCGAGCGGCCCTGCCTGCTCGGGCTCTCCCTCGGAACGCAGGTGGTCGCCGAGGCCGCGGTGCGCGCGCCCGACGAGGTGGGGTCGCTCGTGCTGGCCGGGCCCACGACGGACCCCGGTGCGCGCTCGCTGCCCGAACTGGCCGCACGCCTGCTGCGCGACGCCACGCGCGAGGACCTCTCGGTGATCCGCTCCGTCGTCGCCGACTACTGGGACGCGGGAGTGCGCAGGGACGTCTGCAGTCTTCTGGCCAGCCGCGAGCACCGGATCGAGACGGTCCTGCCGAGGGTGGGGCAGCCGACCCTGGTCCTGCGCGGGGGCAGGGACCCCCTCTGCCCCGCTCCCTGGGCGCGGGAGGCCGCCCGGCTGCTGCCCCGGGGACGGCTCGTGACCCTGCCCGGACAGCCCCACGCGCTCACCGCCGCCGCCCCGACCGGGTCGCCGACCTGGTCGGGGAGTTCGTTCGGGAGACGGCACGGGACCGGAGGGCGGAGGCCGAGTGGTCGCCGAACGTGTGAGGAGGACCGCGGCCAACGCCCGCGAGGTGCTGCGCCGGATCGTCGAGCGGCGCGGCTACGAGCGCGAGACCGCGGTCATCATCGCCAAGTGCGTCATCGCCTCCACCGGAGCTTGGGCCCTGGGCGCGTTCATGGTGGACTCCGCCCAGGTCGGCTTCGCCCCCTTCTCCGCCCTCCTGGTGGTGCGGCCCAGCGTGTACGGGTCGGTGCTCCAGTCCCTGCGCTACGTCCCCGCGGTCTTCCTGGGCGCCCTGATCGCGGGCCTGACCGGGCTCACCGTCGGGCTCAACGTGTGGTTCTTCGCCCTGGCCGTGCTCCTCGCGGTGACGGTGGGGCAGTTCACGGTCTTCGGGGACCAGGGCAAGCAGATACCCGTGGTGGCGTCCTTCGCGCTCGCGGGAGGTACCGCGGGCAGCCCCGTGGACCTCGGAACCCTGCTGCTCATGGTGCTGGTGGGGGCTGGGACCGCCGTCGTGACGAACACGGTCTTCGCGCCCGCCATCCGCTTCCGCGACGCCGAGAGTGCTGTGCTCGACTTCGCCGACGGCCTGCGCGATCTCACCCGTGAGATGGCCGAGGCGCTCCGCGAGGGCGGCGGGGGGCTCAAGGACACCGGCTACTGGGCCCGGGTCGCGCAGGGGTTCGACAACACCGAGCGCAACGCCCGGGAGTCGGTCTCCCAGCAGGAGTACCGGGCGCGCCTGAACCCGCGGCGGCTCCTGGCCGGTCCCTCGCCGAAGAGGGCGCCGAAGGCCTACTACGGCTGGATCCTCGCCCTGGGCCGGTCCGCGCACCACCTCCAGTCCCTCGTCCGCACCCTCCGCGCCGCCGACAGCGGCCGGTCGCGCTTCCCCGAGCCGAGTGACGCCTTCCTCCGCGAGTTCTCCCCCCTCCTGGACGCGGCGGCGGACGCCTTCGACGCCGTCCACCAGGCCGGGGAACCCGAGCGCGACACCGTCTCCGCCGACCTGGACTCCCGCCTGGAGGAGGGGCTCCGGCGCATCGACCGGGCGCGGGAGCACATGAGCGAGGACTGGGACTCCGAACGCTGGCCCGTGCACAGCGCACTCCTCACCGACCTGGAACGACTGTTCGAGGAGTTGCGGGAGGGGCACGAGAACAGCGAGGAGGGGACGCCGGGCGCTACGGCGGGGTGACAACGGCGGTGCCGGGGAAGGGAAGCGGCATGGAACCTTCAACGCGCGCGAGCGCGGCGCTCCGCGCCGCCGCCGTCCTCGGCTCCCTCGTCCTCCTCGCCGGGTGCGGCGCCCAGGGGACCACCGGCGCGGAGGGGGACGGGACGGGCGGAACGGACGGCCAGCGGGAGCCGGACGGACAGGACGGCTCCGCCGGTGCCGACCCCGGCCGGCCCGAGGAGGTCGCCGCGGGCCTGGAGGCGCCGTGGGGGCTGGCCTTCCTCCCCGACGGCTCGGCCCTGGTCGCCCAGCGCGATTCGGCGGAGGTCGTGCGCGTGTCCCCCGACGGCTCGGTCACCGGCGTCGGCACCGTCGAGGGGGCCGCACCGAACGGTGAGGGCGGTCTGCTGGGGCTCGCCGTGGACCCGGACTTCCCCGGGGAACCGTACGTGTACGCCTACCACACCGCGGCCTCCGACAACCGGATCAGCCGTCTGGAGTACGACCCCGACGGCGGGGGCTTCGGGGACACCGAGGTCGTCCTCGACGGCATCCCCTCCGCCTCCTACCACAACGGCGGACGGATCGAGTTCGGCCCCGACGGCCTGCTGTACGTGGGCACCGGGGACGCGGGCCGACAGGGACTGTCCCAGGACACCGGCTCGCTGGGCGGCAAGATCCTGCGGATCACCGCCGACGGGGACCCGGCGCCGGACAACCCCTTCGGCAACCCGGTCTACAGCTACGGCCACCGCAACGTCCAGGGGCTGGCGTGGGACGACGAGGGGAACCTGTACGCCACCGAGTTCGGGCAGAACGAGTTCGACGAGGTCAACCTGATCGAACCGGGCGGCAACTACGGCTGGCCCGAGGTGGAGGGCACCGGGGGAGGCGACGAGTACGTCGACCCCCTGCTGACGTGGAGGCCCGCGGAGGCCTCGCCCAGCGGCGCGGCGGTCGCGGGCGGTTCCCTGTGGGTGGCGGCGCTGCGCGGCGAACGCCTGTGGGAGGTGCCGCTCGCCGGTGACGGCGGCGTGGGCGAGCCCGTGGACCGCCACCAGGGGGAGTACGGCCGCCTGCGCACGGTGGTGACCGCCCCCGGCGGCGACGCGCTGTGGCTGGCCACCAGCAACCTCGACGGGGTCGGGGAACCGACCGAGGGAGGCGACAGGATCCTGCGGGTGCCGCTGGAGTAGGCGCTGCGTCCGCCCCGCCCACCCGGTGTGCGTGCCCGCGCGCCCGGGCGGGACCCGGTGTTCCACGCGGGACCCGGCGTCCGTGCCGTCCCGGGCCGGTCCGCGCTGTTCCACGCTGTCTCTCCCGGACCCCGGCGTTCCGCGTTCGTGTCGGCGCACCCGGAACACCGCGCGTCAACCCGTCGTCCCGCACGGGCGTCCCGGAGGGATTCCACGTCGCTGAACAGCACAAAAGGGAGTATTAACGGTAAACATCCGTTTTCCCGCCCTCCTCGCGGGCACGGGCCGGACATGTCCTCCTCAGACTTACCAGGTAAGGCGCGGCGCTCCGCGAAGGACGCCCGGGCGGCGGGCCGACGTGCGGGACGCCAGGCGGCCCACAGCACCTGGCTGCGCAGGCTCGCGGGCGTGGGCTTCGCCGCCACGGGCCTGCTCTACCTCATCATCGGCTACCTCGCCCTGCGCATCGCCTTCGGCGACAGCGGCGGCCAGGAGGCGGACAACAGCGGCGCCCTCCAACTCGTCGCCCAGAACACCGGCGGCATGCTGCTGCTCTGGGTCGCGGCGGCGGGGCTGGTGGGACTCACCGTGTGGCAGGCGGTCTACGCCGCCGTGGGGCTGGAGAAGGCCACCAAGCGCATCGCCTCCGGGTCCCGCGCGGTGGTCTACGCCGTGCTGGCCTCCAGCATCGCGGGCTTCCTGCTGGGGCAGGGATCGTCCCAGTCCCAGGACAGCCGGTCGGAGGCGCTGACGGCACAGGTCATGGCGCTGCCCTTCGGCCGGTTCGCCGTCGGCGCGGTGGGCTGCGGCGTGATCGCCGTGGGCCTGTACCAGATCTGGAAGGCAGTGACCCGCCGCTTCACGCAGGAGCTGGCGCTCGGCGCGCTCACGCCGCGACGGCGCAGGGCCGTCGTCACCGTCGGCGTGCTCGGCATCGGCACCCAGGGCCTGGTCCTGGCCGCCGTCGGCGTCTTCTTCCTCCAGGCCGCGATCGCCTTCGACAAGGACCAGGCGGTCGGGCTGGACGGCGCGCTGCGGGCCTTCTCCCAGACCCCGGCCGGCCCCTGGGCGCTGGTGGCCGTCGCCCTGGGCGTGGCCCTCTACGGCGCCTACTGCTTCTGCCAGGCGCGCTGGCAGCGCTGACCGTAGGACACCGTCCTCCCCTCCAGCGCCGAACCGCCTCCCCTCCCCGGACATACGGACGGGGCCCCACGCTCTCCTGAGGGGCCCCGTCCTCCAAGGGGGTCCTACAGCGTGGGCGGGCGCGCCGTCGTCGCCCCGCCCACGGGTCAGCTGCAGACCGAACCGTTGAGGGCGAACCTCGCGGGCACGGCGTTCGCCCCGGACGTCAGGGTGCCGATGAAGCCGAACGTCACCTCGTCGCCGGGCTCGATGGTCCCGTTCCAGTCCGCGTTCACGGCGGTCACCGCGTGCCCGGCCTGCTCCAGCGCGCTGCTCCAGTGGCGCTCCACGGTCTGGCCGCCGGGGAAGGACCACACCAGCTCCCAGCCGTTCACGGGCTCGTCACCCGTGTTGCGGACGGTCACCTGGGTGTTGAAGCGGTCGTGCCACTCGCCGTGGACCACGTAGTCCACCTCGCAGGAGGACCCGGCGGGCAGGGAGGCGTCGCCCTGATCGGCGACGAACCCGGACACCCAGGCCAGCGTGGAGTTCCAGTTGATGGTCAGCTCGTTGGTCGCCCACGAGTCGATGTGGTCGATGTAGCAGAACTGGGGGGCGCACCCGTCCAGGTTGGACTGGGCGACCGGGTCCCAGGTGCCGGTGTCGGAGTTGGGCCCGCCGGACAGGGTGCCCTCGGGCGGGTTGGGCAGGCGCGGGTCGAGCTGGTGGGCGTACCAGCGGCTGTGCTGGTTGACCGCGTCGTTCTCGCCGTACCCGGTCACGTACGACTGGTTGAGGGCGTTGCGGCCCAGGATGTAGTCCATGCCCTCCAGGACCGCGTCGCGGAAGCGCGTGTCACCGCCGATGTCGTAGGCGCTGGCCATCACCACCATGTTGTTGAGCACGAGGTTGTTGGAGCCCCAGGCGAAGACCCCGCCCTCGGGGTCGTAGGCCAGCCCGTAGGGGTGCTCCGAGACGTCGGCCAGGTACTGCTCGGCCCCCTCCACGACGGAGGCGCGGACCTCGTCGCGCCCGTCGAGCCCGCTCGGCACGGTGGCGAGCTGGAGGCGGCCCAGGGGTGCGGTCCAGCGCCAGTCGAACCCGGCGGAGGTGAACACGTCGGCGGTGTGCAGCTCGGATGAGACCACCGCCTCCTCGTAGTCCCCGTGCCCGGTGGCCAGGTACAGCTCCGCGGCGGCCCAGTAGAACTCGTCGGCCACGTTGTCGTCGTCGTAGGCGCCGCCGCCCTCGCCGCCGACGGTCGCGTAGCGCTCGGGTTCGGCCACCGCGGCGTCCCAGGCGGTCTCGGCCGCCTCCAGGCAGGTCGCGGCGAAGTCGGCGTCGTAGGGGGCGAACACGCGGGAGCACTGGGCGGCGGTCGCGGCCAGGTTCAGCGTGGCCGCCGTCGACGGCGGGTGCAGGTAGCGGGGCTGGGGGTCCTCGGAGGGCAGCAGGGGCAGGCCGGTCCAGCGCTCGTCGTGGACCTTGTGGTGGGCCATCCCCGCGAGTTCCTCGCCCTCGGGGACCCGCATGGACAGCAGGAACTCCATCTCCCAGCGGGCCTCGTCCAGGACGTCGGGCACGCCGTTGTCCCGCTCGGGGACGGACAGGGTGGAGTCGGCGACCCGGGCGGGGTCACCGGTGGGCGCGGTGTGCGCGCGCTCGTAGACGCTCATCAGCTGGTGGACGGAGATGCCGCCGTTCACCACGTACTTGCCGTGGTCGCCCGCGTCGTACCAGCCGCCGGACACGTCGAGCGAGTAGTCGCACGGGGCGGAGGGGTGGCAGGTGACGTCGGTGTCGCCCTGGTTGGGTTCCACGCCCGAGTGCCCGGCCTCGCGCCCGTACCCGGGGGCGAGTTCGTCGAGGATCTCGATACCGCTGCGCTGGGTGTAGTAGAAGTCCAGGGCGTCCGTGGCCAGGGCGGCGTAGGGGTCGGCGGTGATGCCGAAGGGGTGGCTGGTCTCGCCGTCGGCGGTCAGGGTGTAGCCCTCGCCCGTCCCGGTGAAGCCGCTGAAGTCGACGGTGTGCACGTTCTGCCCCGAGGACTCGTCCAGGCCGTACGGCACGGTGTCGCCCTCGGCCACGACCGCGCCCCCGGCGTCGGCCAGCCGCCAGGGCAGGGCCTCCTCGGCGTCGGTGACCACGGTGGCGTTCTTGGGGCCCTGCGGGAGGTAGCCGACCTGGTTGACGCGGACGCGCGGGCCGGTGTCGGGTTCGTGGACCGGGGGTTCGGCGCCGCCGAGCAGCGACACGTCGTCCAGGCAGAACGTCCAGTCCTCCTCGGCTCCGCCGATCTGGAAGGCGAGCTGGGCGTCGGCCATCTCGGCCGACGCGGTGAAGACGTACTCGTACCCGGTCGCCGTCGGCGTGAGCACGGGGCGCTCGTCCAGTTCGGTGCGCCAGGGGTCGACGGGCTCCTGGACCAGCGCGCGGACGGGCAGGCCGTCGGCGCCGGAGGCGGTGAACGTGAGGGAGTAGGACTCCCCCGCCACGAGGGGGATGTCGTTCTGGCCGACGATCTGGTCCCACGGGTCGCTGGTGCCGCCGGGGACCGCGACGCACAGGGCTCCGTCCTCGCTGACGGCGAGGTCGATCCCCTCGGTCGCCCACCAGCCGGTGGTGCCGTCGGAGAAGTCGCCGTTGGTGATCTGCTCGACCGGTTCGTCGTCGGCCTGGGCGGGGGAGGCGACGAGGAGGCTCGTGCCGAGTGCGGCTGCGGCGCCGAGCGCCGCCGCGCGGTTTCTTCGTGCCGGACTCAACGGGGGGTCCTTCCGCTGGGGGGTAAGCGGCCGGAAGCACTGGGAGCGCTCCCAATAGTATGACCATTGTTGTGTCGTGTATCACAGCTGTCAATGGGGGCAAACGCACGAACCGGCGGGCGGCGGAGGAGGCGAAAGCAGTCCGGAGTGAAACCGGTGAACAGCGGGGCGGGCCCGGCCCCGGGGACCGGGCCCGCCACCGGCGTCAGTCCTTGAGCAGACCCGGCGCGATGACCTCCTCGACCAGGGCGCGGCGCACCTCGTCGGCGTCGCCCGTGTGCCCCAGGTGGCCCGTGGCGGCGCGCAGCTGCGCGCGGACCGCGTCCACCACGGCGTCGCTGCGCAGCACCTCGGCGACGGGGGCCGCCTCGACGGCCTCCTTCCACCCGCGCAGGGTGTCCAGTCGACCGCGGTCGACGGCCTCGCGGGTGATGTGGAACAGGGCGTCGATGTTGCGCTGGTAGGCGTCGGCGTCGGTGAGGTCGACGTCGATGACCTCCACCGGCCGGTTGCCGCCGCCCTCGTCGGGGCGCAGGTGGTAAACCTTCCAGAGGCGGCCGTTGGTGAGGATCACCCACTCGGCGCCCTCCTCGACGGCCAGGCGCCGGGACACCTGGATGTTGCGCTGGTCGAGCTCCTGGCCGACCCGGCGCACCTCCACCGGCGCGAACAGCTTGCCGTCCAGCACGATCGCGTAGTCGATCGAGTCCCCGCTGGTCCGGTACTGGGTGGTCATGTCCTGGTACTTGCTGAAGTTCAGGCCGACGCTGAAGAAGTCGGCGACGAGCATGCGGGTGTCGCCGTCGTTGGCGTCGCGCTCCAGCAGGTCGGACAGCGGCCCGGAGAGGCGGTCGACCGCCGCCGCGACCCGACCCCGGACCGAGGTCTCCCAGCTCAGGGTGGTGCTGGTGAACTCACCCGTCCTGGTCATGACCTGGGTGTCTTCAGCGTCCATGAACGTCCGTTCCCGTGTGTGTCGAGGAAGCCCCGCCGCACGGCCTTCGCCGGGACCGGAGGAGCGGGTTGCAGGGGGGAGGAATCCGGCCACGATGCTACAACTCGCGCCGCTGACCGGGCACCTCCGGGACTCCGGGAGGAGGGCGGGCGCTCCCCCCGTTCCGCGGGGGTGGAACAGATGGGACGGAAGGAACAACGGACATGTCGCGGTACTAGACTGGCGCGGCTCTCGAACCCCCCTGTAGAACAGGAAAACGTTGGCTTCCCGCTGCCCCTACGCCGAACTCCACGCCCCCGAGTTCCACGCCGACCCGCACGACGTCTACGCGCGGATGGCCGAGGAACACGGCTCCGTCTTCCCCGCCGAGATCTCCCCAGGGATCAGCGCCTGGGTGGTCGCCGACTACGCCCTCATCACGGCCTGGTGCAGGGACAGCCGCACCTTCCGGCGCGACTCCCGGCTCTGGCTCGACTGGTCCGAGGGGCGCGTCCCCGACGACGCCCCCGTGGCCGCGATGATGGCCTACCGCCCCAACCTGCTCTTCGCCGACGACGACGCCCACGCCCGCCTCAAGCGGTCGGTGGTCGACTCCCTGGGCCGAGTGCCCGAGAGCCGTGTCGGCGAGAGCACCCGCCGCCACGCCGACAGCCTCATCGACGCCTTCGTCGAACGCGGCAGCGCGGAGCTGGTGTCCGAGTACGCCCGCCTGCTGCCGCTGCTGGTCATCTGTGACCTGTTCGGCTTCTCGCGCGACGTCGGCGAGCGCGTCCTGACCTCGCTCGTGGACCTGTGGGACGGCAACGACGTCGTGCGCGCCAACGCCGAGTACGAGCGCGCCCTGTCCGACGCCATCTCGCACAAGCACGCGTCGCCGGGGGAGGACATCACCACCTGGCTGCTCCAGCACCGGGCGGGGCTCACCGACGAGGAGATGCTGCACCAGCTCGTCGTGACCATCGGCGCCGGCGCCGAGCCGACCGCCAACCTCATCACGGCCGCCACGCACACGATCCTCACCGACCCCGAGGTGAGCCGGGCCCTCAACGGCGCCCTCGTCGGGATCGACGAGGTGGTCGAGCAGGTCCTGTGGCGCGAGCCGCCCATCACCAACTACCCGGTCCTCTACCCGGTGCGCGACGTGGAGATCAGCGGCGGACGGGTCATCCGCAAGGGCGAGCCCATCCTCCTCGGCTACGCCGCGGCCCACAGCGCGATGGCCGAGAACGGACCCGACATCGAGCACGTCACCCGCGCCCACCTGGCCTTCGGGGTCGGCCCGCACCGCTGCCCGGCCCACGGGTTCGCCCAGACCATGGCCCAGGTCGGCGTGGAGGTCCTCACCAGGCGCCTGCGCGGCCTGCGCGTGACCGACCCGGCCCCGCGCTGGCGCGTCTCCCCGTTCGCGCGGGCCCTGGCCGAACTCCCCGTGGAATTTCCGCCCGACTCCCCGAAGGGAACACCGCCATGGCAGCAGACATCCCCGTCCTCCACCCCTACGACCTCCACCGACAGACAGCCGGACTCCGTGACCGCGGCCCCGTCGTCGAGGTTGAGATCACTGGTGGCGTGGTTGTTCGGGCGCTGACCGGCCACGACGTCATCATGGAGGCCCTCGCCCACCCCGGCGTGCGCAAGGAGGCGCGGCACTGGCGGGCGTGGGCGCAGGGCGAGATCCCCATGGACTGGCCGCTGATCTCCTGGGTGGCCCCGGACAACATGCTCACCGCGGACGGCGACCGCCACCGGCGCCTGCGGACCCTGGTCTCACAGGCGTTCACCCCGCGCCGGGTGGAGGAGCTGCGCCCGAGGATCACCGAGATCACCGCCGAACTGCTCGACGGCCTCGCGGCCGCCGGGCCGGGACCGGTGGACCTCAAGGCGGCGCTGTCGCTGCCGCTGCCCATGACGGTCATCTCCGAGCTGTTCGGGGTCGGGGCGGAGCACCGCGGCACCCTGCACACCCTGATGCACCGGGTCTTCGACGCGACCACCACCCCGGAGGTGGCGGCGCAGACCAACGCCGACATGCAGGCCTTCCTGGCGGAGCTGGCCGAGCGCAAGTCCCGTGAGCCGGGCGACGACCTCACCAGCGCGCTGCTCCAGGCGCGGGCCGAGGGCGACGAGCGGCTCTCCCACACCGAACTGGTGTGGACGCTGATCCTCATGATCGGCGCGGGCTACGAGACCACGATGAACCTCATCACCAACGCCGTGCACGCGCTGCTCACCCATCGGGACCAGCTGGAGCTGGTGCGGTCCGGCGGCGCCTCCTGGGCCGACGCGGTCGAGGAGACCCTGCGCTGGGACGCCAGCATCCAGTACCTGCCGCTGCGCTACACGGCCGAGGACGTCACCCTGGCGGGCACGCGCGTGCCCGCGGGGGAGGCGCTGCTCATGGGCTTCGGCGCGGCGGGGCGCGACCCGGGGCGCCACGGCGAGGACGCGCACGCCTTCGACCTGCGGAGGGAGCAGCGGGGGCACCTGGCCTTCTCGCACGGTCCGCACTTCTGCCTGGGCGCGGGGCTGGCCCGGCTGGAGGGCGTGACCGCGCTGGAGGCGCTCTTCACGCGCTTCCCGGACCTGCGCCTGGCCGAGGGGGCGGAGGTGGAGCAGGCCCCGTCCATCGTGGCGAGCGGTCGGGCCGCGCTCCCCGTCGTCTGGGGCTGAGGCCGTCCGGCCCGGGGAGCGGTCGCGGCCCCGGGCCGGGTGCGGCTCCCGGTCGGTCTGGTTCCTGGGGCGGGTGTGGCCCAGGCCGAACACGTCGTGGACCGACAGGTCGAAGTCGTCGGCCCGGCTCGTGGAACGGGTGCAGCCGCTGGTGCTGGTTCGGCTCCCGGGTTGGCTTCGGTCCCGGGCCGGGCCTGGATCAGGGGCTGGACCCGGCGCCGGTTCCAGGGGCGGTGCCGGTCTCGGGCAGCAGGTTCCGCAGGCGGAACTCGCGCGGGCTCAGCCCCCGCAGCCGTTTGAAGGCCGTGCTGAACGAGGAGGGGTCGGCGTAGCCCACGGCCCCGGCCACCTTCGCCACGCTCAGGTCGGGGTCCGACAGCAGCTCCTCGGCGGTGTACATCCGCCACTCGGTCAGGTAGCCCAGGGGCGACTGGCCCACGACCTCGGTGAAGCGCTTGGCGAACAGCGCGCGCGACACCCCCGCCCGGGCGGCCAGCGCGCCCACCGTCCACGGCTCGTGCGGACGCCGGTGGACGGCCTCCAGAGCGGGACCGGTCACCGGGTCCACGGCCCCCCTGTACCAGGCGGGGGCGTCGGCGCCCTCCTGCTCGAACCAGCAGGCCAGGCTGCACACCAGCCCCATGTCCACGACGCGGTCGACCAGGGCCTGGCCGCCCGGCAGGTGGCGCCGGGACAGGGCGTCCCTCGCCGCTTCGAGCCAGAAGACGCTCTCGGCGTCCTCGGTGAGGACCAGCGTGCGCGGCAGGGTGCGCAGCAGCCGCTCGTGGCGGCTCCGGGTGGCCCGGTAGGCGGCGACGAGGAGGGTGGTGGCGCCCTCGGGAGCCCCGTCGGGGAGGCCGCCGTCCGGGGCCCCGCCGTTCGGGAGCCCGGTGGGGAGTCCGCCGCCGGGGTCGCCGTCCCGGAAGCCGTCGAGCCGGGGGAGGCCGACCGGGTGAGCGCTGAACGGCCCGCCCCCGGCGTCCGGGTCGAGGCAGTCGATCTCGTGGTCCCGGTGGGGACGGCGCGGCGAGGCGGGGCTGTCCGCGAGGTGGAAGGGGTCGGGTCCGCGCACGAGCGCGGTGTCGCCCGCGCTGATCGCGAGGGCCGTCCCGTCGGACATGACCACCGAACCGCCGCCGCTGATCACCGTCAGCATGGTCAGCGGCGCGCCGCCGGTGAAGCGGATCGTCCAGGGCGGTTCCAGCGAGGCCTGGCTGACGGAGGCTCCAGCGGAGCGGATGCCGCTGAGCATGTCGCTCAAAGGGTCCATGGGAACGAGTGTAGACGAACGCCAAAGAAACGCAGCTTTTCAGCTATGGAACGTCCACGCCCGCTGGTCTGTACTGGAGTCATGAACCAAGAGCCCTTCGCAGCTTCCGAGACCTCCGAGCCCCTCACGCCGACCGGACGCACCGCGCTGGTCGTGGTCTCCCACCACCGCCCGGACTCCCTGACCGCCGCCGTGGCCGCACGGGCCGCGGCGCGCCTGGAGGCGGCCGGGTACCGCGTCGACCTGCTCGACCTGCACGCCGAGGGGTTCGACCCCCGCAACAGCGAGGCCGACGAACCCGACTACGGCAACCGGGACAAGGTCTACTCCGACGAGGTGCACGCCCACATCCGCCGCGTCCACGCCGCCGAACTCATCGTCCCCGTCTTCCCCGTGTGGTGGTACGGGCTGCCGGCCCTGCTCAAGGGCTGGATCGACCGCGTGTGGAACTACGGCCTCGCGTACGGCCGCAGCAGGTCCCCCATGGCGGGCAAGCGGATGCTGTGGCTGGCCCTGGCCGGGCTCGCCGAGGGGGAGCAGAACGCGGACCTGGTGTTCGACCTGCTCGACGGGCCCCTGCGCCGGGGGATCTCGGAGTACTGCGGGATCTTCGACGTCCACACGGCCGCGCTGTTCGACAGCGAGGCCCAGGACCTGTCCGGTGCGGCCCGGGAGCGCCACTACCAGAAGCTGTTCGCCGAGGCCGAGGCGGCGGTCGACAAGCTCCTCGCCGGATGAGCCGACCGGTGGGGCAGACCGCTTCCGGTGGGCCGCCCGGGCTCCGGCCGGGGGACGGGGACCCGCGCGCGGGTCCCCGTCGGGGGGCGAGTGGCGGACGCGCGACGGGAGGGGCCGCCCCCGCGCTCGGCGGTGGGCGGCCCCTCCCGGGACGGCTCGCGGCGTCCGCACGCCGTCAGGTGTTGGTGTTGACCAGGTGCTCCACGAAGGAGCGGTAGTCGCGCAGGGCCACCCGGAGCGACTCGGTGTCCGTGCCCTCTCCCTCGTTCCACGCGGACCGCAGCGCGGAGCGGCGCTCCTCGATCTCCGCGACCACGGCGTCGGCGACCTCAGCCGCCAGCGCGTCGGCCTCGCGGACGGCGCCGTGGGGGTCGTCGACGAACTTGCCCTGCGTCGCGTTCCAGCGTTCCCGGACGCGTTCGAGCTTCGCGCCCCGCGCCCGGGGCCCGTCCGCCGGGCCCGGGCGGTCCGTTCCGGCGCCCGGCTGCTCCGGCACCCGGCCCGGCGCGGTTCCGCGTCCGCCCGGCCTGGCGTGTCCGGCGGGGCCGGTGTGGTCACCGCCGACGGGATCCGTGCGGTCGGGACCAGGAGCACCGGTGAATCCGGAGCCGGCCCCGCGTCCGGGATCGTTCACCTCCGCGTCGACGGTCACCGGCTCCGCGGTACGGGGGCCGGGCCCGGTTCCGGGCGTCCGCGCCCGGTACTGGTCCGATTCGGTCTCCCGGCTCGTGCCTGGGCCGGGTACGCGTTCCACCATGTCCGCCTCCTCGTGTCGTCGGTTCCTCGCAGAGAAGCTGCCGGGGCCGGTCACAGGCCCGCCTCCGGTCCCCTCTCACGGCGCGGCCGCTCCACAGCGGTGCGCTCCGTGCCCGCGGCCGGAGCGGTGTGGTCGACAGCGGTCCGCCCCGCGCCCGGGCTCCGGTTCGTCGTGCCGTCGGCCGTCGGCAGGCCGCCCAGCAGGGACTCCACCAGATCGCGGTAGGACACCAGTTCCTCGCGCAGGTGCTCGGTGCCGCTCCGACCCGCCTCGGCGGGGCTCCCGGTGGCGTGCGCCCGGCGGAACCCGGTGACCGCGGCGGAGTGGTCCACCGACAGGTCGTCGAGGCGCTGGTCGAAGGCCGCTTCACTGTCGGCCGCGGACGCGGGGCCGGGGTAGCCGCGGTCCGCCATGATGGCCTCCACCAGTCCGCGGGCGTCGCGGACGGCGCGGACGGGGTCGTCGACGAACTCCTGCTGCACCGCGGCCCACGTCTCGGTGTGAGCCACGCGCTGCTGGTCGCTCAGCTCGCGGAGCCTCATGTTGTCGCGGCGGCGGAGCCTCTCGGACAGGTCGTTCTCGGCGGCCGTCCTGTTGCCGTGGACCTCCACGGCGCGGTCGTACTCGGCGCCGAAACGCTTCTTCAGCCGGGCGGTGCGCCGGGCCGGAAGGATCGAGGACCGCGCGGCGATCGCGATTCCTCCGGCGATGACGACCACCACCACTAAGGCGATGATGACAATTATTCCGGTCTCCATCGGAGCACCTCCTGCCATATCGCACTGCCCCCCAAGGCCCGCCCAAAACTCGGCCACGGTCGGGTCAGGCGCCCGTAACGGGCGTACGTGCAGGTGAGGGGCGTTGCGGCGATATTACGAGACTATCACGGGAGGCGGGGATTACGGCCTCCCCGCGGAGTGTGCGCCGACGGGCCCGCGCGCCGGAGCGGAGGGGGCGTCCGCCCCGGAAAGCGCTCTTCCTTTCGGGGGAGTTCCCGTTTCCGCCCTTCGTGGTGAAGGGTTCGCGGCGAAGGGGAATTCCACCGGAGGGCCCGTGTGGACAGCGAACGCGCCCCGGGTCGCCGGACGCGCGGTCCCGGTCCCGTGCGGGACCGGTCAGGGCGTGGCGCGCGGAAGGGTGATCGTGACGACGGTGCCGGAGGGGCCGCTGTCGATGCCCACCGCACCGCCCTGGGCCTCGACCAGGGAGCGCACGACCGACAGGCCGAGCCCCGAGGTTCGCCCCGATCCGGTGGTGCGCGTGGTGACGAACGGTTCGAACACGTGGGGGAGCACCTCGGCGCTGATCCCCGGACCGTCGTCGGCCACGGTGAGGGTGATCGTGTCCTCGCCTGCGCGGGCGGTCACGGTGGCGCGGGTGCCGGGCGGGTTGTGGTCGACGGCGTTGGCGGTGAGGTTGGCCAGGCACTGCTCCAGGCGTGACTGGTCGCCGAGCAGGACGTCCGGCGGCGGCTCCTCCAGGGTGACGGCGTCGGCGTGCGGCAGGGCGTCGAGCCGGGCCCGCACGTCGTGGAACAGGTCGGGCAGGAACACGGCCTCGACGCGGACGTCGATCTCGTCGCCGCCGCGGGCCACCGCCATGAGGTCCTCCAGCACGCGGCGCAGGCGGTCGAGTTCGGCGCGCACGACCGCCGCCTCCGCGGTGCCCAGCAGTTCCAGGTGCCCCTCGGCGACGGAGAGGGGGGTGCGCACCTCGTGGGAGATCGCGGCCAGGTACCGGCGCCGGTTGCTGTCGGCCTGCTCGATGCGGGTCAGCATCTGGTTGATCTCGGTGGCCAGTTCGGCGATCTCGTCGCGGGTGGCGGGCACCGGGACGCGGGTGGCGAGGTCGGCCGGCGAGATGGCCTTGGCGGCGTCGGAGACCTCCCGCACGGGACCCAGGGTGCGCCGCACGACCAGCCACAGCACGACCCCTCCGCCGACCACGCCGATCACCCCGGCGAGACCGGCCCACAGCAGGACGGTGGCCGCCGCGTCCCGGGTGGAGTCGAGCGGGGCGGCGACGGTGACCACGGCCAGGGTGTCACCGGCGTCGTCCACGACCCGGGTGTCGAGCACCCGGAGCGGGCCCGCGTCGGTGTCGAGCGTGCGCAGGGTCCCGGGTTCGGGTTCGGGGGCGTCGCCGCCGCGCATGAGGCCCGCGACGCGCGAGGGGCCCCCGGTGCTCTGCAACCGCACGCCGTTGACGGTCACCAGCGTCACGTGGCGGGCTCCGCTGGGGCGTACGGCGAGCGCCTGGCGGGCGGCGCGCTCGGCCTCCGGACCCGAGACCACGCCGTCGAGTCCGGCGGCGGCGGGCAGCCGCCCGTCGAGGGCGTCGCCGACCAGCGCCGACTCCTCGCGCAGCAGGTGGTCGATGTCGGCCAGGCCCGACACGCGCACCAGTTCGTAGGTGAGCAGGGCGACGCCGCCGATGCCCAGGGCCATGACCAGCAGCGACCGCAGGACCACCCGGCCGGTGAGGCTCACCGTGCGCCGTCCCCGAGCCGGTACCCGGCGCCGCGGACCGTCTGGATGCGCTCGCTGCCGAGCTTGCGGCGCAGCTGGCTGACGTAGACCTCCACCACGTTGGAGGCGCCGTCGAAGTCGTAGCCCCAGACCCGATCCAGCAGCTGGGGCCGGGAGAAGACCTGCGTCGGATGGCGGATGAGCACCTCCAGCAGCGCGAACTCACGTGCCGACAGGTTGACGGTGCGCCCCTCCACCGAGGCGGTGCGCGCCCCGAGGTCGAGCACCACACCGCCCGCGGCCAGCACGTCGCCGCGTTCCTGGCCGCCGCCGCGCAGCCGGGCCCGCACACGGGCCAGCAGCTCGCTCACGCTGAACGGCTTGACCATGTAGTCGTCGGCCCCGGCGTCGAGGTTGGCGACCCGGTCGCTCACGGCGTCCTTGGCGGTGAGCACGATCACCGGCACCGAGGGGCGGCGCGCGCGCAGCCGCCGCAGCACCTCCTCACCCGGGATCCCCGGCAGCCCCAGGTCCAACACGACGAGATCGACGTCCGACGACAGGGCCATCGTCAGCCCGTCGATCCCGTCGGCCGCGGTGAGCACCTGGTAACCGGCCGTCTCCAGCCCGCGCCGCACGAAGGAGACGATCCCCTCCTCGTCCTCCACCACCAGAATCGCCAAGGCCGTGCCCCTCCCCGTTTCCCCGTGTCGCCTCCCACCGTGGCGGAGGCCGCTGAACCGTCCCTGAGCGCAACATGAAGAAGACCCTCATGTGGACCTCATGCCGCCATCATCGCGCCGCCGCATGCTGGGTGGTACACAGACCTCCGAGCATGCGAGCAAGGGATCCGCGATGCAGACCAAGACCATCATCATCCTCTCCTCCGCCGCGGCCGCCGGGCTGCTGGCCGTGGGCACGGTCGGCTACCTGGTCGCCGGCGACCCCGAGCAGCAGGTGGCCCCGATCGCGCTCACCGGCGTCACCGCCGGGGCCGACTCCGAGACGGGCGGGAACGAGCAGTCTCGGCAGAGCGGGCCCTCGACCCGGACGGTCGACGGGCTGGAGCAGCTCGTGGGCGAGCTGCGCGCCGGGGACGACGTCGACGACTGGTCCGTGTCCGGGGTCGAGGTCGACTTCGGTCCGGAGGAGTGGCTGCTGACCAACCCCGAACTGGAGGACTTCGACGGCAACGGCACCGTCGAGCCGCTCCTGGACGAGCTGCGCGGCCTGGAGGGCACCGAGGTCACCCTGGGCGTGCGCTACGAGGACGACGATGACGACGAGGACCGCGACGACGCCGACGTGTTCACCGTCAACGGCACCGCCTTCCGCGACACCGACGGCGGCCCCGCCCCCTGGCAGAACACCGGTGAGCAGGCCGCGGCCGACCGCGAGACGGTCTCCGCCAACGCCGCCGCCGCGGTCGGCGAGGGCGCGACCACCGTGGACGTCGAGCGTCAGGACGAGGACGGCTGGGACGGTTGGGAGGCCGAGGTGCGCGGCGCCGACGGCCAGGAGTACGACGTCATCCTCGACGCCGCGGGCGAGGCCGTGGACGTGCGCGCCGAGGACTGACGGCCGCGGGGCGCGTCCCGTGCGGGGACCGTCGGGGGCGGCGCCTCGGGCGCGGTCGGGGCAGGCCGCGTCCGAGGCGCCGCCCCGTTCGCGCTCGCGGGGCGTCGCGCGGCGGGGAGGGACGGGGACGGACCCGCGATCGGCGGCTCGGCTCCTGCGGGGCTGCGCACGGCGGGACGGATACGGGAACGGACCCGCGTTGCACGGCGGAGACGGATGGGGGAACGGGAACGGACCCGCGATCGGCGGCGGACCCGCCCTAGGATCGGTCCCGTGACCGACCCGAGCCGATGGGAAACCGGCCTGCCCGCCCTCGTGCTGGCCGCCGCCGCCGTGCTCGGCGGCGCGGCGGGTCTGCTGATCGCGCCCCACGCCGCCGCCGTCGTCCTGGCCTCGACCCTCGTGCAACTGGGCGCCACCGCGCTGGGCTGGCGGCTCACCGGCCGTTCCGCGGTGGTGACCGGCGTGGTCGCGGTCGTGACCCTGGGCATCGCCCTCGAACCCGCCCTGCGCGAACTGCTGCGGCTGGGCGCGGTTCCCTGGACCGTCCTAGCGCTCGCCTTCGGCACCCTCAACCTCGTGCGCCGGGCCCGGAGCATGACCGAGCTGGTGTCCGGTGTGGCGCTGTCGTCGGCGGCCGCGGCCGTGTCGGCGGTCGTCACCGCGCAGGGCGGAGCCCCCCTGGTGCCGAGCCTGCTCGCCTCGTCGGTTCCGGTCCTGGGCGGCGCCCTGGTGGCCACCGTGCAGCGGCTCGACGAGGCACGCCGGGACAGGCTGTCGCGCCCCGTCGTCCCGCCGGTCTCCACCGGGGCCGACACGGGGGACGCCCGGCAGGCGCTTCTCCTGGTGGCACTGCGGGCGGAGGGCATGTTGGCGGCCGCGCGCGACGAGACCGCCGCGGCCCAGGCACGCGACCTGCGCACGGTCGCACTACAGGGGCTCAACGTGCCCGGCGCCGCCTCCGGGCCGAGGCTGACCGTGCGCATCGACGTGGCGGACGCCGGAGCGGAGGGGGAACAGGAGGCCCCCGAACCCGACAGGGTGGAGAGGCCGACCCTGTCGGAGCGCGAGGGCGAGATCGCGCGCCTGCTGACCACGGGCGCCTCCAACGCACAGATCGCCCGCGAGCTCTACCTGAGCGAGGCCACCATCAAGGGGCACGTGTCCCGGATGATGCGCCGTTTCGACTGCGGCAACCGCACCCAGCTCGCACTGATGGCCGCCCGCTGGTTCGGCTGAGGCGCCGGGCCCGGTGCGACTTTCGTCGTGACACGGCCCCGCGGGGCGGTCCGTTCGTCGCGATCGGCCCCGCGACCCTGGAAGCGCCCGCTCCGGGTCCCTAACTTCGGTGACATCCGCCCTGTTCACCGACGTGAAAGGCCGTCATGCGCCTCATCCCGCCACTGGTCCTGCTGGTGCTCTCCCCGTTCGTCGGCGAGTACCTCCTGGGGAACATCACGCCCGAGCCCGCCACATGGGCCTTCATGCTGCTTCCGCTCGTCCTGTTGTACGGCGGGGGCGCCCTGCTCATCCGCGAGGTGACCCGCCGGCTGGGGCGCGGCTACCCCACCATGTTCGCCCTGGCCGTCGGCTACGGCCTCATCGAGGAGGGCATCGTGCTGGGGACCCTCTTCAACCGTGAGTACCTCGGGCTGGGGCTGCTGGAGTACGGCTGGACGCCCGAGTTGGGCACCAGCCCGGTGTGGTCGTCCTACGTCGTCGGCATCCACAGCGTGTGGAGCATCCTGGTGCCGATCGTGCTGGTCGAACTCCTCTTCCCCGCCCGTGCCCGCGAGCCCTGGCTGCGGGTGCCGGGCACCGTGGCCGTGGCCGTGGTCTACCTCCTGGGCGGCGCGCTGCTCGGGCTCGGCAACTACCACACCTACCGGTTCTTCGCCTCTCCCGCGCAGGTCGCCGTGGTGCTGGCCCTGGTGGCGGCCTGCGTCGTGTGCGGACTGCTCCTGCGACCCGGTCGGGCCCGGGACGGCCGCGTGCCCCACCCCCTCGCCCTGGTGGCCGTGGCGCTGGTGTGCGGCAGCGGCTTCATCCTCGTCCAGGAGAACGGGGTGGTCCCGGCCGCGGTCACGCTCGCGGTGATGTTCTCCCTGGCGCTCACCGCGGGCGCGGTCCTCCTCGTCAGTTCGGGCCGCGCGGGCTGGACGGTCCGCCACACCCTGGGCGCCGTCGCGGGCGCCGTGGCGACCTACTGCTGGGCGGGGTTCATGATCCAGTTCGGGGTGCACGGGTACAGCGCCTTCGGCCTGGTGGGGCAGGTCGTGTGCGTGGGTGCGGCCGCCGGGCTGGTGGCGCTCGCGTGGAGGCGTTCGGCAGTCACGGCCGCGTCGCCGTCCGGAGCCGCGTCACCGGCCTGAGGCGTGGGTGCGCCCGGAACACGAAGACGGCCCCCGGTGCGCGAAGCCGCTTCGCACACCGGGGCCGTCCTTGAACGGGGCCCGCGCCGGACGCGGTGTTCGGGTCCTAGAGCTTCGTGTGGTGGGCTGACCCGGGGGAGGCCGGGGACCACCCCTGGGCGAGAGCGTTTCGGATGGCGGTGGAGACGACGCCCGGTGACGCTGGTGGTGGTCACCCTTGATGGCCGTACACCACTACCGGGCGCCTCGGGATCTTCGCACGTCGGAAGCTGGTTTCTTCCGAACGGCAACCGTTCGCCCCCGGACCGGGTGCGGGCCGCCTAGGTCTCCGACACCGAAATCACTGCCATGGCTGAGGGCTACGGAGACGATTTCTCCTCGGGGGGAGAGCCCACCTGATGCTGGCTGCTCCTCTTTTGCGCGCGGTACCGGGCCGCTTCCAAAGCGATCCATACGACGGTAACTGCGGAGGAGGCCACCGCGTTGAAGACTTGGGCATGCTTGACCAGGCCGTCGCCCTCGTAGGGGGCAAAGATCGCGATCGGTACCCATACGAGCGCCATGATCAGGTTCGCGATTCCGACGATCCGCATGGGGTGCTCCTTCTCCTCGACACCGGGGGTGGGCGGATGCCGACGCCTACCGGTAAGTCCACCCCGGCCGAACGCCTCGCGCAACCGCTGGCCTGTGAGGTGGCCGAACAGGTCGCCGCCGACCACGGCGTGTACATCCGCCCCGTGTCCCTTCGACGCACGAACATCGCCACTGGTGCCACCGAGGTCATCGACATTCCGTGCGGATCCACCCTGGAATCCCGATGCTCCGCCTGTACGAAGCGCAAGGGGCCGTTTCGGCGGACCCGGTGGGAGAACAGCTGGCACCCGGGCCGGGCGGGTTCGTGTTCGTCGGGGTGCGCGGCAACCAGCTCCGCCGGAGCAACTTCACGAAGTACTGGGCCGACGCCTGCGCGGCCGTGGGCCTGGAGGACGTCCACCTCCACGACCTGAGGCACACCGGCAACACCTACGCGGCCGAGGCCGGGGCGTCCCTGCGGGAGTTGATGAAGCGGATGGGGCACTCCATTCCCCGGGCGGCGATGGTCTACCTCCACGCGCGCGACGAACGCGCTCAGGAGTTGGCTGACCGGCTGGGGGAGAGGGCCGCCGAGGAGCTGCGCCGGACCCGTGCGAGCCACGGCGAAAGCTCACCCTCTGCGGGTGCTGCGGTCCGAGCATCGGGCACGTAACGGGCACGCGGCCCGTACGGACCCCCAGAAACGCGTTAGGCCAGGTGTTCGGTTTGCACCGATCCACCTGGCCTTGCGCTGCGTGGAGCGGATGACGGGAATCGAACTGCCCAGCACCAGTGCCGTGAGCTGCGTGAATGCGGGAAGTCGCAGGCCACGCCGCTGACTGTTACCCCGTTGTCCCCTGTTCCCCCACGTTGTACTGGACCCCGTGCACCCTCCAGGTTCACGACCTTTGCCGTTCTGGTGCACCCTTACGGGTGCACCAACGGCTCCAGTGAGTCTGCCTCGACCGCTTTGCCTCTACCAGGCCATATCTCGGATCCGATTACTTGCCCTAGGCACTGTTTTTTATACGGGTGAGGTCTCGGAGCCAGATCCGGATCGAGGCCACTAACACGGTCCCGTCGAAGATCGTGGCCCGCTTGTCGTAGCGGGTCGCGACCGCCCGGTTCTGCTTGAGCAGGTTGATACACCGCTCCACGGTGTTGCGGCCCCGGTAGGCCTTCCGGTCGAAGACCGGGGGCCTGCCGCCCGCCGACCCTTTGCGGCGGCGGTGCTCACGCTGGTCCTTGGGTTGGGCGATGGTCGCTTTGATCTTGCGGCGCCTGAGGTGATCCCGGTTCGCCCGGCTGGAGTAGGCCTTGTCGCCCAGCACCCGGTCCGGGCGGGTCCGGGGCCT
>NZ_KB906883.1:0-52461 GCF_000381685.1 Nocardiopsis sp. CNS-639
CCGAAAGACATCTCAGGTGGCCAAGTTGTCAAGCCGCGACCGCTAGATCGGAGGTGAACGCGCGTTGCTCGTCGAAGGCCTGGCCGGTTTGCAGGCAGTGGAACAGCTGTCCCAGCATCCGGTTGAGCAGGTGCCGCTGGGCCTGGGCGTGCCAGTCGCCTCGGTCCCGGCGCCGCCGGTAGTGTGCGTAGGCTCCAGAGGACCTGGTCAGCGCGGAGAACGCCCACAAGAAGCCAGCGCTGATCAGCCGGTCGTTCTTGATGAACCGCCTGCCCACGAACCGTTTCCGCCCAGAGGCGCGGGTGATCGGGGCGGACCCGGCGTAGGCCTTCAGGCTGCGTGCGTCGGCAAAGCGAGCGCGGTCGTCTCCGATCTCGGCGAGCACCCGGGCACCGAGCTGAACGCCCATGCCGGGGAAGCTGAGCAGGATCTCAGCGTCCGGGTGCGCGCGAAAAGACTCCTCCACCGCCTGGGCGAGCTCGTCGGCCGCCGCACAGGCGGCGTCCAGCTGGCGGATCAGCGCCAAGAGCTGGATGCCCATGGCGTCCTCGATCCGCTGGGGCTGGTGGGCCCAGGTGGCGCGGAAGATGCCCCGCAGCCGCTTGGCTTCTTCCTCGATGCCGCGTTGGCGGCCGGCGCGTTTGAGCGCCGATCTGAGCTGGGCCAGGGACAGGCGTGCGGCTCGCGCCGGGGTGGGTGCGGCGGCCAGAACCGCTCTGGCCTCGGAGCGCGCCAGCCCGTGCTGGCGTCCCTGGAAGGCCTCCAGAGCGGACGGGTAGTAGTCGCGCAGCAGCGAGCGGACCTGGTTGACCAGCTGCTGGCGTGCCCAGACCGTGTCCTGTTGGGCGCGGGCCATCACCGCCAAGGCGCGCACCTGTTCGCTGTCGGCGGGCAGGGGCCGGTGCGCCGCCATATCGGTGCGCAGGATGTTGGCCAGTACCAAGGCGTCGCCGGGGTCGGACTTGGCCCGGGAGACGCTGTGCCGGTCGCGGTAGCGGGCGGCGGCCAGCGGGTTGATCGCGTACACCCTCCTGTCGCCGGTGCGCAGGGCGGCGACGAGCAGACCACGGCCGGTCTCGATCGCGACCGGGACCGGGGTGGCGGCGCTGTCGCCGTGTTCGGCGAGCAGCTCCAGCAGATGCCGGTAGCCGTTGGCGTCGTCGCTGATCCGGCGCTTGGCCAGCAAGGTCCCGTCGGTATCGACCAGGGCGACGTCGTGGTGGGCCTCGGCCCAGTCAATCCCGCAGAACACCGCCATCTACTTCTCCCTCGTTGGTGTGCTGGTGGTGGGCCTGTGCGGCCCGCGCGGCGCCCTAATTCCAAGGCTCTGGGGCCTGCCATCTCAGTAGCCGTTCGCGGTACCAGCGCACCGCAGGGGCCCCGGTCTTGTTCAGAGCTCTCAGGCTCGGGATCAAGAAGTGGGGGTCGCCCTGCGGTCGGCTCGCACCACAAAGCTCAACGTTCACACCTGGGGTTGGGTTTCGCGACGGCCCGAAGGCACCGGGCGCCACCGGTCTTTCGTGAGGCCTCATCGGGCCGGGACCCATCGGGGGTCTGCCCGGTGCCCACGTGGCCGCAGCGAAACCTGTTCGTCTTTGACCAGTCCAACGGTCCCTTCAACGGGTCTGGTTGGAACCGCTTACACACGAATTAGGACCGACATGCGCTCCGAAACCTCCTCGGCCTCCCTGACCATCACCGACCTGCGCAAGGACTTCGGTGACACCGCAGCCGTGGACGGCGTCTCGATCGACGTCCCGGCGGGCTCCTTCCTCGTGCTGCTCGGACCCTCCGGCTGCGGGAAGACGACGACCCTGCGGATGCTCGCCGGACTGGAGAACCCCACCGGGGGCGAGATCCGGTTCGGCGACCGCGTCATCGCCCGCGGCGACGGGACCGAGATCGTGCCGCCCGCCGAGCGCGAGGCCGGTCTGGTCTTCCAGTCCTACGCGCTGTGGCCGCACAAGACCGTGCGCCAGAACATCGCCTGGCCGCTGACCGTGGCCAGGTGGTCCAAGGCCGACCGGCGGGCCCGCAGCGAGCAGGTGCTGTCGATGCTGTCGATCGAGGACCTGGCCGACCGCTATCCGGGGGAGATCAGCGGCGGCCAGCAGCAGCGGGTGGCGATCGCCCGCATGATCGCCCCGCAGCCCAAGGTGCTGCTCTTCGACGAACCGCTGTCCAACCTCGACGCGAAACTGCGGGTGGACACCCGGGGCGAGCTGATGCGCGTGCACCGGTCGACCGGCGCCACGAGCGTCTACGTCACGCACGACCAGGTGGAGGCGATGACGATGGCCACGCACATCGCGCTCATGAAGGACGGCCGGATCGAGCAGTTCGGCACGCCGCGGGAACTGCTGGAGTCGCCGCGCACCGCGTTCGCCGCGACGTTCGTCGGCACTCCCCCGGCCAACATCATCGAGTGCCGGGCCGGGGGCGGTCGGCTGTCGGCCCTGGGCGCCGACTGCGGCGCGGCTCCGGCGTCGGTCCCGGACGGAATCGTCCGGGCGATGTACCGGGCGGGTTCGCTCGGGATCGACCGCGACGCCTCCGCGCCCGGGTCCCTGGAGGCGGTCTTCGCCGACCAGGTGCCGATGGCCGACAGGTGGGTGGTGGGCGTGGACCTCGCCGACGGAACCCGGGTGAACGTCTCCCGGGACACGCCGGTGGACCTGCGGCCCGGGGACGCGGCCGGTCTGCGGCTGCCCGAGGCGCCGGACGCCTACTTCGACGCCGCGGGCGACCGCCTGGACACCGGGGAGGCCCGATGACGCGGCTGATCCTGGTCCGCCACGGCGAGACCGAGTGGAACGGAGAGCGCCGCCTCCAGGGGCAGCAGGACATCGGGCTGTCGGAGGCCGGACGCCGCCAGGTCGCCGCGCTGGCGGAGACGGTCCGCTACCTGGACCCCGGCTACGTCGTCACCTCCGCGCTGCGCCGCACGCGGGAGACCGCCGAGGTCCTCGGGGTCAGCCCGCACGCGCGCGACCCCCGGCTCAACGAGGCCTACCTGGCCGGGTGGGAGGGGCGGTACTCGGCGCAGATCAAGGAGGAGGACGGCGGTGTGTACGCCGCGTGGCGCGCGGGGCGGTTCCATCCCCCGGGCGCGGAGAGCTTCGGCGAACTCACCGACCGGGTGGTCGAGGGGATCGGCGCCGCCGCCCGCCGGGCGCACGCCGACGGCCACGGGACGCTTCTGGCCGTCACCCACGGGGGGCCGGTGCGGGCCTTCCTCCTGGCCGCCGTCGGGCTCGACCCGGCGCGCACGGTGCCCAGCCACCCGGCCAGTCTGAGCATCCTGGACGTCGACCCCGGGGCCGCGTCCCTCACCGAACCGGGTGCGGCCAGGCTCCGGCTGTTCAACTACTCCCCGGCGATGTCGCCGCTGGACCCGCCGGACTGACAGGCGGGGCACCGGCCCACGGCGGCACGGCCCGGCGGCTTCCGGCCGGGCGGGCGCCCGGTGCCGGATTCCCGCCCCGTGTCGGCTTCCGCGCGGGCCCGTCGGCTCGGAAGGGCCGGTCACCGCCGGGGCGGGAGCGCTCGTGCGGCGCTCCCGCCCCGGCCGCGGGTCGGTCCGGCGGGCCCTGCGCACCGGTGCGCAGACCGGAGGCCCGGATCAGCTCCGGGTCGAGGTCCGACCGGCCCCCGCGCACTGGCGCGCGGGCCGGGTCCGGATCCTCAGTCGTTGCCGGACTCCATCGCGGCGTGGTCGAGCAGGTCGTCGCTCTCAGGGGCCTGGCCGCGGGAGGCGATCGCCTCGGCGCCGCCCTCGGGCATCGCGCCGATGAGCCCGGTCGAGGCCGCCTGGGCGGCGCCGATCGACGTCGGGTGCGAGGTGCCGACCATGCCGACCCTGGAGTACTCCTCCAGCTTGGCGCGGGAGTCCGCGATGTCGAGGTTGCGCATGGTCAGCTGGCCGATGCGGTCGACCGGGCCGAACGCGGAGTCCTCGGTCCGCTCCATGGACAGCTTGTCCGGGTGGTAGCTGAACGCCGCCCCGGTGGTGTCCATGAGGGAGTAGTCCTCGCCGCGCCGCAGCCGCAGGGTCACCTCGCCGGTGACCGCCGTGCCCACCCAGCGCTGGAGGGCCTCGCGCAGCATCAGCGCCTGGGGCTCCAGCCAGCGGCCCTCGTAGAGCAGCCTGCCGAGCCGTCGGCCGTCGTTGTGGTAGCTGGCGAGGGTGTCCTCGTTGTGGACCGCGTTGACCAGCCGCTCGTAGGCCGCGTGCAGCAGCGCCATGCCCGGGGCCTCGTAGATGCCGCGGCTCTTGGCCTCGATGACGCGGTTCTCGATCTGGTCCGACATGCCCAGGCCGTGCCGGCCGCCGATGGCGTTGACCTCGTTGACCAGGTCGACGGCGGTGGCGAAGGTCTTGCCGTTGACGGTCACCGGGCGGCCCTGCTCGAAGCCGATCGTGACGTCCTCGGGGGTGATCTCGACCTCGGGGTCCCAGAACCGCACGCCCATGATGGGCTCGACGATCTCGATGCCGGTGTCGAGGTGTTCGAGTGCCTTGGCCTCGTGCGTGGCGCCCCAGATGTTGGCGTCGGTGGAGTAGGCCTTCTCGGTGCTGTCCCGGTAGGGCAGGCCGTGGGCCAGCAGCCACTCCGACATCTCCTTGCGGCCGCCGAGCTCGTTGACGAAGTCGGCGTCCAGCCACGGCTTGTAGATCCGCAGGGAGGGGTTGGCGAGCAGGCCGTAGCGGTAGAACCGCTCGATGTCGTTGCCCTTGAAGGTGGACCCGTCGCCCCAGATCTGCACGCCGTCCTCGAGCATCGCGCGCACCAGCAGGGTGCCCGTGACGGCCCGCCCGAGGGGGGTGGTGTTGAAGTAGGTGCGGCCGCCGGAGCGGATGTGGAAGGCTCCGCAGGCCAGCGCCGCGAAACCCTCCTCCACCAGCGCCTCCCGGCCGTCCACCAGGCGGGCGCCCTCGGCGCCGTAGGCGGTGGCGCGGCCGGGGACCGAGGCGATGTCGGGTTCGTCGTACTGGCCGATGTCGGCGGTGTAGGCGTACGGGACGGCGCCCTTGTCGCGCATCCACGCGACCGCCACCGAGGTGTCGAGGCCACCGGAGAAGGCGATACCGACGCGCTCGCCGACGGGGAGGGAAGTGAGTACCTTGGACATGGAAATAAGTATGCGCCCTTATGAATGAGCATGCAATCTGGGGGGCCGCATGTCGGTGTGGGATACATCCCTGACCTGCCGCGCGGGGCATCGGGGCCGGGGCCCGCTCCCCCCACCCTGCCCGGGACCGGGGCCGCCCGACCGGCGACGCGCCGGACGCTCCCGGGCGGTCGCGCCCCGCGCCCGCGGGGCCGCGGGAAAACCGCGTGCGCCCCGGGGGAGCGCGGGTTAGCGTTCCGAGATGAGCGCACAGGAGAACCACTTCGCGGAGAGCGTCGCGGCGACCTACGACGAGTCGTCGGCGGAGATGTTCGAGCCCGCCGTCCTGGGTCCGGCCGTCGACCTCCTGGAGGAGCTGGCCGGTGGCGGCCGGGCCCTGGAGCTGGGGATCGGGACGGGGCGCGTCGCGCTGCCGCTGGCCCGCCGCGGGGTTCCGGTGCACGGCATCGACCTGTCCGAGGCGATGGTCGAACGGCTGCGGGCCAAGCCCGGCGGCGACGCGGTCGGGGTGACGGTCGGCGACTTCGCGACGACCCGGGTGGAGGGCGCGTTCTCCGTCGCCTACCTGGTCTTCAACACCATCATGAACCTGACCACGCAGGACGAGCAGGTGGCCTGCTTCCGCAACGCCGCCGACCACCTCGAACCCGGGGGCCACTTCGTCATCGAGGTCGGCGTCCCCGACCTGCGCAGACTGCCGGAGGGCCAGGACGCCGTGCCGTTCCACGTGGGTTCGAACCGGCTGGGGTTCGACGTCTACGACGTCGCCACGCAGGCGATGAGCTCGCACCACGTCACGGTCGCCGACGGGCGCGGCACGTACCGGTCGGTCCCCTTCCGATACGTGTGGCCCGCCGAACTCGACCTGATGGCGCGGCTCGCCGGGATGCGCCTGCGCGACCGGTGGGACGGGTGGACCCGGGAGCCGTTCACCAGCGCCAGCCGCCAGCACGTCTCGGTCTGGGAGAAGCCCGTCGGCTGAACCCGGGGCAGGCCGGTCCTCCTGACGCGGGCGCACCGCGAGGTCCCGGTGTTCCCGCCGGACCGACAACGGCTTTACGGAGGGGGCGCGCCCGGCGGGGCCGGGTTCGCGGGGGCCACCGCGCCCGACGGCGGGCCGCGCCCCGCCGGAACCGACGTTAGAGTCGAGTGGACGAGAGGGGGTGCCGCGATGTCCGGGGCGCAGCACATGCAGATCGGCGAGGTCGCCGAGCGGACCGGCCTGTCCCTGCGCACGATCCGCTACTACGGCGAGGTCGGCCTGGTCGAGCCCTCCGCGCGCTCCCGCGGCGGCTTCCGGCTCTACACCGAGACGGACGTGGACCGCCTGAACCTCATCAAGCGGATGAAGCCGCTGGAGTTCAGCCTGGAGGAGACCCGCGAGCTGTTGGAGGCCGTCGACCGGCTGGGTTCGGCCGAGACCGGCCCCGAGGAGCGGCGGGCCCTGAGCGAGAGGCTCGACGCCTTCGAGGCGGCCATCGTCGCCCGCTGCCAGGCCCTGCGCGACCAGTTGGCGATGGCCGAGGAGTTCGCCGAGCGGCTGCGCGAGCAGCGCGCCCGGGACAACGCCACCGCCTAGCGTCCGCCGGGACCGAGCCGCCAGCACCCCGGGGCGGGAACCCGCTCCCCCGGCTCCCCGCTTCGCGGGTCACCGCACACCGGCACCGCTCCGGGACGGAACCCGCGCCCCGCGCCCGAGCCGGGGACCGGGGCGTTCCGCCGCGGCCGTGGAACACGGCCGCCTTCGCCCCCCGGGCGCGCGCCATGGACCGCGCCCCACCCCACCAGCCGCAGGCTGAAACCGTTCCCGCGAGACGCGGGCCACGGACACGGACCCGCGGCCCCGACCGCACCCGCACCCGCACCCGCACCCGCACCCGCACCGACGGTCACGGTGCGCCGCCACCAGTGGAGCGCCCACCCCCGCCCGGAGGAACAGCCGCACCCTTCCGTCGTGTGAGGGTTGTCTCAGTCGCCGCGAGTGAATCAGACTCTCACGTAAGAGTAGAGTTTCTCCGGGTCGTCACCCCGCACACGAGCGGAGGACCACCACACCCTCTTCCCGGCCCGGCCCAGGGGCACGGCCGGGCCCGCGGCGACGAAGCCGCGCCGGGGCGTCACCGACACCGCACCGGATCCCCGTGCGCACCAGCGCACCCCCGCCTCACCCGGCGCGCGTCCGCGCCGTGCACGAACGCCTGACCCGACACCGCGGTCCTCGTTGTGGGCTGCCCGAAACCCGATGGGTGCCATGAAACTGCCCGTGAAGACCCCCAGGTCACTCAAGGCCCGGATCCCCGCCGCCGCGCAGCTGCGCGCCGACGTGCTGGCCGGACTGGTCGTCGCCCTGGCCCTGATCCCCGAGGCCATCGCCTTCTCCCTCATCGCCGGGGTCGACCCCCGCGTGGGCCTGTACGCCTCCTTCGTGATGGCCGTGTCCATCGCCTTCCTGGGCGGGCGGCCCGCGATGATCTCCGCCGCCACCGGAGCGATGGCCCTGGTCGCGGCGCCGCTGTCGATGGAGCACGGCGTCGACCACCTGATCGCCGCCACCATCCTGGCCGGGCTCATCCAGGTCGCCCTGGGCCTGCTCGGGGTGGCCAGGCTGATGCGGTTCGTGCCGCCCAGCGTCATGACCGGGTTCATCAACGCCCTGGCCATCCTCATCTTCACGGCCCAGCTGCCCTACCTGGAGGGCGTGGGCGTGCCGATCTACGTCATGGTGGCCGTGGGCCTGGTCATCGTCTTCGGCCTGCCCCGCCTGACCAGGGCGGTCCCCGCGCCGCTGGTGGCCATCGTCGTGCTCACCGCGGCCGCGCTGGCCCTGGGCATCCCGGCGCAGACGGTCGAGGACATGGGCGAACTGCCCGACACCCTGCCCGTGCCGCTGATCCCGGACGTGCCCTACACGCTGGACACGCTGGTCCTGATCGCCCCCTACTCGCTGACCCTGGCCCTGGTGGGGCTGATGGAGTCGCTGATGACCGCCAAGGTCGTCGACGACCAGACCGAGACCGCCTCGAACCACGGCCGCGAGGCCCGCGGACAGGGCATCGCCAACGTGCTGGTCGGGTTCTTCGGCGGTATGGCCGGGTGCGCGATGATCGGCCAGACCATGATCAACGTCAAGTCCGGGGCCCGCACCCGCGTCTCGACCTTCCTGGCCGGCGTGTTCCTGATCATCCTGTGCGTGGCCCTGGGCGACCTGGTGGGCATGATCCCGGTCGCGGCGCTGGTCGCGGTGATGTTCTTCGTGGCCATCGTGACCTTCGACTGGCACAGCGTCGCCCCGGCCACCCTGAGGCGGATGCCCTGGACCGAGACCCTGGTCATGGTCATCACCGTCGCCGTGGTCGTGGCCACCCACAACCTGGCCCTGGGCGTGATCGTCGGGGTCGTGGTGTCCATGGTGCTCTTCGCCCGCCGGGCCGCCATGCAGGCCGACGTCACCAGCGTGCTCGACCCCGAAGGCGGCACCCGCGTGTACTCGGTCAACGGCGAGGTGTTCTTCGCCTCCACCGGCGAGCTGGTCAACCGGTTCGACTACACCGAACAGGGTCTGGAGAAGGCGGTGGTGGACATGTCCAACGCGCACGTGTGGGACTCCTCGGCCGTGGCCGCCCTGGACCAGGTCACCGAGCACTTCCGCAGGCACGGGGTGCGGGTGGAGATCACCGGCCTCAACGGGCCCAGCGCACACCTGCACCGGGAGCTGTCCGGGACCCTCACCGGCGGCCACTGACCCGGGGCGCCGGGGGGCGGTCCGCCGGAAGCGTGGCGGGCCGCCCCCGTGTTTCCTCGGACTGTGCCCCGGCCGCGGCGGTGCCGGGGAAGGACGGGCACGGCCGGGCGGGACGGGTACGGCCGGGCGGAACGGACGAGCCTGACCGGGCACGGCCGGTCGCGGGACGCGCACTCCCCCCGCCCGGCGCGGTCAGGCCTCCTCGTCCACGTGGATCGCTCCGGTGGGACAGACCTGCCCCGCCTCGCGCACGGCCGGGTACAGGTTCTCCGGCGGCCGTTCGGTGAGCAGTTCGACGATGCCGTCCTCCTCCCGCTGGTCGAACACCTCCGGGGCGAGCAGCACGCACTGACCGGCGCCGCAGCACCAGTCCTGGTCGACGGTCACCCTCATGGTCGCTCCTCCTTCGTCGTCGCGGCGTGGTCGTGCCCCTCGGCCGGGGTCGCGGGGGCGAGCCAGACCCCCGTGAGCGCGTCCACCAGTCCGGTCGCCGTGTCCTCCCAGCTGCACCGGGGCGTCGCCGTCTCCTCGGCGAGCGCGCGCTCGCGTTCGGCGCACGTATGCACGATCAGGTGGCGGGTCATGTCCTCGCGTTCGGCGCGCACCCGCGGCGGCAGGTCGGGCAGGCTGGCGCGCAGGCCGAGGAGGACCCGCCCGAGCGGGGGCGAGGTGAGCGTCTCCTCGGTCATGATCACGCGCAGGCCCGGGTCGGTCATGACCTGCGCGGAGAAGCGGGCGAACCAGCTCGGGACGCCCAGGTCCGCGAGGTGCCGGGTCACCGGCCGGACCAGGCAGGCGATCCAGTCGCCCGCCCCGGCCGGGTCGCACGCCTCCTCGACCGCCCGCGCCCACAGCGGTTCGAGCCGGTCGGTGTGCGTGCGCACGATCGCGCGCACGAGGTCGGTCCTGGTGCCGAAGTGGTAGCCGACCGCGGTGTTGTTGCCCTGACCGGCGGCCGCGCCGATGCCGCGGTTGGACACCGCGAACAGGCCGTGTTCGGCGAACAGGCGCTCGGCGGTGGACAGGATCAGTTCCCGAGTGGCGCCGGCCCGTTCGGTCCGCGTCCGCGGCACGGTCACCACCGGACCGGGACCTCGCGCAGTCCGCCCACGACCAGGCCGTCGAGTCGCCGCAGCTCCGCCGCGGGGACGGCCAGCTCCAGCGTGGGGAGTCTGCGCAGCAGCACGTCGAGCACGGCCTGGAGTTCGGTGCGGGCCAGCGCCTGCCCCAGGCACGAGTGCGCCCCGGCGCCGAAGCCCAGGTGCGGGTTGGGCACGCGCCCCAGGTCCATCTCGTCCGCGTTCTCGAACGCGCTCTCGTCCCTGTTGGCGGCGCCCATGCTGCACATGACGGTGGTCCCGGCGGGGACGGTGGCGCCGCCGATCTCGGTCTCCTCGGTGATGTAGCGCGGCAGGCCGAGCCCGGAGTTGGCGTCGAAGCGCAGCGCCTCCTCCACGGCGGAGCGCACCAGCGTCCGGTCGGCCAGCAGCCTCTCCCAGCGGCTCCGGTCGTCCAGCAGCATCGCCACCATCTTGCCGATCATGTTGGCGGTGGTCTCGTGCCCGGCGACCAGCAGGCCCATGCTGGTGGCGACCAGCGCGGAGGTGGGCAGGTCGTACCCGGCCTCGGCGGTCTCGGTGATCAGGGAGCTGATCAGGTCCTCGCGCGGCTCCGCCCGCTTGGCCTCGACGTGGCCGCCCATGTACGCGAGGAACTCGGCCTGGGCCCGGTCCATCTCCTCCTGGGTGTAGCGGGTGAGGTTGAGCAGCGCGTCCGACCAGTGGGAGAAGCGGTCGCGGTCGGAGTCGGGCACACCGAGCATGTCGCAGATGACCCACACCGGCAGGGGGAAGCCCAGGTCCGCCCTGAGGTCGGCCGGGTGGCCGCGCTCGACCATGCCGTCGACGAGCTGGTCGGCCATGGCCTCGATGCCGGGCCGCAGCGCGTTCATGCGCCTGGCGGTGAACCATTTGCCGACCAGCCGCCGCCACTGCCGGTGCTCCTCCCCGCTGTCGGGAACCGCCGCCGCCAGGTCGCTGTTGAACACGCCGCCCGTCGCGCTGGCCGAGACCCGGGCCGCGTCCTCGGCGTCGAGCCGCCGGGTGAAGCGCGGGTCGGAGAGCACCCGCCTGACGTCCTCGTAGCGGGTGACCACCTCCGCCCGGTCGCCGCTGGGCAGCCGTACCCCGGCGACGGGGCACCGCCGCCTCAGCTCGGCCCACTCGGCGGGCGGCTCCAGCGCCTCCGGGCCGGGGAAGGGGTAGTCCAGCAGCGGTTCGGTCCCGTCGGCACCCACAGCCCTCACTCCTCTGCGTCAGCGGCGTGTACACGTACAGTGAACGTCCGCCGCGGCGTTGAGTCAAGCGACTGACTTAAGAAGTGGGGCGTCGGGGCGGCCGCCGTCGCGGACCCGGGGCCGGGTCCGCGCGCGGTCGTCTCCTCAGACGGCCGACCAGCCGTTGTCCACCGGCAGCACCGCGCCGCTGATGCTGCTCGCCGCGTCGGAGGCCAGGAAGACGACGGCTGCGGCCAGCTCCTCGGCCCGCGCCACGCGGCCCATGTTGGACATGAAGGTGCCGAGGGTGGTCGGGCCGTGGGGCGCGGAGGCGACGTCGACGGTGATCGAGGTGGCCGTGCCGCCCGGGGCGACGGCGTTGACCCTGATCCCCTTGTCGCGGTACATGACCGCGGTGGACTTGACCAGGCCGACCACGCCGTGCTTGGAGGCGGTGTAGGCGGCCCCGGCGGCGCTGCCGCGCAGGGAGGCCTCCGATGCGGTGAAGACGACCGATCCCCGGCCCTGCTCCGCCATCAGGGGCAGGACGGCGCGGGTGAGCAGGAAGGGCGCGGTCAGGTTCACCCGCAGGAGCCGCTCCCAGACCGCGTCGGTGACGTCGGCGGTGGCGGACATGTCGTCCATGATCCCGGCGTTGTTGACCAGGACGTCGACACCGCCGAGGCGTTCGACGGCCGTGGCGACGACCTGGTCCACGACCTCCTGGCTGCTGAGGTCGCCGACCACGGTCTCGGCGGTGCCCCCGGCCGCGCGGATCTCCTCGGCCGCCTCCCGCGAGGTGTCGGCGTTGAGGTCGGCGATCAGGACCCTGGCGCCCTCCTCGGCGAAGCGCAGCGCGCTCGCGCGGCCGATGCCGGAGCCGCCTCCGGTGACGATGACGTTCTTGTCCTTCAGGCCCAGGCCGGTCATGGGAAGCCCTCTCGTTGCCGCTGGTGGCGGCCACGGCGGCCGCTATTGTCACTGTAGGACTTTTTGTCACTCAGAGACAAATATTGTTGTGCCTGGTCCGGGCGCCAGTAGAGTGGATCCGCCCAGGCAGCGTGCACACGGGAGGGGGACGGTCGTGCCGGGAACACCGTCCGCGCAGACGCCCCGCGCACCCTCGGGGCGGGGACGCCCGCCCATGACCGAGCGGCGCAGGGAGATCGTGCGCATGGAGATCGCGCGCGCGGCCGTGCGGCTGTTCACCGAGAACGGGGTGTCGGGCACCACGGGCGACGACATCGCGCACGCGCTCGGTATCTCCACCAGGACGCTGTGGCGGTACTTCCCCAGCAAGGAGAGCTGCGTCCGGCCGCTGCTGACGACGGGCCTGGAGCACATGGCCGAACGCCTGCGCGCCTGCCCTCCCGGGATCCCCCTCCTGGAGTACCTGGAGCGGGAGCGGTTCTTCGACGGCGAGCCGCAGGTCGTGGAGGGTCCCGTCGCCGACCTCATCCGGATGACCCGCGGCGAGCCCGCTCTCATGGCGGTGTGGCTGGAGGTCCACCACGCCGCCGAGTCCGTCTTCGCCCGGATCATCGCCGACCGCACCGGCGAGTCCCCCGACAGCCTGCCCGTCCGCGTCCAGGCGGCCACCCTCAACTCGGCGCTGCGCCTGGCCGCCGAGGAGCGGGCGCGCCTGGGGGACGACGGGCGCGGCCTTCCGCCGGAGGGAGTGGGGCCGCTGCTGCGCACCGCGCTGACCACCGCGGCCCGCGGCCTGCCCGCCTTCGGGCACGGCGGCGGGGACGAGCGCGGGGACACGCCCCCGGACTGAGACCCCTCCGGCCGCCGTGCGCGGGGGCCTGCGCACGCGGGAGCGCCGGACCGTGAAGGCGGGCCTTCGGCCGCCCCATGCGCCGGGATCCGCGGCGACCGCGGGTGCTGCGGAACCGTCCTGTCCACCGGCCGCCGTGCGCGGGGCCCGCAACCGGACGGGGTGACGCTGGGGGCTCCGGCCCGGCGGCCGCGGGCCGGGCCGGAGCCGGGTTCAGGCCGGGAGCTCCCCGTCGCGGGTGGAGCGGACCGTGAACGCCGTGACCAGGCCGACCACCGCCACCCCCATCACCCAGTACGCCGGGGACACCGGGTCGCCCGTCGAGGCGACCAGTTGGGCCGCGATGTAGGGGGCGGTCCCACCGGCGACGATGGTTCCGATGTTGAAGCCCAGGGCGACCCCGGTGTAGCGCACGGCCCGCGGGAAGAGTTCGGTGAACAGCGGGAACGCCGGGACCTGGAGCGCCGCGTTGAGGACCATGAACACCAGGTACATCAGCCCGATGACCAGCAGCCCCGAGGCCTGCGACATGACGAGCAGGATGGGGTAGGCCAGGAAGACGTACCCGACGCACCCCGCGGTGAGCACCCTCAGGCGTCCGAAGCGGTCGGCGAGCAGGCCCAGGAACGGCATGCACGCGCAGGCCGCGGCGATCACGGCGGCCGAGAGCCAGTACACGTCCTGGGAGTCGTGGCCCAGATCGTTGATCAGGTACACGTTCATGTACGTCAGTCCGACGTACCCCGTGCCGTTGGTGGCGATGGCCAGGCCGACGACCTTGAGGACGGCGCCCGGGTTGCGCCGCAGCACGTCGGTGAAGGGGCTGCGGGCCACCTCCGCCCTGGTCTCCATCTCCCTGAAGTCGGGGGTGTCCTCCAGCTTCAGCCGCGCCCACAGGCACAGCAGGGTCAGCGGGACGCACAGCAGGAACGGGATGCGCCACCCCCATGCCGTCATCTGCTCGGGGGCGAGGAGTCCGACGACGGCGCCGGTCACGGCGGCCGCGACCGCGAAGCCGAGCGTGGAGCCGGTCGGGGTGAACGCGCCGAAGAAGCCGCGCGTACCGGCCGGGGAGGACTCCGCGATGTAGGTGGCCGACCCGCCCACCTCGCCTCCGGCGGAGAAGCCCTCGGCCATGCGCACGACCACCAGCAGGATCGGGGCGATGATCCCGGCCTGCGGGTAGGTGGGCAGCATGCCCATCAGGGCGCAGCACACGCCCATGCTGACGACGGTGGAGACCAGCGCGACCTTGCGTCCGGTCCGGTCACCGAGGCGGCCGAAGAAGATCCCGCCGAGCGGCCGCATGAGGTAGCCGGACCCGAACACGGCGAGGGTGGCCAGCACCGAGGTGGCGGGGTTGGAGCTGGGGAAGAACAGCGGGGCGATGACGACGGTCAGGAAACCGTAGACGCTGAACGCGTAGTACTCGATCAGGGTCCCCACCCCACCGGCGACCGCGGCTCGCAAGGCGGTGCGCCGGTCGCGCACGGGCGCGCCGACGGGGGTCGGTGCCGGGGAGCTCCCGGCGCTGTCTGGAGAGGACAAGGCGATGCCTCCTGGTGAGGACGGGACGTGGGCGCCCGTCGGGGGTCCACGGGGAAGGACGCCTCCCCGTGGGCCGGGGCGGCGGGACGGGGCGCCGGTCCGGCGCTCCCGCGTGTCGGTGGGGCGGTCCTGACCCGGCCGGTCAGCCCGCGGTGTGTGTCGAGCGGTGCTCGGACAGGAGCAGGTTCAGGCTTCCTCCCGCCTCGATGACCTTGACCACGCGCTCGGTGAGCGGGTTTCCGGTCAGTTCGGCGTCCCGGTCGGGCATGCGTACGGACGGGCGCCGCCAGTCGACCTCGACGCGGTCCCACCGCCGGACGGCGCGGGTGATGCCCGGGACGGTCAGCAGCGGCATGCCGTTGTAGGTCTCCCCGCGCCAGAAGCCGGGTGAGAAGGACTCGGCGATCACGGCCGTCACCCCCAGGTTGCGCAGCGCGACGAGCGGGGGGTAGTGCGGGTGCCCGTAGCCGAAGTTGCGGCCCCCGACGACGACGTCGCCGGGGCGCACCTCGTCGACGAACGCGGGGTCGTAGTGCCGCATGCACACGCTCCGCAGCACGTCGGGGTCGTAGTACTTGATGTTCTCCACGCCGATGATGAGGTCGACGTCGAAGTCGTCCCCGAAGACCCAGGCGACGCGTCCCCTGATGACGTCGGGCGGCGGAAGCGGACTCATGACCCGGTCACCTCCCGCACGTCGCAGATCCGCCCGGTCACGGCGCTGGCGGCGACGGTGTAGGCGGAACCCATGTAGATGTTGGCGTCGGTGCTGCCCATGCGCCCGGAGATGTTGAGCACCCCGGTGGACACGCAGTTCTCCCCGGCCTCCAGGGGCTTCTGGTAACCGAAGCAGAAGTCGCAGCTGGACTCGGCCACGGCCGCTCCGGCGTCGCGCAGCACGTCCAGCAGTCCCTCCGCCTCGGCCTGGCGGTGGATCACGGCCGAGGTGGGGACGACGTTGAGCTGCACTCCGTCGGCGACCCGGCGGCCCCGCAGCACCCGGGCGGCGGCCCGGATGTCCTCCAGCCTCCCGCTGGCGCAGGAGCCGATGAACGCCTTGGTGACGGGGGTGCCCTCCAGCTCCGAGACCCCCCGCGTGTTCTGGCCCCTGGCCGACCCGGGCAGCACGACCTGCGGCTCCAGCTCCGAGAGGTCGATCTCGTGTACACCGGCGTAGACCGCGTCGGGGTCGCTGTACAACGGCTCGGGGACGGTGTCGGGCACCGTGCGGGCGTACTCCAGCGAGAGTTCGTCCGGGTTGAAGATCGCCGACACCGCGCCGGTGAACATCGCCATCCCGCACAGGCCCTGCCTGCGGTCGATGCTCATCGAGCGCGCTCCGGGGCCGGTGAACTCCATGACCTGGTGGGCGCAGCCGTCGGCCCCGAGCCGGGCGATGATGGTGTGGATGAGATCGCGGTTGTCCACGCCCTCGGGGAAGGCCCCGGTGAGCTCGAAGCGCACCGACTCCGGCACGTCCAGGAAGATCTGACCGGTGACCCACGCCTCCAGGAGGTCGCGCCGCACCCCCCATCCGAGCGCTCCGAAGGCCCCCAGGCCGCTGATGTGGCCGTCGAAGTGGATGAGGAACCGGCCCGGGAGGGCGTAGCCGAGTTCGGCGGCGACCTGGTGGCCGATCCCCTCGGCCTCGTGCAGGGTGATCCCGTAGAAGTCGCACCAGTCGCGGGTGACCTGGTGGACCTCCGCCTCCTTGGCGCTGCCCCGCGTGAGCATGTGGTCGATGAAGACCAGGTAGCGCTCGGGGTCGGCCAGTTCCGTGATGCCGAAGTCGTCGTGCATCTGGCGGAACATCACGTCGGTGTAGCCGGGGAAGTCGTAGGCGATCATGTGGTCGGGCCGGAACGCGCGGTTGTCGCGGGCGCGGACCTCGGTCCCCCCGGCGGCCCGGCCGAGGATCTTCTCGGTGATGGTCAGGCCCATGCTCACTCGCCTCCCCGCGCGGCGGGCAGGTAGTCCCGCTGGGCGGCCTCGACCTCGGCGAAGCCGATCAGGTCGACGAACTCGTGGTGCTGGAGCGCGTCGGCGCTCACCTGGGCGGGGGGCTCTCCCCCGGCCAGCCTGCCCAGGGCCCGGCGCATGGCCCCCGTCGCCGCCATCAGCACCTGGGTGGGCAGGAGCGCGAGCGCGACCCCGACCTCCTCCAGCACCCGGGGGGTGAACTCGCGCTCGGTCCAGGTGGACGCGGTGAGCGTGGCGACGAGGGGGACCCCCGCCGCCTCCCGGCACTTCGACCACTCGTCGACGGTGGAGAAGGTCCTGGTGACCGGCATGATCATGTCGGCTCCGGCCCCGGCGTAGGCCTCGGCGCGGCGCAGCGCGTCGTCGCCCGTGGCGTCGGTGCGCGCGATGACGAGGACGTCCTCGCCGACGGCGTCCTTGACCGCGCGGACCTTCCCCTCCCCCTCCTCCGTCGGGACCAGGGGCACCGGGTCGCCGACGCAGAGGGGACAGCGCTTGGGCGACTCCTGGTCCTCCATGAAGACGGCCGCGACCCCGGCGTCGCGGAAACGGCGGCCCGCCCGCGCCGCGTTGACGGCGTTGCCGTACCCGGTGTCGATGTCGGCGATCAGCGGGAGGCCGCTCGACTCGCGGATCCGGCGGGTCGCGTCGAGGTTCTCCGTCATCGTGTAGAGCTCGGCGTCCGGGTAGCCGAGGGAGGCGGAGACGGCGAAGCCCGAGGCGCACAGGGCCGAGAACCCGGCCTGTTCGGCCAGGCGCGCGGTGAGCCCGTCCCAGACCCCAGGCGCGTAGACCACTCCCGCGTCCATCAGCTCGCGTAGTCGCTGGGCTTCCATACCGCCTGCCTTTCGTATAGCGGAACGCGTTTCAAAAGGAGGCTAAGGAGGCGTATGATCCTGTGTCAAGGATCACTTCGGTACGTAACTCAGCCGACACTCGACGGGTCTACGTGCCGGAACGCCACATACCGACCGGGCGGTCCGTGCACGGGGGATCCCGTGTCCACACCACACGGAACACGTTTCGCACAGAACGGGAGAGTGAGCCGCGATGATCTCCGTGATGCAGACCGAACCGCTGGGGCTGCACCAGGTCTTCGACCGGGCCGAGACGACCTTCGCCGACCGCGGGATCGTCGGCCGGGAACCGGACGGCGTCCGCACCCTGGACTACGCCGCGCTGTTCGCCGGGGCCCGCGGACTCGCGCAGGTCCTGACCGGCCTCGGGCTCCGTCCCGGCGACCGGGTGGCGACCTACGCCTGGAACACCCTGGACCACATGCGCGCCTACGTCGCGATCCCCGGCGCGGGCATGGTCATGCACACCGTGAACATCCGCCTCAGCGCCGACGAGATCGCCTACACGCTCGGCCACGCCGACGACCGCGCGGTGCTCGTGGACGGGTCCCTGTGGGAGGCCTGGTCCGCCGTCGACCTCCCCGACACCGTCGAACACGTCCTCGTCATGGGCGATGCCCCCGAGCTGCCCGCCGTCCAGGGCGCGGCGCGCGTGCGCAGACTGGAACTCCCCGCGGCCCCCGAGCCCCGGAGCTGGTGGCGTCCCCGTGACGAGAACGAGGCGGCGGGCGTGTGTTACACGTCGGGCACCACCGGCCGCCCCAAGGCTGTGGTCTACAGCCACCGGTCGGTCTACCTGCACGCGCTCACCCTGTGCACGACCGACGCGTTCGCCATCGGCCACCACGACGTGGTGCTGCCGGTCGTGCCGATGTTCCACGCGAACTCGTGGAACCTGCCCTACGCGGCCCTGGTGTCGGGCGCCGGCCTGGCCCTGCCCGGCCGCCACCTGGACCCGCTGAGCCTCGCGGGCTTCGTGCGCGACGCCCGGGCGACGTTCGCCGCCGGTGTCCCCACCGTGTGGTCCTCCCTGGTCCGGGCGGTGGAGGAGGGCCGGGTGCCCGCCGACGCGCTGGCGACCCTGGACCGGGTCGTCATCGGCGGCTCCTCCGCGTCCGAGAACCTGCTCGACGCGCTCGCCGGCCTCGGGGTCCGCCCCGTCCACGCGTGGGGCATGACCGAGTGCTCACCGGTCGGTCTGGTCGCCGTGGAACCGTGCGTCGCCGACGAGGCGGCGCGTGCGGCGGCCCGACGCACGCAGGGCCGTCCCCTGCCCGGCCTGGCGGTCCGGTCGAGGGCCGCCGGAGGGGAGGTTCCCCGGGACGGCGCCAGCGTGGGGGAGCTGGAGATCAGCGGTCCCTTCGTCGTCGACCGCTACCACGCCCCCGAGCAGGACGACGGCGCCTCCTTCGACTCCTCCCCCGACGGCCGCCGCTGGCTGCGCACCGGGGACATGGTCACCATCGACGCGCGGGGGTACGTGACCCTGGTCGACCGCGCCAAGGACATGGTCAAGTCCGGCGGGGAGTGGATCTCCTCGGTCGACCTGGAGAACAGGCTGGCCGCCCACCCGCGGGTGAGGGAGGCGGCCGTCATCGCGGTCCCCGACCCGACCTGGGGCGAGCGGCCCGTCGCGGTCCTGTCCAGCACGGACGGCGGGGAGATCGCCGCGGACGAGCTGCGCGGCTTCCTGGGGGAGGGGTTCGCGCGCTGGCAGCTCCCCGACCGGTTCGTGATGGTGGAGGAGGTCCCCAAGACCAGCGTGGGCAAGTTCGACAAGAAGCGGATGCGCGCGGTGTACGGCAGTGGGAGCTGAACCGGGCGGCGGCACCGCGCCCGCCGGAACCGGATCCACGGCGTCGGGCGGGCCGCGATCCGGCCGCTACCCTGTCATCGACGGCCGCACGTGCGAGGAGGTCCCCTTCGGTGGCGACGATCGACGGTGAACCGGCCGTTGGACCCAAGGGCGTGGTCAACTCGGTGCTCCGCGCCTGTCGGCTCCTGGAGTGCTTCACCCATGAGCGGCACGCGCTCACCCTGGGTGAGCTGGCGGAGGAGACCGGTCTGAACAAGACCACGGTGCACCGCCTGTTGGCCACGCTGGTACAGGTCGGCTGGGTCAGCCAGCGCGCGGACGGCGCCTACAAGGTCAACATGCGGCTGTTCGCCGTGGGATCGACCGCGCTCGCCGAACTCAACCTGCGCGACGAGGCCGCTCCCCTGCTGCGCGGCCTGGCCGCGCGCACGGGCCACACGGCCTACCTGATGGTGCCCTCGGAGGACGGCGCGGTCTGCATCGACCTCGTCGAGGGATCGGGGCCGCTGACGATCAAGAAGATCGCCGTCGGCAGCGTGCTGCCCTTCCACGCCGCGGCGGGGCCGATGACGATGCTGGCCTTCTCCGCCGACCTGCGGGAACGGTGGCTGGCCCGGCCGCTGCGGAGCTTCACCGCGCACACCATGACCGACGAGCAGGCCCTGCGGACGCACCTGGAACGGATCGCGTCCGAGGGCTACACGGTCAGCGACGAGGACTTCCTGGACGACGTGGGCGCCGTGGCGGCCCCCGTCTTCGACTCCTCCGGAGGGCTCGCCGCCACGGTGAGCCTGGGCGGCCCCGCGACGCACTTCCGGGGGTCGGGCCTGGTCGGCCTCATCGCGGCCGTCCGCGAGGCGGCGGCCGAGCTGTCGGTCCAGTTGGGCGCCCGGCCCCGGAGCGGCCCGCCGGAGGCCGGCCCCTCCGTCCGGTAGGAGGCGGCGGTCCGCCCGCCGCCTCCCGCCGGGGCCGCCTTCGCTCGGCGCTTTCTCCGCACAAGAGGTGTCCCCCGGTGGCCGCAGTGGCCGCGCAGCACCGGCCGGGGCGCCCTCCGGCCCCCGGGCGCGGCCCGTCCCGACCGCGTGAGGACACTGCGCGGACACGACTTCCACACGGACGGCCGGTGTCGTGGTGACACCAGCCGTAAGGGGCCCGGGCCGGGAGTGTGCCGCTCCCGGCCCGGGGCCCCGACGCCTCTTCGCGCTCCCGCCCCCTACTCGGGGTAGACGGCTTCGGGGACCTGCACCCGCGCCCAGTCGGTGTCCGTGCCCAGGTGGAAGGACGTGTACGCGGGCTGGTTGTAGCCGGTCTGCTGCCGGGCCACGTCCACCCGGTACTGCGGGTCGTGCATGAGGGTGTGCAGCCGGTGTCCGGTCACCTCGGTGCTGGTGAGGATGCGCAGCGCGCCGCTGTCGCTCGTGCGCAGGACCAGCTCCTCGCGCCAGTCGCCGAGCACGTCCGCGACCAGGGCGGGGTTGCCCTTCGTCCCGTTGTTGGTGAGCGTGCCCTCGGCGGTGAGCAGGGTGCCGCGCCGCCAGTCCCCGATCCTCGGGTCCTCGGTGCCCTCGACGATCTGCGTGGTCATGTCGGCGGACCAGCGGATGCTCATGTTCGTCCCCGGGGTGCGGTCGCCCAGGAACTCCCCGTCCGCGCTCCACAGGCCCGCCTCGCCCCCGCCTCCGGGCGGCATCGAGGACCACGCCTCCAGGCCGGGGACGTCCGGGTCGACGTCGCCGACCATGCCCCGGCCGGTGTCGGTGCCCGTGTACCCGCCGAACAGCACCTCGCCGGTGGCGGCGTCGCGCATCGCGAACCCATACGGCGCGCTCGCGCCGCCCTCGTGCACGGTCCAGACCTCCAGGCCCTCGCGCCGCGAGTCGAGGTCGCCCACGTGCATCGCGTCGCCGTGCCCGAGCTTGGTCGTCTGGCCCTCGATGGCGCTCCCGGGAGGCCCCTCGGCGTGCGAGGAGTACAGCAGCGACCCGTCGTCGTCCAGGGTCGCGGAGCCGTAGACGATCTCCTGGCGTCCGTCGGCGTCCACGTCGGCCACGCCGAAAGAGTGGAAGCCCTGACCGGCCAGCGTGCCCAGTTCGGGGTCGGAGCCCCGTCCCCCGTGCGGGGAGGCGTGGAACGGGTTGTCCATGGGCACGTGGCCGCTGTCCGCGACCCAGCGCGTGCTGATGTCCTCGCCGTCGAAGTCGTAGGCGGCCACCGCCGAGCGCGTGTAGTAGCCCCGGGCGAACACCGCCGACGGGCGGGTGCCGTCCAGATAGGCCACGCCCGACAGCAGCCGGTCCACCCGGTTGCCCGGTTCGATGCGCGCCATCGCGTAGTCGCCCCACAGCAGGCCGTCGTCGCCCCGGCCCGGCTCGTAGCGGACGGTGTCCAGCTCCGCGCCGGTCTCGCCGTCGAACACCGTCAGGTACTCGGGGCCGTCCACGATGAAGCCCTCGAACTCGCGCAGTTCGTTGCGCGCGCTGCGCGAGGGCGCGTACTCGTCGAGGAAGAGGTCCGCGAGGGCCCCGGCGTCCTCCTCGCTCAGGGGGTAGTCGTACCTGGGCCCCCCGCCGAAGGCCTCCTCCAGGGTGGCGGGCCAGTTCCCGGCCACCACCTCGGGGTGCCCGTGCCAGCCACGGAACACCTCCACGACGTGCTCGCGGTAGTCCTCGGCGCTCATCCGGTAGTCGTCTCCGTGATCGACTCCGGCCTCGACGTCCTCGTCCGGCAGGGTGATGTGTTCCCCGGCCGCTCCGCCGTCCCCGTCGAAGGTCAGCGTCCGGGTGCCCGGGGCGGTCTTGAGCATGATCTCCGAACGGCCGTCGCCGTCGAGGTCGTAGACGACGAACTGCGTGTAGTGCGCGCCCGAGCGGATGTTGACGCCCAGGTCGATGCGGTGCAGCAGCTCGCCGTCCAGGGTGTAGGTGTCCACGTACGTCGGACCGGTGTAGCCCCGCTGCGAGACGTCCTTGGAATTGGTGGGGTCCCACTTGACGACGAACTCGTACCGCCCGTCGCCGTCCATGTCGCCGACGCTGACGTCGTTGGCGGTGTAGCCGTACTCCTCCCCCGCCGGGGTGGTGCCGCCCTCGGGTTCGCGGAGCGGCAGGTCGTGGTGCCCCTCGGCCCACACGGAGGACTCGCCCTCGGGGCCGACGCCGGGCCTTCCCCGGGGGACGGGGACCACCCGGTACTCGGAGTCGGCGCCGCCCTCCCCGTCCAGGAAGTTGGTGCTGTCGCGCACGATGGCGATGACGTCACCGTCCCGGTACACCCGGAACTGCGGGCCCCGGAGCCCGGAGCCGGTGTGCCCGCCGACCTCGGAGGCGAGCAGGCGCCAGCTCAGGAAAACGCCTTCCGGGGTGTCGACCGCGACCAGGCCGCGATCCAGCCGTTCGAGCTGGACGCCGGAACCGGTGTCCGGCTCGGCCAGCGCGGCGGAGCTTCCGGCCATCACCAGGGCACATACGCCCGCGAGCAGCGGACTCGTTCTTCGGACGGAACGCGGGGGGATCCCCATGGGCACGCCTCCTTGAACAGCGGGAGTGACCCACGTTACAAGGCAAGCGCTTTCCGACCAAGGCCCCCACCGAGGGGGCCGCCGCCGCTGCGCCGGGGACACACCCGCGCACGACCGGGGCCGCACCCGCCTGTGCCAGGCCACCGCCCGCGACCGGGACCACCCCCCACCGGGAGGCCCCGCCCGCACCGGGACACCCGGCTCGCGATCCGAACGCCCTGACCGCAACCGGGACCGCCTCCCGGGCCGGGACACACCGTCGCGCACCGGCGACACGCACCGGCGGCACGCGAACGGGCGCGGCTGGCACGCCGGACCTCCCCTTCCGCCCTCCGGCGGAGGCGGTGTCCGTCCCCTCGACGCGGACCGCCCCTCACCTCGGGCGGACCCGGCGTGCCGCCGCGGGCCCGACCGGTCCCGTGGGCCCGGCCGGGCGCTCCCTCCCGGCGTGGTCGAAGATCCCCCTACGGGACGAGGATCGCGCGGCCCCGGATCCGCCCGGCGTCGAGGTCGTCCAGCGCGTCCTGGAAGCGGTCGAGCGGGTACTTGCTGGTGTGCAGCCGCACGTGTCCCCTCGCCGCCAGCACCATCAGCTCGCACAGGTCGTTGTAGGAGCCGACGAGGTTGCCGACGAAGTTGATCTCCGCCGAGATGACGTCGATCGTCGGCACGTCGATGTTCTCGCCGTACCCGACGACGTGGTAGTCCCCGGCACGGCGCAGGAACCGCACCCCGTCCGAGGTCGCCCCGCCCTCCCCCACGAAGTCGATGACGGTCTCGGCGCCGTGGCCGCCGGTGAGTTCGAGGACCTGCTCGACCTGCGTGCCGTCCGCGACCACCCCGTGGTCGGCGCCGATCGAGGTGGCCAGGGCGACCGCGTCGGCGTTGCGGTCCACCGCGATGATCTCGGCCGCGGTGATCGCCTTGAGCACCTGGATGCCGATGTGCCCGAGACCCCCGGCGCCGATCACCGCGCAGCGGTCGCCGGGACGCAGGCGGCGCGCGGCCTTGGCCGCCGCGTGGTAGGCGGTCAGCCCGGCGTCGGCGAGCGCGGCCACGTCGGAGGGTTCGAGGGAGTCGTCGATGCGCACCACGCTGCGCGCGGAGGTCTTGAGGTACTCGGCGTAGCCCCCGGCCGTGTCGATGCCGGGGAAGAGGTTGTTCTCGCAGTGGACGTCGTCACCGGAGCGGCAGGCCCGGCACAGGCCGCAGGTGATCAGCGGGTGCACGATGACCTTGTCGCCCTCGGAGACGTTGGTGACGCCGCTGCCCACGGCGTGCACCCAGCCCGCGTTCTCGTGGCCGATCGTGTAGGGCAGGGTGACACCGGACTTCTGGGCCCACTGCCCCTCCAGGATGTGGATGTCGGTGCGGCAGACTCCGGCGCCGCCGATCCTGACGATGACGTCGAAGGGACCGGTGACCTCCGGGGCGGGCACCTCCTCCATGCGCAGGTTCTGGCCGTAGCCGACGACCTGGACTGCCTTCATGACTGCCTCGCTTGAACGGTGAGCGGAAGTGTGTGGGCGGGCGGGGCCTGGTCGGCCTCCGACCCGGGGTAGCGGGTGCGCAGCAGCCCGCGGCAGAAGTGCGAGTTGCCCTCGATGGAGATCCGGGTGGAGCGGGCGAACCTCAGCCGCAGCGGGACCTCCTCTCGGGGGAAGGGGGCGCCGTGGTCGTCCACGAGCACACGCGCGGACGGGTCGCGGTTCAGCCCGAGCGCCGCGCGGCGCCGCAGCAGCGCCCGCCCCGCCCGGTCGTCGGGCAGGTCGGCGAGGGTGAGGTCGTGCAGGTCCTCCTCGGCCAGGCCGGGGTCCGCGCGCAGCAGCAGGGTCAGCGCCCGCTCCATCGCGGCGGCGTGGGCCTTGCGCCGGAAGACCAGGCGCAGCTCCTCCAGGTCCTCCTGCGCCTCGTCCCCGAACGTGCCGCGGTAGCCCGCGTCCGCGGCCAGGCCGCGGTTGATCCTGTCCGAGTCGTGGTGGTCGTCGAGGAGGACCGCGACCTCACGTACGCCGGACAGGTCGGTGAGCACATCCTTGGCGTCGGAGGCCATGAGGTAGGCGAAGTTGGGCGCGCAGAACGAGGTGGGCAGCCGCAGGTGGACGGTGAGCGCGCCGCCGTCGGCCCTGACCGAGCGGACGAAGCCCAGGTCGGTGACGGGCTCGTCCAGCTCGGGGTCGTACACCGCGTCCAGCGCCCGCAGCGCCGCGAGTTCCAGTTCGGCGTCCTGCGGAGTGCCGGGTTCGGAGGCCGTGTGCGCGGTTTCCGGGCGCTCCAGTTCGGCGTGTCCGTGCGGGCGCATGTCAGGCCACCGCCTTGGCGTCGGCGTCGGCCGTCAGACCCAGCCCCTGCGGCACCTCGATGCCGTACATCGCGGCCGCGTTGAGCCCGAGGATCTTCTTCTTCTGGTCCACGGTGACCGGCGCGTACTCGGTCATGTCCTCGGGGATCTGGAAGTCCACGAACTTCTCCACCAGCCAGCGCGGGGTCCACAGGGCGTAGTCGCTGGAGAACTGGATCCGGTCCTCGTCCAGCCAGTACAGCAGCTCGCCGAGGATCTGCGCGAAGTAGCGCGGCCGCGTGTGGATGAAGGGGATCGCCACCGCCAGGCCCGCGTGCACGTTGGGCTCCTGGGTCGCGATCCAGCAGAAGTCCTCCAGGCGGGGCAGCCCGCAGTGCTCCACCACGAAGTTGAGGTCGGGGAAGTCGGTCGCCGCGTGGTCCACGTCGGCCACGTCGAAGGCGTCGCGGTCCAGCGGCCGGATCGTGGGCCCCTTGTGGACGTGGATGTTGCGGATCCCGAGTTCCTGGCAGGTCTCCAGGTAGCGGTAGGTCCACGGGTCGTCCAGCTTGTACCCGCGCGAGCCCTCCTTCCACTCGGCGGTGTAGAGCTTGACCCCCTGGAGCCCGAACCGCTCGGCGTCGCGGCGCAGCCACTCCAGCCCCTCCTCCTCGAAGCGCGGGTCCCAGCAGTGGTTGTAGGTGAGCTTGTCGGGGTGGGCCTGGGTGAGCGCGAAGGCCTCCTCGGCCTGCCCGAACCCGTTGCGGTAGAAGGCGCCGAGGTGGGCGGGCTGGAAGATGGCGTGGTCGACGTAGCCGTCGGTGAACAGGTCGCGCATCAGGCGCTCGCCGCCGTAGTAGAGGAAGTCCTCGTACGGCCACAGCTCCGACTCCGGGCCGAGGTTGCGGTGGTAGTCGTAGAAGCAGTCGATGAACTGCTTGCCGTGGATGTTGAGCTGGTTCTCGGGACGCGCGTCCCACAGGGCCACGTGCGCGTCCACGACGAAGTAGTTCTCGCCGTCCTTGCTGTACATGCTTCCTCCCACGGGGCCGGGTCGAATCGGCCGTTTCGCTGGAAGACTAGGGAGACGTACGCAACTCCGGCCTGTGTCGCGTGTCTCAGTTTGAGACAGCCGCTCCGAGGCCTCCGGGACACGGGCGAGTAACCTGGCCGTCACGCGGCCCGGGTGGGCGTACCGACCGTCCGCCCAGGTCGCGGCCGCAGAACCCCTGGAGGCCGACGTGCACGACCGGACGTGTTCACCGCCCAGACACGCACCCATCGACACCGCCGGACGGACACCGGTGAAAGCCCCGCGGCTGCGCGCCTCGTGGCGGCGCAGCGAGCACTACGGCGTCTCCGCCGAACGGGTGGAGCCCGCGTTCACCGGTTCCGTGGACACGGAGTCGCTGTTCTACGAGTGCGGCAACGAGGTCCTGCGGGGCATCCAGCGGACCATTGCCAACGAACCGGTGAGCCTGATGATCACCGACAGCGAGGGGCTGGTGCTGAGCAGGCTCGCCAACGACGCGGCGATCCTGCACTCGCTGGACCGGGTCCACCTCGCCCCCGGGTTCTCCTACGCCGAACGCGACGCGGGCACCAACGGCCTCGGCCTGGCCCTGGCCGACCGCGCGCCGTCGCTGGTCAGGGCGGAGGAGCACTACTGCACGGGGCTGCGCGGGTACACCTGCGCCGCCGCTCCGGTCCTGGACCCGTCCGACGGCACGCTGGTCGGCAGCGTCAACCTGACCACCTGGTCGGAGTCCTCGTCGGCCCTGCTGCTGGCACTGGCCCAGTCCGCCGCGCAGAGCACGTCCGCGCTCATGCTCGCCCGGGGCACGGGGCGCCGGGTCCAGCCCGCGCCCAGGGGCGCGGTGTTCCGCTTCCGCGCCGCCGGTGGCGGACAGGCCGACGCCTGCGCGTCGCGGCTCTGGCGCGGCGCCGTCGCCGAGGCCCGCGAGGCGGTGGGCGGGCGGACGCTGGCGGTCGTGGGCGAGCCGGGTTCGGGCCGGACCTCCCTGGCCTCGCTCGCGCGGCGGCAGGTCAGCGCCCGGGAGAGGGTGCTCAACGCCCGTCCGCCCGCCCCGGAGGACGTGGACTCCTGGCTCACGCTCTGGACCCCCGAGCTGGCCAAGGACGACACGTGCGTGATCGTGTCCGGGGTGGAGGCGCTTCCGGCGTGGGGCGCGAGCGAGCTGGCCCGGCTGCTGGCCGGGGCGCGGCGCGGGGGCGGACGCCCCCAGCCCTTCGTGGTCACGGCGCGGAGTTTCGACGCGCTCCCCGAGGCGCTGCGGGAGCTGGTGGACACGGTGGTCGAGGCCCCCGCCCTGCGCCGCCGCCCGGAGGACGTGCTGCCGCTCGCGCGGCACTTCGCGCAGGGGGCCCGGGGGCGGGCGATCGGCCTCACCACGGCGGCCTCCCGCGCGCTCACCGACTACCACTGGCCGGGCAACGCCACCGAGCTGAAGCGGGCGGTGTGCGACGCGGCGCAGCGCGCGGACGTGGTCGACGTGCACCACCTGCCCGCCGAGGTCTTCCGCAGCAACGGCGGGCGCCGCCTCAGCCGCATCCAGGCCGTGGAACGCGACGAGATCATCCGCTGCCTGACCGCTCCGGGCGCGACCGTCGTCGGGGCCGCCGCCGAGCTGGGGATGGGACGGGCGACCGTCTACCGCAAGATGCGCCAGTACAACATCCGGATGCCCCACCAGCAGGAGTAGGCGGGTGTCCGGCTGCGGTCGGCGGTGGGCCCTCCGCTGAGTCACGGGTGGGCCGGGGCCGCTGGTGGCGGTTCCGGCCCGTGGTGGGAGGGACCGGTCAGGCCGGTGCGAGAGTGAGGGCCTCGACGGCCAGGGCGGGCGGTATGAACGGGGCGTTGTGCGGCCACAGGGCCAGGAGGAGGGCGTCAGCGTTCGCGGCTTCGAGGAGTCCGGTGGGGGTGACAGCCCAGAAGGACTGCGTGGCCTCGCCGTAGTAGACGATTCCCTCCTGGGAAGCAAGCGTCCCACCCGCCTCGTCCGCCTCCCGCCTCACCCCAGGGAGTTAAGGATGAACAGAAGCAGGGCGGTCAGCGCCACCGAGACCACCAGCGACATGACACAGCCCAGACGGTTGCTGAAGAAGACGAACACGGCACTCCCTCCGTTCGCTGCCGACCCCGAAGGGCCGAGCACGATCACCGGCCCCCTACCCCACCTGCCCCGTCCCAGTACGGGCGTCTCCGGTCGTATCTTCAGCCAAGTCAGAAGAGCAAGGAAAACGGAGAGAAGCCGACGAAGCTAGCATCCGAGACTCAAGAGGCAAAAAAGAACAAAAGATGCGAGTGATGCACAAGCAAGAAAAACCAGATTGAGGTGCAGCGAAGTCACGACGCCAGAATCTTCCACGGCTACAGGCTCAGTCTTACTCCTTTCCACGAAATCCTCGATCTCCCTGGCACACCTCCGGTTTGTTGGGTAACCAGCGAGCCGACCGACCAGAGATCCCCCCAGATTGAGACACCACCACTTACTACCATCTTCAAGAACAATATCTACGCCCCCTTCCCAAAGAACCCTAGAAACGAGTCGAGCAGGAATGACATGCTTCACCAGAAGTTCTTAACAACAACAGCATCACCTCGCAGTTCAATATGAGTGAAGTATGAGACCTTCAGAAAAAACCAATAAGCAATGGGGTGGAACATCGAGTAGAAGAACCACTCCCATCGGTAAACTCCACTCTCAGAACCGAGGGCTTGCGTTACACCGCCAAGCCAAAAAAATCCGATAAGAAAGCAGGCGGAGATACCAAAGGAAGCTGTCCACCGGTTCCGCAGTGTCTTGGAAGATCTTTTCCGCCGAGACTTCTGAAAGACAGTCACCAGACAACCCCGACCAGGACCAACTGTTCCCCCCGACCGCGACCGCCTCACCCGAGCGCTCGAAATAAAGCGTGCCCTCCTCGGTTCCCGAAGACGGGGCCCAGGCCACCTAGCTTGCTTCCTCAAGAAACAAGAAAGCTCAAGCCAAGGTAGCTGGAAAACACAAGCACCCATATTACCGGGAAGGCAATGAGATTCAGATGAGGACTGACTTTAGCACCAGGGTCCTCCATTGCGCCGCCCGCACAGCAATCACCAACACACTGGCTGAGAATGCGCACAGCACGATTGGCGCTCGGGCTGCCGAACAAGGCCGTGAGGAGTGACCCTTCAAACGCCGCAGGCTTTAGGGTATCACCATTCTCCAACTCTATGACCAAAGCACCGCCCGGCGCCACAACATCACGCACCTGAATCAGCGGAACCGAAGTCTTCTTTATATAATCACGGATAATCAGAAGATTAACATCAACCTCAATGCTTCTCCAGAAGCCAACCTTGATACTCAACCATATCGATAGGCTTGCCATGGTAGCCACGATAAGAGCGGAGGGAATTTGGAATTCCCCAGAAGCCGCCCATAGGGCAAACAATGCCCAAATCAAGAACGCGAGAACACATGCCAGTGCCTGCATTCCTCTATTTCGAACGATCATTTCAACCAATCGCTAACGCCCAGCGAAGGGATTGCTGTACGGGACCGGTCCGCCGAACGTGGAGCCGCTGGCAATGTTGACTGCATAGTTGGCGGACGAAGCACCCCAATCAACAGGACCCGAACTCATGTCCCAGCCTTGGAAGATTCCCTCTCTGCGCTGAGGGTTTCCTGACCTGGGATTATAGTCCCACCTCTGAGTGCCGGTTCGTACGGTAGGCCTTGATCGCATTGAACTCAGCGCACCTCGCCACGTACCAGTTGCCAACCTACCGACACCGAGAGCGGCGCCTCCGCCCATGCCAAGCATCAGAGCGCTCCACCCATGTTCTCTCCAGTTGACAGAACCATCGATAGCCGCGTCCATCCCAACGTTTGCCGCAAGAACTGCCCCACCAGCAATGAGGCAGGAGCCCGCAGAGACGAATACGCAAGCGCCAAACGCAGCCCACCCAGCAACTTGGGAGATCGTTCCCCAATTGTCTTTGGTCCAGTCCCAGGCTCCACTCGCCCAGTCTCCAGCCTGCGAGAACCAACCAGCAGCGTCAATAGCTTGCTCTTGCGGAGATTTGGCATAGCTGACCGGAGGCCTCTTCGGAACAGGCGGTTTGGCGACAGTCTTCCAGCCGCTCCAGCCACCGGAAGCCATGGTGTAACGGTTCGTCTGGTAGCCGCCGCCTGAAGACGGCCGGTACCTGGTATAGGAGGTCTGACGCCATCCGTGCTTACTGCCGTAATGCCAGTGCTGAGTACCGCTGCTGCCGTTCTTCTTCTTGTAGGAGACAGTCGCCCTGTTCCCCGAGAGGCAGATACCGTCCGCAGGAGTGCAGTACGACAGCCCTGACCCGTCCCAGTAGGTGGTCGGACTGTTGTTGGCGTATGCGTACCCGTTCATCGTCTGCGCGTCAACGAGGTTCGTCAACGGGTCCACCGAGATGAACCGGCCCAGCGCCGCGTCATACGCACGCGCTCCGAGCTGGGTCAGTCCCGTGGACTCGTCGACCGTGCCGTCCACGAACCCGCGCTCGCCCGGCCACTCCCCTGCGGCCTCACGGTTCTCACCGAACACGGTCATCCGCCGCTGGACGACCTCTCCCCAGATCGCATCCACCGCCATCTCGCCCGTGCCGTGGTGGTCGGAGAACACCCAGTGCAGGTCCCCGTCGTTCTCGCGCACAGCGACCGTCTCACCCGCGTGCTCGAAGTAGCGCGTGACTTCCTCGCACCGCTACCTGGGTCAGGGGGAGAGCATGGGGGATGCCTGTCTTGTGCTGTTGTGGTGGGACTCTGCCCCCGAAGGGACTTAGTCCAGCTACTTCAAACCGGGCAGAAAGTTACTAGTTACACCTATGACTACACAAGGCACACAAAGTCACTTTTATCCACCGAAGCGAGGTTCAAGCGATGACTGAGGACGCTGACATGGACGCAAACCCTCGTGACCGGATCCGGCCACGGAATATTTGACCGAGCTACTGGCGGGGTCTCGCTCGATCCAGGCAAGTCGGCACCACGCAGCTCCCGCGACACATCGGTATCAACCTGACGTAGGAGTCTTGCATCTGCCCGGCAAATCATGAAGGTTTTCTCCTAGGGCAGACCCGGACGCCGCGCGCGGTGACCGCACCGGAGCGCGTCCCTTCCGGCTGCTCGCTGTCCGCACGACAGAAGCCGGAAGGAGCCCACGTTGGCGAAACCGCACCGGAACCGTCCCGCTCACCCGCCCGCCCGGGGGGCGGGCCGCGCCTCCCGAGCCGTCGCCCTCGCGGCGGTGCTCACCGCGTCGCTGCTCCACGCGCCGCACGCGGCGGCGGCCGCACCGGCCGTCCCGGCGACGAACACCTCCGCCGAGCCGTGCGCGGTCGATCCGCAGGTGCCGCCCAAGCGGCAGATGCGCGCCGAGTGGATCTCCTCGGTGGTCAACATCGACTGGCCCAGCGAGCAGGGCCTCTCGCCCGAGGCTCAACAGGCCGAGCTGATCGACCTCTACGACCGGGCCAAGGCCGACGGGCTCAACGCCGTGTTCGTGCAGATCCGGCCGACCGCCGACGCGTTCTGGCCCTCGCCGCACGAGCCCTGGTCGGAGTGGCTCACCGGCACGCAGGGCACCGACCCCGGCTACGACCCGCTGGCGTTCGCGGTCGAGGAGGCGCACGCCCGCAACCTGGAGTTCCACGGCTGGTTCAACCCCTACCGGGTGGCCATGCACGACGACCCCTCGCGCCTGGTGGCCGACCACCCGGCGCGGGTCAACCCGGACTGGGTGTTCGCCTACGGCGGCAAGCTCTACTACGACCCGGGCATCCCCGAGGTGCGCGCGTTCGTCGTCGAGGCGATGATGCACGCCGTCGAGAACTACGACCTGGACGGCGTCCACTTCGACGACTACTTCTACCCCTACCCGGTCGCGGGCGAGACCGTGCCCGACCAGGACACGTTCGCCGAGTACGGCGACGGGTTCGGCGACATCGGGGACTGGCGGCGCGACAACGTCAACCGCATGGTCCAGGAGATGGACGAGGCGGTGCACGCCGCCAAGCCGCACGTGAAGTTCGGCATCAGCCCGTTCGGGATCTGGCGCAACGACACCAGCGACCCGAACGGCTCCGACACCGGCGGGTTCGAGTCCTACAGCCAGATCTACGCCGACAGCCGCAGGTGGGTGCGCGAGGGCTGGGTGGACTACATCAACCCGCAGGTCTACTGGGAGATCGGCCTGCCCGTGGCCGACTACGCGGTGCTCGTCCCCTGGTGGGAGCAGGTCACCGAGGGCACCGACGTACACCTCTACATCGGCCAGGCCGCCTACAAGGTCGGCAACGCGGGCGCCTGGTCCGACTCGGACGAACTCTCCCGGCACCTGGACCTGAACCGCGAGTACCCGGGCGTGGACGGGGACGTCTACTTCAGCGCGAACTCGCTGCGCACCAACGCCAGGGACGCCATGGACGTCGTGGTCGAACAGCACTACGCCAACCCCGCCCTGATCCCGGTCAAGGAGGACCTGGGCGGGGCCGCTCCCGCACCGCCGGTGGTCACCGCCGCCGCCCGGGCCGACGGCGGCACCGAGCTGACCATCCGCCCCGGACGCGGCGGCAGGCCCGCCTACTACGCGGTCTACGAGCTGGAGGGCGCACCCGGACGGCAGGAGGTCCCGTGCGAGGTGCAGGACGCGCGCGCACTCATCGGCACGGTGCGCGCGGCCGAGGACGGTGGCGAGACGGTCTTCACCGCGCCCGGCGGCGGTGACGTGACCTACTACGTGACCGCCCTGGACCGGCTGCACCACGAGAGCACGACGAGCAACCCGAGGCACGTGCCCCGGGGCTGACCGACGAACCGCGGGGCCCGGCGCGCGTGCGCCGGGCCCCGCGGCCGTTCCCCTTCGGACCTCGAACCGCGAACGTCACCCGCACACGCCTCGAACCGCACCCCTTCCTCCGCCCGGGGGACGGACAGCACCCCCGCAGCGCCCCCGCGGACCGGCGCCGCCGCGGTCCCCTCCCCCGCTTCCGTCTCCGCACACCACCGCCCCCGCTCCGGACCCGCGCCCCGGTCGCGCGTCCGCGCCGCCGCGGTCCGCACCGTGGTCGGTCCGTGACACCACGGCGACGGACCGGCGAAGAACGCGCCAACTCCCCCGCCCGGACCTGGCCACGGCCCGCACCGCTGGGCCAGACTCGCCGGGAACGTCCGCTCCCCGCTAAGGACCGCAGAGGATGACCCTCCCTCCACGCTCCCCCCGACTCCTACCCCCGCTGCTCGCCCTCGCCGTCGGCGCCGCCCTGCTCTCCCCCGCACCGGCGGCCTCCGCGTCGCCGCTCCCGGCCGAGACGGCCCAGGCCGTGGCCTCGCCCGTCGATCACGTGGACCCGTTCATCGGCTCCACGAACGGCGGCAACACCTACCCCGGCGCGGTCCGGCCGTTCGGGATGATCTCCTGGAGCCCGACCACCACCCGCGGCGACCAGACCGACACCGGCGCGGCCAACGGCTACTCCTACGACGTCACGCGGGTGCGGGGCTTCGCCCTGACCCACGTCAACGGCGCCGGGTGCCACCCCGGTGCCGCCGGTGACGTGCCGATCATGCCGGTCACCGTGCCCGTGGAGAGTTCGCCCAGCGCCGACACCCGCGACGAGGTGTACGCGAGCGACTTCGACCACGCCGACGAGTCCGCCTCCCCCGGCCGCTACACCGTGGCCCTGGAGAACGGGGTGCGCACGGACCTGAGCGTCACCGACCGGGCCGGCGCCGGGGAGTTCGACTTCCCCTCGGACACCCCCGCCAGCCTGCTCTTCCGCACCTCCAACTCGCTCAACGGCAGCGAGGACGCCGACATCCGCATCGACGCGGAGGCCCGCACGGTGAGCGGTTCGGTGCTCACCGGCGCCTTCTGCGGACAGCGCGCCAACGGCGGCGAGAACAACCGGAACTCCTACTACCGGCTGCACTTCACCGCGCACTTCGACACCCCCTTCACCGAGGTGGGCACGTGGGAGGACGGCGAGCTGAAGCCGGGGGCCACCACCGCCTCCGGGGGTGAGGGCTACGTCCGCGACCAGCGGCGTGGCAGGGGCTCGGGCGGTTACGTCTCCTTCCCCGAGGGCTCCGACGTGGGCGTGCGCGTGGGCATCTCCTACGTCAGCGCGGAGAACGCCGAGGCCAACCTCGCCGCCGAGATCGCCCCCGGGCAGAGCGTGGACGCGGTGGCCGCGTCGGCGCGCGAGGCCTGGAACCGGCGCCTGCGCGCGATCAGGGTCGGCGGCGGCACCGACGACCAGCGCACCGCCTTCTACACGGCGCTGTACCACTCCCTGCTCCAGCCCAACCTGGTGAGCGACGTCGACGGCCGCTACCCGGGCATGGACGGCGAGGCGCACCGCGTGGCGGACGGACAGGACGCCCAGTACACGAACTTCTCCGGCTGGGACCAGTACCGCGCGCAGGTCCAGCTGCTCGCGCTGCTGGAGCCCGAGGTGGCCGGGGACTTCGCGCAGTCCCTGCTCAACTTCTCCGAGCAGAACGGGGGCGTGTGGGACCGCTGGGTGCACATCAACGGGCCCACCCACGTGATGACGGGTGACCCCTCGGCCGCGACGCTGGCGACGTTCGCCGCGATGGGTGTGGACGGTTTCGACGCCGAGGCCGCCTACGCGTCCCTGCGGACCCAGGCCACCGAGCCGCACCCCGACGGCCTGTCCGACGCCGGGTGCCCGGGCCAGTGCGAGGGCCAGCGCCCGAACCTGGAGCGCTACCTCGAACTCCGCTACGCGCCGCAGGACGACTGCCACTGCTGGGGCGGGGCCGCGGAGACGCTGGAGGCCTCCGTGGCCGACAACGCGCTCGCCCAGTGGGCGGAGCGTCTGGGGCGCGGGGACGACGCCGCGATGTTCGCCGAGCGCGGCGGGTACTGGCGCAACGTCTACAACCCCGAGGCCACACCGGAGGCGGGCTACGCGCAGGCGCGCGACGCCGACGGGTCCTGGGTGACGCCCTTCGACCCCGGGCGCGACACCGGGTTCGCGCAGGGCACGAGCGCGACCTACACGTGGATGGTGCCGCACGACGTCGGCGGCCTGGCCGAGGCGATGGGCGGCCGGGAGACCGCGGCCGAGCGCCTGGACGGGTTCTTCCGCACCCCCGACGGCGCGTGGTCGGTGGGCGGCGGCGATCCGCTGCGCTACGACCCCACCAACGAGCCGGGCATCCACGCGCCGTGGATGTACAACGCGCTCGGGCAGCCGTGGAAGACGCAGGAGACGGTGCGCGAGATCGTGGACACCCAGTACGGGACGGGGCCGGGCGGCCTGCCCGGCAACGACGACCTGGGCACGATGTCGGCCTGGTACGTGTTCTCGGCCCTGGGTCTGTTCCCGCAGGCGCCGGGGCGCGGCGAGCTGCTGCTGTCGGCCCCGGTGTTCTCCTACGCCAGGATCGCGCCGAGCGGGCGCGAGCCGATCACCGTCGTCGCCCCGAACGCCGGGCCGGACGCGACCTACATCGGTTCGGTGCGCCTGGACGGGCGTGAGCACAGGCGCTCCTGGCTGCCGGAGTCCTTCCTCAGCGAGGGCGGGCGCGTCACGCACGTATTGGTCAGCGAGCCCGAAACGGAGTGGGCGACCGCTCCGGAGGACCTGCCGGTCGACCACTGAGGGGGTGGGCGGGCGCCGCGCTCCCGCGCGCGGCACCCGCCCGCGACCGGGTATCCGGAGGGGCGCGGTGCCCGTCCACGACCGGGTTCCCGAGCGAGTGCGGTGCCCGCCCGTGATCGGGTTTCCGAACGGTCGTGGGGGCCGAGCCGACCTCCACGTGGACGGATTCCGGAAGGGTCGTGGGGACCACCGTGACCGTCGCGGGGCCCGGTGAGCGCCGGGCCCCGAGGCTCCTCACCCGGGCGCGGTGTCCGCCCGGGCCGACAGTTCTCAACGGCCTCCCACGTGCCGCGCCTCCGGAGACCCCGGTACGGGCCCGGAGAGGGAGAGCAGGACCAGGACCCCCGCGGCGGCGGCCATCACGGCTCCCAGCACCGCCCAGCCCGGCGTCCCGGCGGACAGCACGAGCGGGAGTGCCAGCGCGGACCCGAGCACGCGCGCCAGGGACGCCGCCATGCCGAACACCGACTGGTACTGGCCCTGGAGACCCGCCGGGGCGCGGCGCAGCGCCAGGTGCCAGGCGGGTGGTCCGCCGCCGACCTCTCCGACGGTCAGCAGGACGATGCCGGCGAGGATCAGAGCGGCGGCCGCCACCGGGCCGCCCGCGGACGCCGTCCCGAACAGGACGCAGGCGGCCGCGAGCGAGGCGCCCGCGACGGCCGCCGACCGGGCGGCGTGCGTGTCCGTGCGTACCCGCGCGGACCACGGCGTCTGGAGGGCGAGGACCAGGGCCGTGTTCAGTCCCAGCGCGACGGCCGCCACCCACTCGGGCGCCGACGTGCGCGTGCTCAACCACAGTGGAAGGATCACCGACAGCACGGGCATGCACATCTGGACGAGGGCCGACGCGCCGGTGACCGCGGCCAGGCGCGGGTCCCGCAGGGCGGGGAGTCCGCGCCCCGCGGACCCCGGGCCGGGCCCGCCGCGGTCCAGGGCGCGGGGCAGGCCGTGGAGCAGGGCCGCGCACACGAGCGCGACCACCGCACCCGCCGCGAAGACGGCGAGGAAGGCCGGCCGGGTGCCCACCGCCAGGACCAGGGCCCCGGCCACGGTCCCCGCGCCCAGGCCAGCGTTGAGGAGGGTGTGCATGCGTGCCCGCGCCCGCACCCGCTGGGCGGGAGGGACCTGGGAGGCGACCAGGGCGTGCCGGGCCGCGCCCACCCCGGCCTGCGCCACCACGAACAGAACCGCTCCGACCGCGTAGGTCCACAGGCCGTCCGCCACCAGGTGGACGGCCAGCGCGACGGCGACCAGCACACTGTGGGCGACCGCCGCGCGGCGCAGGCCGACGGCGTCGGCCACCGCTCCCAGCGGCGCCGCCGACAGGAGGGCGCAGCCGGCGGCGAGGGCGAGGACCAGCCCGATCATCCGGGCGGGGAGTCCCACCAGGGTGCCGAAGTACAGCACGGTGGTGGCGAGGACGGCCCCGTCGGTGACGGCGCTGACGAACTGGACCGCGTATACGCGCCGTACCGATGGCGAAGGCGCGGCGGAGGGCTGGGGGCCGGTCGCGGACGGGCGGGGAGGGTCGTGTGCAGAGAGGGACATACCCTGACGTTAGAAACCGGTGGCCCCGGTATACAGTCCGATTCCGTGGACAGAACGTGGGCCGTTTCGGGGATCGACCTGCACGTGGAGGTGGCGGGGACCCGGGTCTCCCGTTCGCTGGAGGACGCGCTGCGCCGAGCCGTCGCCAGCGGCGGGATTCCGGGCGGCACCCGCCTTCCCGCCACCCGCACGCTCGCGGCCGACCTGGGAGTGTCCCGCAACAGCGTGGCGCGGGCCTACGAGCAGCTCACGGCCGAGGGCTGGCTCGACGCCCGTGTCGGAGCCGGGACGTGGGTGTCAGACCGGGTCGCGCGACCGGTCGCGCCCCCTCCGTCTCCGGTGCCGACCGGTCCGGTCCTGGACCTGCGCGGCGGTGTCCCCGACCCGACCGCCTTCCCCCGGCAGGAGTGGGCGTCGGCCGTCCGGCGAGCGGTGTCGGGCGCTCCCGCGGACGTGTTCGGATACACCGACCCCCGCGGGGTGCCCGCACTGCGGGAGGCCCTCGCGGAGTACCTGGCCCGGGCCCGCGGTGTACGCGCCAGCGGCGAGAACGTGTTCGTCGGCAGGGGGTTCGCGGACGTGCTCGCGGTGGTGTGCGGGGCCCTGCGGGCGCGGGGCGCGCGCCGTTTCGCGGTGGAGGAGTACGGGCACGGAGCGCATCGCCGTATCATCCGCGCCCACGGCCTGGAGGTGCTCGCGCTTCCGGTGGACGAGGGCGGTGCGGACGTCTCCCTGCTCGACGGCTCCGGTGCCGAGGCGGTCCTGCTCACACCGGCCCACCAGTTCCCGACGGGTGTCCCGCTGGCCGCTGACCGGCGTGTGCGGCTCGTCCGCTGGGCGGAGCGCACCGGCGCGCTGGTGGTGGAGGACGATTACGACGGCGAGTTCCGCTACGACCGCAGGGCCGTCGGCGCGTTGCAGGCCCTGGCCCCGGAGCACGTGCTCTACGCCGGAACCGCCAGCAAGTCGCTCGCCCCGGCGGTGGGGCTGGCGTGGGCGGCCGCGCCCCCGTCGCTGGTGCCCGCGATGGTGGCGCGGAGGGAGTCGACCGGCGGGGGCCAGGACACGCTCAACCAGCTCGCGCTCGCGGAGTTCGTGGGCTCCCACCAGTACGACCGCAACGTCCGCCGCCTGCGCCACCACTACTGCGCCCGCCGTGAGGCCCTGGACACGGCGGTCCGTGAACGGCTTCCGGGCTGCCGGGTCTCGGGGCTGAGCGCGGGGCTGCACTGTCTGGTGGAGCTTCCCGAAGGGACCCGGGAGAGTGACGTGGCGGCCGAGGCGGCCCGCCGCGGCCTGGCCTTGGAGGGCCTGTCGTCCTTCGCCGCGGCTCCGGGCCGCGTCGACCGCGTCCCCGGGCGTCGTCCGAGTGTGGTCGTCGGCTACGGCGCCCCTCGCTCCCACCAGTACGCTCGTGCGCTGGCGGCTGCCGTCGCCGCCGTCTCCGCCGTGGCCGCCCCGCGCTGACGCGCGGGGCGCGTCTCCCCCTCACCCGGCGGCGTGCAGCGGACGGGCGCGCAGGGCCGCGACGGCCGGGACCAGGCTCGCGAGCAGCCCGATGCCCACGACGGCACCGGCCAGCGGCAGATACTGGTCCAGGGGGACGGCGAGCACCACCGTCCCGCCGCCGACGAGGGCGTGGCCCACGGCGGCCACCCCGGTCAGCGCCGTGGCGGTGCCCAGCGCCACCCCCGCCAGCGACACCGCCAGGGCCTCCCCCGCGACCATCCCGGCGACCTGGGCCCGCGAGGCCCCCACCAACCGCAGCAGGGCGAAGCTCCGCGCGCGGGCCGAGACGGAGACCACGAGGGCGTTGACCGCGCTCACCCCGGCGAAACCCGCCACCAGGGCCACCATGAGGTGGGTGATCCACGCGTCCTCCTGGCCGATCCGGGCCTGGTCCGCGATGTGCTCGGCGCGATCGGCGACCCGGAGTTCGGGCCCGGCGTCGATCGCCTCCTCCACCAGGGAGGCCGTCCTCCCGGCGTCGGCCGAGGGGTCGAGCGCCACGTACAGGCCGTTGTGCAGGGTGTCGAGCATCCGGGGCGCGACGGCCTCCTCGGGCAGCAGGACGTCGGGGAAGTCGAGCCCCGCCCGGTACAGGACCGACACCCGGGCCGTGAACCCGGTGCCGTCGGGGCCGAGCAGCTCCACGGTCCGCCCCGCGCGCCACCCCTGGCTCCGGGCGGTGTCGGCGCGCACGGCGACGCCGCCGGTGCCGAAGTCCTCCCACGCGCCGTCCTCCACCATCAGGTCGTAGATCCGCGGCACCGTCTCGGGTTCGACCAGGTGGGTGGTCAGGTACGGCCCGCCCGCGGAGGTGACCGTCTGGCGGTAGCCCCCGGCGACGGCGACCCCGGGCACGTCCTCGGCGGTCTCGGCCGCGGACGCGGGCAGACCCACGCCCAGGGCCCCGGACACCACCAGGTCGGCGGCCAGGCGCTCCCCGTAGGCGCGCAGGCGGGCCTCGGTGGTGGTGGTCTCCTGGAAGAGCAGCAGGCACGCGACCGCCGTCGTCACCAGCAGGGGCGTCATGACGCCCGCCACCCGGCGGACGTCGGCGCGCGCCTCCCGGTCGGCGACGAGGGAGGCGGCCCTCCTGCGGGTGACCGGGCGCAGCAGGAGCAGCACCGCGTGGACCAGCACCGGCGAGAGCAGGACCGCGGCGGCGACGAGGACCAGCGCGGCCGAGGCGGCGGCGGTCACCGCCACCACGGTCCCGGCCAGGCCCCAGCCCGTCGCGAACAGGGCCGCCGCGCCGCACAGGACCACGGCCCCGAGCACCAGGCGGGCACGGGAGAAGGGGACAGGTTCGGCCTGCGCCGCGCGCATCGCCTCCACGGGCGCGATCCGGCCCGCGGTGAGCGCGGGGCGCAAGGAGGCCGCCAGCGGCACGGCCAGGGCCAGCGCCGCGCCCGCCGCGAGCGCGGGCCAGCCCAGGACCAGCGCGAACCCGTCCGGCAGCGTCCCCAGCTCCGTGAAGAGCCAGGCCAGGAGCAGTGCCAGCGCCGTACCCACGACGCAGGAGAGCGCGGCGGCCACGCACCCCAGGACCAGGGCCTCCCCGACGACGAGTCGGCGCACCAGCCCCGGCCGGGCCCCGGCCAGGCGCAGGAGGGCGAACTCCCGGGCGCGGTCGCGCACGGTCAGGGAGAGCAGGCCCGCGACCGTGACGGCGGCCACCGCCAGCGCCAGTGCGGCCATGGTGCCCAGGAACCGGCCCATGCCCGAGGCCAGGTCCCGGTTCTCCCCGTCCAGGGCCAGCGCCGTGGAGCGCTCGTCCCCGGTGAGGACCCGGACGCCGGGCGCGGCCTCCTCGACCGCCCCGGCCAGCCGGTCGGGGCCGGTTCCCTCCCCTGGCCAGAGCGCGGCCATGACCGGCTCGCCGCCCCGCCGCGCGGCCTCGGCGGGTGGGAAGAACAGGGCCCGGTCCGGGGCGCCGCCGCGCTCGACGGTTCCGGTGACCAGAACCTGGGCGATCCCGTCGGAGGTCAGGACCCGCGCACGGTCGCCGGGGGCGAGCCCGGCGTCGGCGGCGGTGCGGGTGTCGATGACCACCTCGTTCCCGCTCTCGGGGGCCCGTCCGGTGGCGGGGGTGAGCCCCTCGGCCTCGGCGAGCGCCCAGGAGTGGCCGAAGGAGCGGTCGGAGTGGCCGCCGAGCGTGCGGTCGGAGGTGACCACGTAGGCGGAGAAGGGGGCCTCGACCGCCGTCCGGCGCACGCCGGGGAGGCGCTCCAGTTCCGCCACGGTCTCCGGGTCCAGCCGGGGCGGTTCCCCCAGCGGGGAGGCGGTGATCCCGGCCGCGGCCTCCTCGGGGACGGCCGCCACCACGACCGGCGCCCGCGACAGCGTCCAGGAGGCCCCGGCTCCCCCGGCGGCCACCCGCTCGGCCGAGTCCTGGAGGGCGAGGACGGCCGTGGCCAGCCCGGCGCCCAGGGCCACGGTCAGGACCGACAGGACCAGCTGGCGCGCGCGGTCGGCGGCGCCGCGCAGAACCATCCGCATCACGCCGCACCGCCTTCCCCGTCGCCCGGGGCCGCCTCGTGGTGGCGCGGGTCCTCACCCCGGCGACGCGGATACGGCGGCCGACCGGTCGGCGCCTCGGGTGGCATGGTGGGCGATACTGCGGCCACCGTCTCGGGCGGCACGTCGTGGTGCGCCGCGCGGTTCACCGCTCCTCCAGACGTCGGATCCGGGCCAGGACGGAGTCCGCGGTGGGGTCGGCCAGTTCCCCCTGGACGCGGCCGTCGCGCAGCATGAGCACGCGGTCGGCGCGGGCGGCGGCGACGGGGTCGTGGGTGACCATGACGACGGTCTGCCCGTGGTCGGAGGCGGCCCGGCGCAGCGCCTCCAGGACACCGGCCCCGGAGCGGGAGTCGAGGTTGCCGGTGGGTTCGTCGGCCAGGAGCACGCTCGGCCGGTGCACCAGGGCGCGGGCGACGGCGACGCGCTGCTGCTGGCCCCCGGAGAGTTCGGAGGGCCGGTGGTCGAGGCGGTCGGCCAGGCCGAGCGAGGCCACGAGGTGGTCGTGCCACGCCTCGTCCCGGGGCAGGCCGGACAGTCGCTGGCCGATGGTGATGTTCTCCCCCGCGGTCAGCGACGGGAGGAGGTTGAAGGACTGGAAGACGAACCCGAACGCCCGTGCGCGCAGCCGGGTCAAGGCCGGTTCGGCGAGTCCGGTGATCGGCTGGCCCTCGACCGTCACCGTGCCCGCGTCGGGGCGTTCCAGCCCCGCCAGGCAGTGCAGGAGGGTGCTCTTGCCCGAGCCGGAGGGGCCCATGACCGCCGTGAACCCTCCCCGGGGGAAGGCCGCGTCCACCCCGGCCAGCGCGTGGACGGGTACGTCTCCCCTCCTGTGGGTCCTGGTCAGCCCGGACGCCCACAGCGCGTGGGGGGTGGCGTCGGCTCCGCCCCGGTCCCGGACGTGCCCTTCCATGGCGAACTCCGCTCGTCTCGTCGTGTGGAAGGGGCCTCGGCGCCCTGTCCGGCCCCCGCTCAAGAGCCAAACACGGGGGCCGGTCGGCGTCACTGGGCCTGGACGGAGGTCCGGTGGTGGGGACCGCCCCACCACCGGAGACCGGCCGGGGCACGGGGACGGGCCGCGCGGGCGGGCCTCCGCCGGCGATGCGGACGCGGGCCTCCCCGACGGGTGCGGCGGCACCGGCGGGCGGGATCCGCGGGCGGGGCACGCGGCCCCGCTCCCTCCCGACGACCGCGTCCCCTGGTCGCGGTGTCCGGACGTCCCTATGCTTTGCCGAGGCCGCCTGTCTCGGGGAGGCGGACAGAGACGAGGGGGAGTCCGTGACGGACGGATACGACGTGCTGGTGGTGGGGGGCTCGGGCGTCGACACGATCGTCCGGGTGGACGAGCTGGCCCTGCCCGGCGGGGACTCGGTGTTCGTCCCGCCGGTGGTCGACTACGTGGGGCACACCGGCAACGGGGTGGCGCTGGGGTGCCACGCGCTGGGACTGGCCACCAAGTTCATCGACTACCTGGGGGACGACGCCCAGGGCCGGATGGTGCTCGACTCCTACGCCGAGCGGGGACTGGACTTCAGCCACACCGTCTCGCCGCACGGCACGCCCCGGGGCGTCAACCTCGTGGACCGGAGCGGGCGCCGCTTCTCCTTCTACGACGGGCGCCACCCGGGAGACCTGCGGCTGCCCCCGGAGTTCTACCTGCCCTTCGTGCGACGGGCCCGGCACGCGCACCTGTCGATCATCGGCCACAACCGGGACATGTACGGGGACCTGGAGCGCCACGGCCTCACCACCTCCACGGACCTGCACGACTGGGATGGGACCGACCCCCACCACCTGCACTACGCGCTGCGCTCGGACGTGGTGTTCATGAGTGCGGCGAGGGTCCGCGACGGGGTCGGGGACGTGCTGCGCGACGTGGTCGGCCGGGGGCGGGCCCGGGTCGCCGTCGCCACCGACGGCGAACGGGGCTGCCACGTCCTGGAGCGGGGCTGGGACGCGCCGCGCGGCTTTCCCGCGGTGCGGCCGAACCGGCCGGTGGTGGACAGCAACGGCGCGGGGGACGCGTTCGTGGCCGCCTTCCTGCACGCCTGGCTCGGCGGGGAGCCCGTGGAGCGGTGCGTCCTGGCCGGTGCGGTGGCGGGGGCCTTCACCTGCGGCAGCGCGGGAACGCACACCGAACTGATCGACCTGCCCACGCTGCGCCGTCTGTCCGAGGACGCCGAGTACGAGCCCGTCTGAGGGGGCGGCCGGAAGTGGTGCCGGTGTAGCGCGTGGGACGGGCCCGTGAACCCTGGCGGCCACGGCGCCGGCGGCGGGGCCGGTCCCCGCCCGGTGCCCCCGCCGCACGGGGGCGTGCGGGGTCCACGCACGTCCCACGGTCGCTCCGGCCGCCCCACACGGCCCCGGGCGCCGGGTCGCGTCGGGCGGCGGGGCACGGAGCGACGTAGCGTGACCCCATGGACATCGATCTGCGTACACGCACGGCCCTGGTGACCGGCTCGACCCAGGGCATCGGCCTGGCCATCGCCACGGCGCTGGCGCGCGCCGGGGCGACGGTGGCGGTCAACGGGCGCGGCGAGGAGAAGGTCGCCCGCGCGGTGGAGGCGGTCACCGAGCGGGTGCCCGGGGCCGCGCTGGTGGCCGCGACCGCCGACGTGACCACCGAGGAGGGCGTCGACCGGCTCCGCGAGCTGCTCCCCCGGCTCGACGTGCTCGTCAACAACCTCGGGATCTTCGGGGCTCAGGACGCGCTCGACATCTCCGACGAGGAGTGGCGGCGCTACTTCGAGGTCAACGTGCTCTCCTCCGTACGCCTGACCAGGGAGTTCCTGCCGGGGATGACGGAACGCGGGTGGGGCCGGGTACTCAACATCGCCAGCGACTCGGCGGTGGTGATCCCGGCCGAGATGATCCACTACGGCATGTCCAAGACGGCGCTGCTCGCGGTCTCGCGGGGGTTCGCCAAGGAGGCCGCGGGCACGGGGGTGACCGTCAACTCGGTGATCGCCGGTCCCACCCACACCGGCGGCGTGGAGGACTTCGTCTACCAGCTCGTCGACCGGGACCTGCCCTGGGAGGAGGCGCAGCGGGAGTTCATGCGCCTGCACCGGCCGCAGTCGCTCCTGCAGCGGCTGATCGAACCCGAGGAGATCGCCAACATGGTCGCCTACCTGAGTTCGCCGCTGGCCTCGGCCACCACGGGGGCCGCCGTGCGGGTGGACGGCGGGTACGTCGACTCCATCGTCCCCTGAGAACGCGCCCGGACGCCGGGCAGGGGCGCCCGGCGGCCGGGCGCGGCGCCGCTCTCAGCCGGTCGTGTCCACGGACCGGTGGAGCCGGTCGGCGAGCGCCGCGGTGTGGCGGGCGAACTCCGGCGGGCCCTCGACCGTGAAGGGCAGGCCGGTGAGCGCGAGGACGACCGCGAGCCACTCGTGGGAGTCCACGCGGGCGGTGTAGCGCGCCCGGTCGGGGCCGACCGCCTCCAGGTCGCCGTCGATGCGGGAGATCCGCGCCGCCACCTCCTCGGCCGACGCGTCGAACAGGACCGACACCGTGTGCCGGGCCCGCCCCGCCCCGAAGCCCCGCTCCAGGTGGTCGGCCAGCGGTTCCCCGGGCAGCCCCCGGCGGGTGAAGGGGGCCCTCGTGGGGGTGACCCCGGTGATCCGGTCGAGGCGGAAGGTCCGCCAGTCGTCGCGCTCGCGGTCCCAGGCGAACAGGTACCAGCGCCGTCCGGACAGGACCAGCCGGTACGGGTCCACCTTGCGGCGCAGCTCGCGGCCGTCGCCGCCGCGGTGGAGCATCCGGACCCAGTGCCCGTCCGCGACGGCCTCGCCCAGGTCGGTGAGGACCCGTGTCCGCACGCCCGGCCACACCCGCTGCTCCGGTTCGACCGCCGCGGCCACGGCTTTCGCCCTGCGGGCCAGGCGCGAGGGCAGTACCCGGCCGAGCCGGGCCAGGGCCCGCTCCGCGCCCTCCTCCACGCCCTCCACCCCGCCGAGCCCGGCGGCGACGATCCGCAGGCCCAGGGCGGCGGCCACGACCTCGTCGTCCTCCAGGAGCAGGGGCGGCACCGCGCGGCCAGCGGCCAGCCGGTAGTGGCCTCCGGGGCCGCGGAGGCTCTCCACCGCGTAGCCCAGTCCGCGCAGCCGTTCGATGTCGCGGCGCAGCGACCGCGGGCTGACCTCCAGGGCGGCGGCCAGGTCCGCGCCGGGCCAGGACCTGCCGGTCTGGAGCAGGGAGAGCAGGCGCAGCATCCGCGCACTCGTGTCGGCCATACGGCCCATTCTCCGGCGGGTTGTGGCCGGATTCCGACCGCAATCCCCCGGTGTGGCGCGATCGCCGATCTGGCTGGGAGTTCCGGCAGCCCGGAACACGGATTTGCGCACGGTCACGGGGGTGTCAGAAAGACACCAGTGGTGTGATCGTGGACACCGCCGACGTTTTCGTGGGATCGCTCCCGGTCGCCTGGGGTGGAGACCTCGTGCGCTGACCAGCGGTTCCCGGGAAGGGGAGCAGCGCAGAAGTCGCGTTGCGCCCCCGCGTGATCACTCTGCGCTTCCATCTCTTACTGAGAGTTTACCCGGACCGGGTAGACATAGACGGAATAGGCCCCCACGGACCTGAGATAAGGATGTGCGCGACGTGATGGACTGGTTGAGCAACATCTTCGGCGGAGCAGCCGAGGAAGCAGCCCAGGGAGTGTCCGACGCCGTGGGCGGAGTCGGCGAGGCCGTGGGCGGGATCGGTGAGACCCTGGGCGGCGCCGGAGAGGCCGCGCAGGCCTACGGCGAGGAAGCCGTCGGCGGGTTCGCCGAGGGCGCCCAGGCCTACGGCGAGGAAGCCGTCGGCGGTTTCACCGAGGGCGCCCAGGCCTACGGCGAGGAGGCCGTGGCCGGTTTCCAGGACAGCGCCACCGAGGCGGTCGGCGGCTTCCAGGACCAGGTGGACACTGTGAGCGGTATCGCGGAGGACCCGGGCGGCGCCGCCGCCGACCACTTCTTCGGCAACAACTGACCTACCACCCTCCCGGCCCCGGCCGGGAGGGCACGGCCCGCCCGGAGCACCCGTGCCCCGGGCGGGCCGTTCGTGCACCGCTCCCCGTCAGCCGGGGAACAGCCGGTCCGGGCGGTCGTCCGAAGCCCGTTTCCGACACTCGGCCGGGGACCGCCCGCGAGTCCGTGCACGGGCGCCAGGACCGCGGCCGCCCTCCCGGGCCCGGGACCCTCGGCTCACTCCCGGCGCGGCCGGGCCGCCGAGAGCACGGCGAGCGCGGCCAGGGCGGTGACGCACGTCCAGGCGAAGGCGTCCCCGATCCGGGAGTAGACCGTGGTCACCCCCTCCCGGGGCACCATGGCGACCATGGTCTGCTGCCCGGTGGTGAAGTAGTCGGTCGTCGCCAGCACCCGCCCCTGGTGGTCGGTGGCGTTGGCGCGGCCGCGGCTCGCCTGCCGGAACAGGGCCGAGCCGTTCTCCACCGCGCGGAACACCGCGTTGCGCGCGTGCATCTCCTTGATCCCCTCCCAGGTGTTGGCGCCGACCAGCAGGACGTCCACGCCCCGCGCGCCCGCCTGGCGGACCAGTCCCGGGAAGTCGGCGTCGTAGCAGATGGCCACGGCCAGCCTCCCCGCCGGCGTGTCCGCGACGGGCACCGTGCCGGGCCCCGGCTCGTAGGGCTCCAGGACGGGCACCGGCCTGCTCTTGTCGTAGGTCCACGCGACCTCGCCGTCCGGGGCGACCATGAGCATCTGGTTGCGGATGTGGGGAGCCCGCCCGGTGTAGACCGACATACCGGCGTTGACGTACACCCCGTGGTCCCGGGCCACCTCCCGGATGTCGGCCACCAGCAGGTCGCGGTCCTCCTCCAGGGTGAAGGCCGCCGACTCGGGCCACACCACGACCTCGGCGCCCGCGGCCGCCTCCCTCGCGGTGCTGGCGAGGAGTTCGTCGTTGACGACGCCGAAGCGCTCACGCAGCACGACCGGATCGGCGGCCCGCAGCGCCTCCAACGAGTCGTACTCCCGGAAGGTCGGCACCAGCTCCTCCCACGCGTCCTGCGAGGTGGTGACCCCCGCGACGCGCACGGTGTCGCCCGAGGGCGCGGCGAATACCAGGCGAGCGCCGCCCGCGACCGCGACCAGAGCGACCGTCCCGGCGCAGGCCGCCGCCACCGTGCGGGCCGCGCGGTCGGTCAGGCCGCGTGCCCACAGCAGCGCCGCCGCCGAGCACGCCCAGGCCACCAGGAAGCTCACTCCGTACACACCGGTCACCGAGGCCACCTGGATCAGCGGGAGGTTGTCGGCCTGGGTGGCGCCGAGAACGCCGTGGATGGTGCCGAAGGGGGTCACCGAGGCCACCGTGAACTCCACGGCCACGGTGGCGAGCGGGAAGACCAGGCTGACCCGCCACGGGGCGCGCTCCCCCAGTCGGCGGTACAGGAGGCGGTCGACGGCGTAGGGGGCCGCGTCGGCCAGGGCCAGGGCCAGCGCGAGCAGCACCAGCGGCGGGGAGAGCAGGTCGGCCAGCCACAGCCAGACCAGCACGGCCGTCGTGCTGGCGGCGAGGACGCCCGACAGGGCGGGCAGCGGTCGGCTGGCGCGTGCGAAGCGCAGCAGCAGGACCGGATAGACCCACGCGAGCAGCGCGATGTCCCAGGCGGCCTGCATCGCAAAGAGGGACAGGGCGGTACCGGCGAGGAGCCAGGCGTAGCGCGGGAGGGTCGGGGGCGCGGTCATGGTTCGGCCTTCGTCTCGGGAACGGGGGTCTTGGGGAACAGGAGTCTCGGGGAACAGGGGTCTCGGCCGGCCGGCACGGCCACAACGCTAGGGAGCCGCGGCCCCCGCGCCCATGGGGAATACCGCCCTGTTCGGGACGCGGCTCCCCACCCCGGAATGCGGTGTTCCGCAGTACCCGCGCGCCCGGGGGGTGGCTAGTGTCGACGCTGACGCCGACCGCGGCCTCCCCCCGTTCTCCGAGAACACGGGTTCCGAGGGCACGGGCCCGCGCGGACAACCGGGCACGGACACTCGAAGACGGGTGCCCGTCACGCACCAGCGGACGCGGGCACCCGGCGCCGGGCTACCGGGCACGGGCAGTCGGGTCCGGGTACCCGGCACGGACGCCGGAGGCGGCGGCGATCGGACAGGCGGAGAGGACGGACGTGACGACGCACGGAGACGCGTATCCGGCGGCAGCGGTGGCGCGCGCATGGGGCCGGGCAGTGACGGGCGCCGCCGCCGGAGCGGTGACCGCGCTGGCCGAGGCCCTCTTCCTCGCGGCGGCCCTCGCGACCGCCGTTCCCGCGCTGCCTCTCCTGCTCCGTCCCGCCTCGCGCGCGTCCCTGCGCCGGGCGCTGGACGGGGCCGCCCGGCCGCTGGTCTCCCTGGAGCGCGGCCGCCTGTCCGCCCTGTTCGGCGTCGACATCACCGTGCGCCCCGGGACGGCCCGACCGCTGGCCTACCTCGCGGTGCGCTGCCCGGTGGGGCTCTTCGGCGGGCTGGTGCTGGCCTTCTTCGCCGCCGGGCTCTACCTGGCGCTGTCACCGCTGGAGGTGCTCGACGGCAACGACCCCGCGATCGTGCCGATCGGCCTGGCCCTGATGTACCTGAGTGCTCAGGGAACCGTGGGCCTGGTGGGAACGGAACGCTGGCTGGCCCGGAGGTTCCTCGGCCCCAGCCGCCAGGACCTCATGGAGGAGCGGATCGGGGTCCTGGTCGCGACCCGCGCGGGAGTGGTCGCCGCCGTGGACGAGGAGCGCCGCCGGATCGAACGCGACCTGCACGACGGCGTCCAGCAGCGCCTGGTACTGCTGGGGATGGCGCTGGGTCGGGCCCGCCGCGACCCGGGTTCGGAGCGGGGGCGCGCACTGGTCGAGCAGGCCTACGAGGAGTCCCGCGACGCCCTGCGCGACCTGAAGGAGGTCGCCTGGCGGGTCTACCCGGCCGCGCTCGCCGGGTCGGGGCTGCGGGCCGCGCTGCACGACCTGGTCGGCCGGTCGAGCCTGCCGATCGACCTGGAGTACGGCCTGGAGGGCGCGTGCCCGCCGACCGTGGAGACGGCGGCCTACTTCGTGGTCGCCGAGTCGGTGACCAACGCGGTCAAGCACGCGCGCGCCGAACGGGTCAGCGTGCTGGTCGGCGCGCGGGGCGAGGAGGGAGCGAGGTCCGTGGTGGTGCGGGTACGAGACGACGGGGTGGGCGGGGCCGACCCCGCGGGAACGGGGCTGGCCGGTCTGGCCAGCCGGGTCGAGGCGCTCGACGGCCGGCTGTCGGTGGACAGCCCCGCGGGCGGGCCGACCACGGTCAGGGCGGAGCTGCCGTGCGGGTGATGTTGGCCGAGGACTCGGCGCTGCTACGCGAGGGGCTGGTGCGGCTCCTGGAGGACGAGGGGCATCAGGTGCTCGCCTCGGTCGGGGACGCCGACGCCCTGTTGGCGGCCGTCCGCGAGGAGGCGCCCGACGTGGCCGTGGTGGACGTGCGCATGCCGCCCACGCACACCGACGAGGGGTTGCGCGCCGCGCTGCGCATCCGCCGGGAGCAGCCCGGAGTGGGTGTGCTGGTGCTGTCCCAGTACGTGGAGAAGCGGTACGCCACCCGGTTGTTCGGTGAGAACACCACCGGTGTGGGCTACCTGCTCAAGGACCGGGTGGTGGAGGTCGACGAGTTCCTGGAAGCCCTGGTCAGGGTGGGGAGGGGAGGCGCGGCCTTCGACCCGGAGGTGGTGCGCCAACTGCTCGCGGGCAGCAGCCGCAGGGACCCGTTGGGGCGCCTGACCGAGCGTGAGCGCGACGTCATGGCCCTGATGGCGCAGGGGCACATCAACTCGGCGATCGCGGCGCGGCTGTTCGTGTCGCAGAGCGCGGTGGAGAAGCACGCCAACGCCATCTTCGACAAGCTGGAACTGGGCGACACCAAGGGGTACAGCCGTCGCGTGCTGGCGGTGCTGCGCTACATGGAGGCCTGAGCGCGGGCGGGACCGGGCACGGGGGCGCCGCGCGGCGGTGAGCGGTGTCCGCCGCGCGGCCGTCGGCCGCGGGTCCGCCGGGGGTGGAGGTCCCGGCGGACCCTGTCCGGAGGAGGGGTCCGGACGGCCGGTCGGTTGGTCGTGGGGATCAGGTGAAGTTCACGTCACTGCACAGGTAGTAGACCTGGTCCATGTGGGAGGCCTGCCAGATCGTGAACACGATGTGGTGGCCGGACCTGCCCGAGGTGCTGACGTCGATGTAGCTGTCCAGCGCGGGCGCGTAGGGACCGGTCTCCTCGACCAGCTCGAGGTCGTCCCAGCCCAGGGCCTGGGTGGTCGGGTCGAAGCCCTGCTCGGTGACGTAGACGCGGAAGTAGTCCGCGCCGTGCTGGGCCTGGTCGTACAGGTGGAGGGTGAAGTCGTCGCCGACGTCGGTGGTCTTCCACTCGCCGACCGCGTCCATCGAGTCGTAGCGGCCGCCCTCGGTGTTGCCGCCGCTGCACAGGGTCCCGTCGGGGATCTGGCCCTGGTGGTCGCCGCCCACGTTGTCGCGGTACAGGCCGTTCCAGTTCCACATGGCGTTGGGGTTGTCCTGCCACGCCTGCCAGCACATGGGGTCTTCCTGCGCCATGTCCGGGTTGAGGTGGTCGCTGCCCCAGCGCTCCCAGCAGCCGTAGTTGCGGCTGGCGGGGTCCACGATCGAGCCGTGCGCGGAGGCGGGGGCGGCCATCGTGGTCAGGGCGACCAGGGGTACGGAGGCCAGGACGAGCGCGCGTGCGGCCCAGGTCCGGCGGGTGGTCCCGGTGGTCTCGGTGGTTTCAGCGGTTCGGGGGGTCATGCTTTCCATTGCGTTCTCCATCGTTCTCGGCTTGGTCAGCCGATCGACGGGAGCGCTCCCATAGCGCATGTTACCCCTCGGAGCCGAGTCGAAACAGAGCGCGGGGAAAATCCCTGGCGCGCCCTTCACAGCGGCGGCTACCGCCCCCCGGTGCCCCCGGTCACCCTTCAGGAGGAACACCCGCAGGCACCGCCGCCCGACCGACCCACCCCGCTCCGACGCGGTAGCCGCGCCCCGGGCGACACGGCCGCGGGGAGAGCGCCGACGACGGCGACGGGTTCCCGGCCTCCCCGGATCCACCACTGCCGCCGGTGGTCCACCGCGACTCGTCCGGCCGGGTCGATGCCCCACCGCCGGGCCGGGTCGGGGCACCTACCGGCTGACCGAGCCGGGCGGAGCCGCCCCGGGGACGGCGGCGGGCGGCCTCCTCACCGAGTACACGGGACTTCCGGTTCCGTTCCGGGTCGCGACCGCCGCAGTGGGGCTGCTCGCCGTGGCCGCCTGGCGACCGCAGGTTATTACTGACCGGTTGTGAACCAGGTCACTACCTGCGCATTTCCCTTGTGTGAACCGCGTACCAGAAATACTCCGGTCATATGGTGTTTACATATCACCATTGTCCGGCTACCGTTCAGGAAAGCGTTCCGGACCCGTAACACTCCGTCGCGGGAACCGGTGACGCCTTCGCACACACTGTTCACGTCCATCCCCCTACACCCCCGCTCACCCCGACTGGGAGCGCTCCCAACCCTTCCAGTCCTTTTCGCTCGGCTTTACCCCGGATCTAAGGCACGCGAATGCAGCGCTCACCTCCATAAACGCAGGGAATTGTCCACACCTCCCGTCCGCCGGGCCCGAACTCGCCGGCCCGGCACTTCAGAAGGCTCCTTCTGGCAACCCGCTTCCATAAGGAAAGAAGAGATGAGCACACCCCCCCGTGCCGCGAACCTACGTTCGTGGACACGACGCGGCCTGGCCGCGACCTCCGCCCTGGTGCTCGGCAGCACCCTGGCGGTCGCCTCCTCCGTACCCGCCAGCGCGGCGGCCGGTTGCGAGGTCGACTACCAACTCAACGACTGGGGCTCCGGGTTCACCGCGAGCGTGGAGATCACCAACCTCGGCGACGCGGTCAACGGCTGGACCCTGGAATGGGACTTCGCCGGAAACCAGCGGATCACCAACTCCTGGAACGGCACCGTCACCCAGAGCGGACAGAGCGTCTCGGTCACCAACGCCGGGCACAACGCCTCGCTCTCCACCGACGGCACCGCCAGCTTCGGCTTCCAGGGAAGCTACACCGGAAGCAACGCCGCTCCCACGGCCTTCGAACTCAACGGCGTGCTGTGCAGCGGTGACGTCGAGGAGCCGGAGGAGCCGGAGGAACCGGAAGAGCCCGGGGAGCCCGAGGAGCCTGAGGAGCCCGGCAGCAACGGTCGGGTGGACAACCCGTACGTGGGCGCTGAGGTGTACGTCAACCCGATCTGGTCGGCCAACGCCGCCGCCGAGCCCGGCGGGGACGCCGTGGCCGA
>NZ_KB906884.1:0-47583 GCF_000381685.1 Nocardiopsis sp. CNS-639
GGTCCTAATTCGTGTGTAAGCGGTTCCAACCAGACCCGTTGAAGGGACCGTTGGACTGGTCAAAGACGAACAGGTTTCGCTGCGGCCACGTGGGCACCGGGCAGACCCCCGATGGGTCCCGGCCCGATGAGGCCTCACGAAAGACCGGTGGCGCCCGGTGCCTTCGGGCCGTCGCGAAACCCAACCCCAGGTGTGAACGTTGAGCTTTGTGGTGCGAGCCGACCGCAGGGCGACCCCCACTTCTTGATCCCGAGCCTGAGAGCTCTGAACAAGACCGGGGCCCCTGCGGTGCGCTGGTACCGCGAACGGCTACTGAGATGGCAGGCCCCAGAGCCTTGGAATTAGGGCGCCGCGCGGGCCGCACAGGCCCACCACCAGCACACCAACGAGGGAGAAGTAGATGGCGGTGTTCTGCGGGATTGACTGGGCCGAGGCCCACCACGACGTCGCCCTGGTCGATACCGACGGGACCTTGCTGGCCAAGCGCCGGATCAGCGACGACGCCAACGGCTACCGGCATCTGCTGGAGCTGCTCGCCGAACACGGCGACAGCGCCGCCACCCCGGTCCCGGTCGCGATCGAGACCGGCCGTGGTCTGCTCGTCGCCGCCCTGCGCACCGGCGACAGGAGGGTGTACGCGATCAACCCGCTGGCCGCCGCCCGCTACCGCGACCGGCACAGCGTCTCCCGGGCCAAGTCCGACCCCGGCGACGCCTTGGTACTGGCCAACATCCTGCGCACCGATATGGCGGCGCACCGGCCCCTGCCCGCCGACAGCGAACAGGTGCGCGCCTTGGCGGTGATGGCCCGCGCCCAACAGGACACGGTCTGGGCACGCCAGCAGCTGGTCAACCAGGTCCGCTCGCTGCTGCGCGACTACTACCCGTCCGCTCTGGAGGCCTTCCAGGGACGCCAGCACGGGCTGGCGCGCTCCGAGGCCAGAGCGGTTCTGGCCGCCGCACCCACCCCGGCGCGAGCCGCACGCCTGTCCCTGGCCCAGCTCAGATCGGCGCTCAAACGCGCCGGCCGCCAACGCGGCATCGAGGAAGAAGCCAAGCGGCTGCGGGGCATCTTCCGCGCCACCTGGGCCCACCAGCCCCAGCGGATCGAGGACGCCATGGGCATCCAGCTCTTGGCGCTGATCCGCCAGCTGGACGCCGCCTGTGCGGCGGCCGACGAGCTCGCCCAGGCGGTGGAGGAGTCTTTTCGCGCGCACCCGGACGCTGAGATCCTGCTCAGCTTCCCCGGCATGGGCGTTCAGCTCGGTGCCCGGGTGCTCGCCGAGATCGGAGACGACCGCGCTCGCTTTGCCGACGCACGCAGCCTGAAGGCCTACGCCGGGTCCGCCCCGATCACCCGCGCCTCTGGGCGGAAACGGTTCGTGGGCAGGCGGTTCATCAAGAACGACCGGCTGATCAGCGCTGGCTTCTTGTGGGCGTTCTCCGCGCTGACCAGGTCCTCTGGAGCCTACGCACACTACCGGCGGCGCCGGGACCGAGGCGACTGGCACGCCCAGGCCCAGCGGCACCTGCTCAACCGGATGCTGGGACAGCTGTTCCACTGCCTGCAAACCGGCCAGGCCTTCGACGAGCAACGCGCGTTCACCTCCGATCTAGCGGTCGCGGCTTGACAACTTGGCCACCTGAGATGTCTTTCGGCCTGCCGGGCGCGCGGCTTTGGGGTCATGAGTTGGAGTTCCAGGGCTGGGCGGCGCCCTCGAAGCGCCGCGCGATGACGGTTGCCGCGACCGAGATCACCGCGATGACCACGGTGACCGCGTTGGCCAACTGGGTGAAGTTCTCCGAGGAGTACTGGTAGGTGAGTACGGCCAGCACCGGCATCGCCGGGGTCGCCAGCAGTACGACCAGGGACAGGTCGCGCACCATCTGGACGAACACCAGCACCCCGCCGGTGAACAGGCCGCGGGCCGTCAGCGGCGCGATGACCGCGCCGATCCTGCGCATCAGCCCGGCCCCCGCCATCACCGCGGACTCCTCGACGTCCCTGGACACCTGGCTCAGGGCCGAGGTGCCCGACCGGACGGAGAACGGGATCGTCGCCGCGATCCCCGCCAGCACGAGGATCGCGAACGTCCCGTACAGGCTCGGGAGCGGGCCGATGGGCGCCCCGAACTGCGCGATGAAGGCCGCGCCCAGCGCGATGCCGGGGATGAGGAAGGGCACGAACGAGGTGACGCTCATGGTCCCCACCAGCCACCTCGGGCCGTTGGAGCGGGTGATGACGTAGGAGATGAGCAGCCCGAGCACACCGGCGCCGACCGCCACGCACACCCCGAGCAGGACGGTGTTCCAGGTGGCCTCCAGGATCTGCGGGTTGTTCAGGACGCCCCGCTGCCCCTGGGCGAGCGCCGGGTCCGAGCCGCCGATCCAGTAGTGCAGGGTCAGCCCGGAGGCGAAGTCGTTCGTGCGCACGGTCAGCGAGCTCAGGACGAGCACGAGGCCGGGCACGACCGTGGTGCACGTGACCAGCAGCCAGGCGAGCCCGGCCACCGGCCACCCCCAGGGGCCCAGGTCCGCGCCCCGGCGGCGGCCGCCCTTGCCGGTGATCGTCGCGAAGCTGCGCCTGCCCCCGGTGATGCGCGTCGAGGCGTACATGATCATCGCGGCGACGATGATGAGCACGATCGAGAGCACGTACCCGCGCGCGACGTCACCGGTGGAGATCGCCCCGTACAGCCGGGTGGAGAGCGTGTGGAACCGCACCGGCAGACCGAGCAGGGCCGGCGAGACGAAGTTGGAGACCCCCTCGGCGAAGGCGAGCAGCGCGCCGGAGATCATCGCCGGGGCCACGACCGGCAGGGCGATGTCCCGGGCCACCCGCAGCGTGGAGGCCCCGGTCATCTCGGCGGCCTCCATGAGGTCGCCGTTGACGCTGGCCAGCGCCGCGGCGACCAGCATGAACGACAGCGAGAAGTAGTGGGCCGTCAGGGTCGCGGCGATCGGTACGGGTCCCCAGGCCAGCCAGTCCGGGACGTCCAGGCCCAGGTTCATCAGGATCCCGGTGGACCCGCCGATCAGGTCGTTGCGAAAGACCGACTCCCACGCCAGCGCCAGGGCGAAGCTCGGCAGGGCGAACGGGATCGTCGCCAGCAGCCCCAGGGTCTTGCGCCCCGGGATGCGGGTCATCACGACCACCCAGGCGAGGAACCCGCCCACCACCGTCGAGCAGACGGCGGTGGCGGTCCCCATGAGGATCGAGTTGCCCATCGGCCTCCACAGGAGGTTCTCCGACATCGGGCTGGCGAACACGTCCGCCCACGCCTCGCGGTTGCCGCTCTGGAGGGTCGTGTTGACCAGCCCGCTGAGCGGCGCCACCACGAGGACGAACAGTACGAGCAGGGTGCCGGCTCCCAGCACCACGGCGGGCTGCCTCAGTGCCGTGCGCGCACGGGCCACCGTGGTGCCGACCGCGGTGCGGCGGGGGGCGGGTGCCGTCGTCATGGTGTCCTTTCGCCGGCGTGGGAGTCGGGGGAGGGGTCTTACAGGGTGAGCAGGAAGTCGGCCACGTCGTCGCGGACCTGGGCGGTCTCCTCGGGATCGATGTCCCAGGCGCCCAGTTCGTCCAGGGGCGCGGCGTCCTCGGGCATCTCCATGTCCGTGCGGACCGGGTAGTCGCCGGGGACGTAGAAGGGCTCGTATCCGGGACCGCCGGTCGCGGAGTCGTCGCCCATGAGGAAGTCGGCGACCAGGCGCGCGGCGGCCGGGCTGTCGGAGCCCTGCACCATGCCGATGTAGGCCGGGAAGGTGATGCCCAGCGACGGCGCGGTCCCCAGGGAGGCCTGGAGCGCCCAGCCCTCCTCCTCGTTGTCCCGGCGGTCGGAGTAGGAGGTGATGCCGACCGGCGGGTCCTCCTGCCCGGTCGCGCCCACGGCCGCGTTGACGTTGTCGGTGTCGTCGACCAGGACCAGGCCGTTGGCGTAGAGGTCCTTGATGAACTGCTGCCCGGCGTTCTCCACGCCCTCGTCGAGTTCGACCTCGGACCCGAAGTGCTCCTGGTGGGCCTGCGCCATCTCGTCGGAGCGCTGGACGATCTCCGCCATGAGGTCGAGGTAGTCGCCGCGCACGCTCGGGTCGACCATGACGACCTTGCCGTTCCACTCCTCCTCGGTCAGCTGCCACAGGTTCTGGACCGGGCTGCCGTCGGGGTGGGCCTCCTCGTTGTACATGAGGATCTTGGTCGAGAGCCGGTTGGCCAGCAGGGGCTGCTGGTACTCCTCGGGCACGGTCTCGGCGACGCGCTGGGGGACGTAGTTCTGGAGGATGCCGCCCGAGACGAGTTCGGTGATGACCACCGGGGCGTCGGAGATGTAGGCGACGTCCGCCGACGGGGTTCCGGCCTGGGCCTCGGACTGGAGGCGGGTGATCTGCTCGGAGGAGGCGATGTCGTGGCCGATGAGGTCGACGCCCGGGTACTCCTCCTCGAAGGCCTCCTCGACGGAGGCGATGCGCGAGGTGAAGGAGTAGACGGTGACCTCCCCCTCCTCCCTGGCCAGCTCGACCAGCTCCTCGTGGGTGGCGTCGTCGAGTTCGTGGGGCTGGGCGGCCTCGCCGGCGTCGGCGGTGTCGGCGGCCTCGGGGGTGCCGCCGCCGCAGGCGGCGAGCGTCACGGCGAGCGGGAGGGCGACGGAGGCGGAGAGCAGTCTCGAAGTGCGCATGACAGGTCCTTTGCGTCGGTTTTCGCGCAGGCGGGAGCGGGGCCGGGGTGGTCCGGCCGTCGCGGGGGATGGGGAGACCGGCGTCAGTCGAACGCGTTGAGCAGGTCGTCCAGGCGGTCGAGGGCGGGCAGGATGGTCTCGGGGTGCCGCTGGGCGACGGTGAGCACGATGGCGTTCGCGATCATCATCGGGACGCTCAGGGAGGAGAAGCCCTCCTGGTGTCCGCGCGGGGCCGAGAGCACGGTGGTCGGAGCCGGATCGAGGGTGTGCAGGGTGTCCGTGACCAGCACGGACCGGGCTCCGACCTCGCAGGCGTGTGCGTACAGCTGTGTGAGGCCTCGCGGAGCGCGGCGGAACGCGAACGACACGACGACGTCGGAGTCCGACATCGCCAGGACGCGTTCGGCGACCTCGCGGCCGGGGCCGACGAGGTTGACCGGGCGCATCCCGAACCGGCGCAGTCGGCTGTCGAGGAGTTCGGCCAGGACCCCGGAGTTGCCGCGCGCGAAGAGGTAGACCACCCGCGCGCCGACGAGGAGGTCGGCCACCTCGTCGATCTGGGCCTGGCTCACGTGCTTGCCGACCGCGGCCAGGGAGTCGAGCTCGGTGGTCAGGAGGGTGTCCAGCACGCTGGCCTGCCCCTGGCCCCGGAGTTCGGCCCGGAACCGGTCGCCCGCGCCGTTGAGGCGTGCCTCGTGGGCCTCGCGCAGGTCCTCGCGCAGCTCCAGGTAGCCCTGGTAGCCCAGCCGCTGGGCCAGCCGGGTGGCGGTGGCGGGGTGGACCCCCGCGCGCTGGGCCACCTCCCCGCCCCGCCACAGGGGGGCCTCGGCGGGGTTGGAGAGCAGTTCGTCGAGGAGGACCCGGTCCGACTTCGTCAGCCGGTCGCGGTACTCGCTCATGCGTTCCTGGAGGTTCACAGCGCCCACGATACAAGCAAGTTTTCTTGCACAGGCTGTTTTTCCTGCAACTTTATTTTCGGTTCATGGGGACTTCACCCTCTCCCCGGAAACCGGCCGGGCGTTTACCCGCGGATCGCCCGGCGGCAAGCCGGGGGTCAGGACGCGTCCCGAAAACCGCAGGTGGGTCCGGTGGTTGCTTCCGGCGGGTGAAGGCGGGCGCGGCGCCGCCCGCCCCTCACCGCGGCCCCGTACCTGTGGCGGGTTCGGAGCGCCGACCCCGGGCGGGGCACGGGCCGGGGCCCACGCTTCGGGACGGCGGCGCTGGTGGTCGGCTCACCTGCCCCGGCCGGGGGCCTCGCCGCCCTCGGCCTCCTCCAGGAAGGCGTCCGTCTCCTTGGCGGTGGGGCAAGTGGCCGGGCCGCGGCGGGTGACGGCCAGGGCGGCGGCCGCGTTGGCCCGGCGGGCGGCCGCGAGCGGGTCCATGCCCTCGGCCACGGCGGCGGTGAACACGCCCACGTGCGCGTCGCCCGCTCCGTTGGTGTCCACGGCGCGCACGGCGAAGCCGGGCACCCGCCGGGGAGCGGTGACCCCGGCCCCGGGCCCGTTCCCGCCCCCGGCCACCACGCAGCCCCGCGCGGAGTCGCGCACGACCACCGCGCCGCCGGGCCGGATCCGGGGGAGCAGGAGAGCGGCGGCCTCCTCGGGGACGGCGCGCCCGGTCACGGTCGCGGCCTCGGCTGCGCTGAGGCTGAGCAGGTCCACGCGGGCCAGGACCCGGTCCAGGGTCGGCCCGGGGAGGTCGCCCACGACCGGAGCCGGGTCCAGGACCAGGCGCACCCCCTCCGGGAGCCCGCCGATCCAGGTGAGCAGGTCGTCGGCGCGCGGTCCGGGCAGCAGCGAGTACCCCACGGTGTAGACGAAGTCCCCCGGTGCGGGCCGGAGGGTGCGCAGCCGGTCCAGGGACAGGTCCATCTCGGCGCCCAGCCGGGTGACGAAGGTGCGTTCGGCGTCGCCGTCCACCAGGGCCACGCAGAAGCCGGTGTCCGCGTCGGGGGAGGGCGCGTGCGCCACCGCCACCCCTTCGGAGCGCAGCGCGGCACGGGCCAGGTCCCCGTGGGGCCCGGTTCCGTGCGCCCCCGCGTAGACCACCTCCATGCCCGCGCGCGCCGCGGCGGCGACGACGTTGAAACCGCCTCCGACCAGGGTCCGGGCGGAGGAGGCGAACACGCCCTCACCGGCCCGGGGGAGGGCGTCGACCGCCATCACGACGTCGATGATCACCGGTCCCACGTGCACAAGGCGTCCGGTCACGGCAGGGGCTCCCCTCGACTGCGCCGACCGTGGCGTCGGCCCCGCGATCATCCCAGCGGCGACCGCGTAGGGGTCCCACCGGGTGGGCCGCTGCCGGGGGAGGGCGGTCCCCGGCAGTCCCCGCCATGTTCGGGAACCCCCGTGAAGAACGCCCGGGGCACCGTGAGCACAGGGGTCACAGGGCCCGCCAGGGCCGCCCGGCGGCCCTGGCGGGCGGCGCGCGGGACCGGCCGACCGTACCTAGGGCTGGGGAACCGGGGGCGGCGGGGTCCAGCGCTGGGCGCGGGGCGCGCGGGAGGGGACGCCGTACTCGTCCTTGAGCCGTTCGGGAATGGCGTACTGCATGACCCTGCCGCGGGTGAGGGAGCTCAGCTCCAGGTGGGTGGTGACGTGGCCGAGGCGGTCCAGGGCCCACGCGCCCAGCGGGGAACGGTCCTCGACGCGTTCGAGGATCCCGAGCAGGGCGGGGGAGGCCCTGACGGCCGTGTCCCAGGCGCTGCGCGGAACCTGGAGCCAGTCGGCGCAGGTGTCGCCGATGAGGTAGCGGACGAGGGCGGCGACCACCGGGTCCAGAAGGGTCCCGGGCACGACCTCCTCGTAGAGGTCGATGAGCTGGCGGGTCAGGTGCGCACCCTCCTCGGAGGGACCCATGTACCGGGTCATGTACAGGTCGGAGAACTCGCGGGCACTGGCCACGTCGGGCGGAGCGTGGTCGGTGCTGACGCCGAGCATGGCGCCGACGATGCGCCAGGCGTAGTAGTAGGACTCCGCGCCCTCGACCGACATGTGCACGCCCAGCCGGTGCAGCGCGTCCAGGACCTGGATGGAGAAGATCATCTGGCCGCCGATCATGTCCTCCTGGCAGATCGGCGTGCCGAGCGCGTCCACGTCCCAGCGGCCCTCCCGGCGCATGTGGTAGCGGATGGAGGCGTGCAGCAGGCGCACCTTCTGGGCCGAGGGGACGAACCGGCCCCCCGCCTCGAAGGCGTCGGGCTGCATCAGGTACACGGTGAACTGCCCGGTCTCGGCCATGCGCCGCGAGGGGTACTCCAGGGCGTGGGTGGCGCTGAGCAGTCTGGCCACGTGCGGGATGACGTAACAGGCGGGCATCGCCGAGAAGGCCAGGGCGGTGGAGATGTGCACGTTGTTGTCGATGAAGAACAGGCGGGCCCTCTCCATCTCGTCCCAGTCGACCCAGGAGGGCGGCGCGGCCGTGGCGTGCAGGTACTCGCGGGCGACGTCGGGCAGTCCGTCGGGCAGGTCCTGTCCGGCGGTGGAGAAGTAGCGCATGAGGGTGTTGAACTTGCCGACCTCCCCGCGTTCGAAGAGCGTCTGCACCGTCGCGTCGGCGAGCTCGTCCCCCATGAGCCGCAGCGCGTCCATGGACTCCGGTGTGTAGGACATGGGATCCCTTCCAGGGGTCAGGAGTGTCGGGCCGCGGCCGAGGCCACCATCTGGGACAGGGCGGCGGCGGCTCCGTCCGGCAGGTCGGCGCGGTCGAGGGCGTCGGTGGCGGCCCGGACGCGCTCGTCGATCATCTCCTCGACGCGCTCGGGCGCCCCGGTGCGCCGCATGATCGACCGCACCCTGGACAGGCCCTCGCCGTCCAGGTCGCGGCGGCCGAGCAGACCGCGCAGCTCCCGGCGCTCGGCCGCGGTGGCGGACGCCCAGGTCTCGGCGAGCAGGACGGTGGGCCGGTTGCCCCGGACGTCGTCCAGGTTCGACTTGCCCGTGAGTTCCGGGTCGCCGAACAGCCCCAGCAGGTCGTCCCGCAGCTGGAAGGCCTCGCCCAGGGGAAGCCCGTAGGCGGTGAAGGCCTCCATCACCGCGCCCGGGGCGCCGGCCAGCGCGCCGCCGATGCGCAGGGGGTGTTCGACGGTGTACTTGGCCGTCTTGTACCGGATCACCTGGAGCGAGCGGTCCGTGTCGGGCGGGGAGCCGGTGCGCAGCACCTCCAGGCACTCCCCGGCTATCAGCTCCCGGGCCATGACCAGCCACAGCTCACGGGCACGGGACAGGTAGGCCGAGGGCAGACCGCAGCACAGGAACAGCTCCGCGGCCCACGACATGAGCAGGTCCCCGGTCAGCAGGGCCAGGGCGCGGCTCCCGGCGTGGGGCCTGGGCCTGCCGGTGAACGCCGCGCGCAGGGCGACGTGGGCGCTCGGCACACCGTGCCGTATCGGGCTCTCGTCGATGAGGTCGTCGTGGACGACGGCCGCGGCGTGCACCAGCTCCATCGCGGCGGCGGCCCTGACCAGCGCGTCGCTGTCCGGCTGCCCGGCCGCGCGCCACCCCCAGTAGCAGAACGACGCGCGCAGGCGCTTGCCCCCGGTCACCGCCACGTCCAGCTGCTCGGCCACCGGCAGCAGGTCGGCGTCGATGGCGACGAGCCGGTCCGTCTCCCGGCGCGCGAACTCCCGGAGTTCGGCGTCCACCCGCGTCCGGAGCAGGACCTGCTCCCCGGTCTCAGCCACCGCTGTGGCCGGGGCGGGAGGCGGCGGCCCGCCGGGCGAGCAGTTCCATGTGGGACTCGGTCGTCGGAGCGTACCGTCGCAGCGCCAGTTCGCCGCGCTGGCGCAGGTCCCGCCGACCGTCCCGGGCCAGCTCGGCCAGGTCCGACCGGCCCAGCAGCGACCGCGCTTCCCGCAGGGCCGCGCCGATCCGGCTGCATGCCAGGTCGGCCACCCCGGCCGCGACCAGCAGCGGCTCGCGTGCCCGGTCGGTGCCCGCGTCATCATCGGTGTGCGCCACGGCGTACACCCCCCTGTTCCCGATCGGCACGGAAATGACCGCGGCCGGAAACGGCGCCGATTACGGCGAATACCGTCCGGGCGGCCGGATGTCCGCCGCGGTTCTCGTGGAGTGATCATCTTCGGCCATCGCAGTTTTTGTCAACGCAATGGTGTGATCTGGTTCGGTTTGGCGAGTGTTGGTGGAAAGGAGCAAGAGGAGCAAACGGACAGGAGTGAATAAAAACCGGCGGCGCCGTACGGATTGTCCGTGTTGTCGCAGGTTGCCGTCGCCATCTTCTTCGGGGTTGGGGCTGGGTCGAACTCCGAAGGCTGGCGGTCCGGAACACCGGAATTCGGCTCGCTCCGGGGTTCTCCTCCCCGAATCTCGGGGAAGCTTCCAGGTCCCGGTGAATCCTGAAGGGGGTTCGCGGTCGGGGGTAGGGAAAACGCGTTCGCCTCAATGTCGGACAAAAGGCGATATGGCCGTCCCGGGTCTCCCCCGGTCGCCGCGGTCCTCCCGAGACGGGGACCTCCGACGTGACCGCCTCCCCCGAACGGCCGACGGGGCCGCGGACACCGGATCCACGACCCCGCCGCGCTCCCCGGCCTCACTCGGTGCGCAGTCCCCCGGGGCTCGTCATCCGCCACAGGCAGGGCAGGCTCGCCAGCGTCACCAGCGCGATCACGCCGAATCCGGCGCCCACCAGCGGGAGGAACCCCAACCAGTCGGTGACCGGGAGGTCGGCCAGCCGCAGCAGGAGGAGCCCGAGCCCGGTCCCGCCCCCGACGGCGATCGCCAGGCCCAGCACCACCGGGATCGCGGTCTGCCACAGCACCGACGCGGCGAGCGTGGAACGGCTGGTCCCGAAGGCGATCAGCACCGGGAGCTGCCGCCTGCGCTCCCGCAGCTGCTCGACCGTGGAGACGACCATGCTCGCCCCGATCACCAGCATGGTGAGGACCGCACCGGCCCGGAGCGCGTCGCCGATGGACGTCAACAGGCTGCCGCCGCTCTCCGAGTGGAGGGCGCGCAGAGAGGTCCCGGGGCTGTCGATCCCGATGTGGTTGCGCACGTGCTCGGCGGCCTCCGGGTCGCTCCCGTCCAGGGTGACGAACACCGTGGACTGGAGGTACTCCAGTTCCCCGACCGGAAGGGCCGACGGGGTGACGAACAGGCCCCGGTACTCCTGCCCGACCAGGTCGTCCGCGGCCCGGGCCTCGCGCACCGGCGGGACGGTCCAGGGACGGGACCCGGCGGCGGAGCCGCCCCCGGGGGCGTTGTCGAGGTCCAGCCGGTCCCCCGGACGCACGGCGGACGCCTCCCCGCCCGCGACGAAGGCGTCGCCGTCGGCGCACGAGGAGAACGTGATCAGCCCGCCCAGGGTCGCGCAGTCGGCGACGACCACCGTCCGCGTCCGCGACGGGTCGTCGGCGCCGGGTGGGGCGTCCGCCAGGGGGAGGTGGGCCAGCAGGAAGGGGGAGGAGGACTCCACGCCCCTGGCGCCGTCGAGGTCGCGGGCGAACTCCGCGGCCTCGGCGCGACTCCCCACCGTGGCCGAGGCGATCATCTCCACCCGGCCGGAGCCCCGGCCGCCGTCGGAGGGGGCCTGGGCCTCGATCGCGGAGAACAGCATCTGGAGCGCGATCGCCCCGGCCACGGCGAGCGTGACTCCGCTGACGGTGCGGGCCGCGATCCCGCTGTTCAGCTGGAGGCGCCGCGTGGCCATCTGCCACGACAGCGGACCGCCGCGCAGTCGGCCCACCACGGCCTCGACCACCCACGGCAGCAGCAGGGTGAACCCCGTCAGGGTCACCGCCACACCGGCGGCGACGGCCCACTCCGTGCCCTCGGAGCCTCCTCCGCGCCCGAGCACGGCCAGGACCGCGCAGCCGACGGCCAGGACCGCCGCGCGCCACCACAGCCGCCGCCCCCGGTCGGCGCCCTCCCGGAAGACGCCCAGCGGACCGACCTCGACCCCGCGCAGCCCCAGGAGCGTCACCAGGACGGCGCCGGCCGGGACGAGCACCACCACGAGGGCGGCGAGCAGCGGCACCGGCGTGAGGTCCGCGGGCAGCACGCCCGGACCCGGGAGCCGCACGTCGTCGGCGAAGGCCCGCGCCGCCAGGAAGAACCCGGCGCCCAGGACCAGGCCCAGGAGCGCGCCGACGAGGGACTCGCCCGCGGCGATCCTGCGGGTCGTGGCCCTGTCCGCGCCCACCAGCCGCAGCGCGGCCAGGCGCTGGTCGCGCCGCTCGGCCCCGAACCGCGTCGCGGCGAGGACGAACGCGGCCACCGGCAGCAGCAGCACCGCGATGATGACGACGACGAGAAGGACGAGGACCGCGGGCATGCCGCCGTCCCGCAGATCCGCGCCGAAGCCCGAGGCGGCGTGCGGCACCGGGGACTGCGAGAGGGTGTCCGTGCCCAGGTAGAAGTAGAGCTCGTGCGGCCCCCGCAGCCCCTCGGCGCCGATCAGGCCGGTGACCGGGGCGCCGTCGAACCGCTCGGCGAGCAGGGCGCCCCCGGGGGACTCCAGGAGATCGCGCAGGGCGGGGGAGACGTGGAGCTCGCCCGCCTCCGGCAGCCGGTCGATCCCCGGCGGGCGCACGTCCGCCCCCGGACCCGCGGGCGCTTCGAGCAGCATGCCCGTGAACATCTCGCCCCGGTACTCCACGACCCGCGGGGCCGCGAGGACCGCGGCGTCGCCGGTCGGCGCACCCCACTCCAGGTACACCGGTGTCCGCGCGTCCATCCGCTCCTGGCCCGCCGCACGCACCGAGGGCGCCGAGGCGGCCAGCAGGAGCACCATCACCCCCAGGCCCACGCCCAGCGCGGTGAGCAGCGTCCCCGTCCAGCCGGTCCACCCGCCGTTCAGGGTGAGCCTGGCGCCCATGGCCAGGTCGCGGTACCACCGGCCGGTCACGTCGCCCCCGTGGGCCCGGTGGCGGAGCCGAGGGCCTGGCCGTCGCGGAAGACGACCTCGCGGTCGGAGTAGGCGGCGACCCGGACGTCGTGGGTGACCAGGACGACCGCGGCCCCGGTGTCGCGGGCCGCGCCCGTGAGCAGCTCCATGGCGCGCTCCCCGTCGAGCGAGTCCAGCGCGGCGGTGGGCTCGTCGGCGAAGAGCAGCCGGGGCTCGGCCACCAGCGCCCGCGCGATGGCCACCCGCTGCCTCTGCCCGCCGGACACCTGGCCGGGGCGCTTGTCGCGGACGTCGTCCACCTCCAGGCGGGCCATCCACTCCCTCGCGCAGGCCTCCGCCCGCCTGCGGGCGACGCCGGTCAGGCGCAGGGCCAGCGCGACGTTCTCCACGCAGGTGAGCTCGGGGACGAGCTGGCCGAACTGGAAGACGAAGCCGAAGTCGCTGCGTCTGAGCCTGCTGCGCTCGGCGTCGGACAGGGCCGTCAGCTCGTGCCCCCCGTAGTGCACGGTGCCGCCGTCGAGGTCGAGGATGCCCGCCAGGCAGTGCAGCAGCGTGGACTTGCCGGATCCGGACGGTCCCATGACGGCGACGACCTCGCCGGAGTCGATGCTGAAGTCCGTCCCGTTCAGCGCGGCGGTCGAACCGAAGTACTTGCGGAGCCTGGTGGCGGTGAGCAGGGTGCCCGTGACCTCCGCGGCGGCGGTGCCGCTCATGCGCGGACCTGCCCGGCGAGCCGGTCCAGGCGGCCGGCGGTCAGCTCCAGCCACCGGATGTCGGCCTCCAGGTGGAACAGGGCGTGGTCGCAGACGAGCTGGTCCGCGAGGTCGCCGCCCCTCTTGCGGCGGGTGAGCTCACGCATCAGGCGCAGGTGCTCGGTCCGCTGGACGTCCAGCAGCCCGGCGGCGTCACGGCCGGTCAGCAGAGCCAGCACGACCTTGGCGTACAGGGTGCTCTGGAGGTAGGGCTCGGGGCTCTCCGGCGTGGAGAGCCAGCGGCCGACGTCGGTGACACCGGCGTCGGTGATGGCGTAGCGCTTGCGCTCGGGGCCGCTGCCCGTCTCCACCCCGTCCACCTCGACCAGGCCGTCCCTGAGCAGGCGCGACATCGTCGAGTAGACCTGTCCGTAGTGCAGCGGCCGGTCGTGTCCGAACCGTTCGTCGAAGAGGCGTTTGAGGTCGTACCCGTGGCGGGGGCCCGATTCGAGCAGACCGAGCAGCGTGTTGCCGATGGACATGGCGGCGACTATACACAATGTGTATAGATGGGTGGAGGATGGTGATGTGTCCCGATCCCGGGCACGGTTCGCCTCTCAGGGGGTCTACTCGGGTGCGGCCGTTCCCGGTGGCCCGGCGGCCGCCGTCCCCGGGCCGTCCTTCGGGGGAGCACAGCCGTGGGGGTGGATGTGGAGCCGGTCTACGCGCCCGGCCTGGATCACGACGCCCCCGACGTCGCCGTGGACCTCGTTGCGGGTTCCCGCCGGCCCCGGAACGGGCTCCCCTGTTTCGGCCGAACAGTGGCGCGGCTTTTCCGGCACCAGGCCCGGCCACCGTTGTGCGGCCTTGTGCCTGAGGATTCTCACGAGCAGATCAGCGGTACCCGTGGCGACTTTGCAGGTGAACAGGCCGGCGGCGATGGTGAGAAGGAACTGTAGGAGTGTCGCGGGGCCGAGTGGGAGTGCGAGTTCGCGGGCATGCTCCGCCAGTTGTAATGGCCCCGGAAAGACGAAGCCAGACTGAGGGGAGCCAGTGTCCTGATCTTCGCTCGCACCTTCCCGCTTATCCGAAAAGCGACCACGACGAGGGTACAGGAAAGGGTCGCGGCGCGCGAGGGTGGCACCGGTCGTGGTGTCGTCGCGGAGGACGGGGCCGCCCGGGGGGCGCGGGGGAGGGGCTGGGGACCGGGCGACGGGGCCGGTCCTCGGGCCCGAACACCCGCCGTTCACCTGGATGTACGTCGCACGGTGCCGGTGGCGTCTCCGAACGTGGCGTGCCGTCCGGGGCGGTCGCGGGGCGCTGCCCGACGCCGCTCCGCGAGGATTTTCGGCGTGGACGGAGTTGCGCCTTGCTTCCCGGGCCGGCGTGCGTAGACATTAGCTGACGTGCGCGGACATTTGTCAGCCACGCCTGGGTCCCGGCTTCGGAACTTTCTCGGGGACAAGTGTGCCGTGAGGCCGGATGAGCCTCGTGGCCGTCCCGAAATCAGGGCCCGAACCAGTCCGGGAGGGATCGCAGGGAAAGCCCGGACGGCCCTAGCCATTCACAACGTATGGGGATAGAACTGGCTGAGAATAATCAGTGTGCCGCGCCAGTGGTCACCGCCTGGTGGCCGACTGTTGGCCGACAACTGGTCCTTTGTTCAGCGATATCTAGAAAGGTTGCTTCCCGCCGGTCCCCCTGGCCGGTTTTGCTCCCCCTCCCCCGCATACCGGAGGCAACTGCATGCCAACGACACATTCACGACGTGCGCGAACGCCGAGTGCTCCGCGGGCACGCCGTTACCCTCGCGCGGCGCTGGCGGCCTCGATGGCCGCGGTCATCGCCGGTTCCCTGACCGCGGTGTCCGCACCGGCCGCGGCGGCGCCCTCGGAGGACTTCGAGGACACCGCCTACCGCGGCGAGGTCGAGGTGGTCCGCACCCCGACCGGAGCCGCCGGCGACGCGGTGCTGACCGGCCAGGTGTTCGTCGACGCCGACCGGGACAGCGCCAGTGACGGCGAGGAGGCCGGCCTGTCCGGCGTCATGGTCACCAACGGCCGCGACGTGGTGCTGAACGACGGCGAGGGCCGTTACGAACTGCCCGCGTTCGACAACATGACGGTGTCCATCACGCAGCCGTCGGGCTACCAGGTGCCGATGGACGAGCACAACATCCCGCAGTTCCACTACAACCACCTGCCCGAGGGGTCGCCGGAACTGCGCTACGGCGGGATCGAGCCGACCGGACCCCTGCCGTCCGCGGTCAACTTCCCGCTGGTGGAGAGCGAGCTGACCGCCACCGACGCGCAGAGCTGCATCATGGCCGGAGACCTGCAGACCTACGACCGGCAGGAGATCGAGTACGCGCGCGACGGCGCCATCGCGGACCTGGCCGCGCGCCACGACTACGCCGGCTGCGGCACGCTGTTCGTCGGCGACGTCGTCGGCGACGACCTGTCGCTCTACCCCGAGATCAAGGACCTGGTCGCCGAGACCAACGGTCCGGCCCGCTTCCTTCCGGGCAACCACGACCTCGACTTCGACGCGCCGAACTCCGAGCACTCCTTCGACACCTACCGCGCGCAGCTGGCTCCGGAGTACTACTCCTACGACGTCGGCAACACGCACGTCATCGCGCTCAACACCGTCGAGTACCCGTGCGTCGCGGCCGAGGACAGCCCCGCGGGCATCGAGGCGCACTGCGCCGACCCGGAGGGCGACCCCTCCTACAACGGCCGCCTCGACGAGGACCAGCTCGCCTGGCTCGAACGCGACCTGGCCAACGTCGACCCCGACAAGCTCGTCGTCGTCGCCAGCCACATCGGCCTGCTCAACTACGCCGACTCCACCTCCCCGGTGCACCAGACCGACCAGGTCCGGCGCGTGCACGAGCTGCTGGAGGGCCGCAACGCCGTGGCGGTGTCCGGCCACAGCCACAGCATCGAGAACCTCAAGACCGGTGACGGCGCCAAGGGCTGGAACGACCTGTTCGGTGTCGAGGGCCTGCCGTTCCCGCACATCACCGCGGGCGCGATCTCGGGTGACTGGTACTCCGGCGCGATCGGCGAGGAGGGCTACCCGACCGCGATCGGCCGCGACGGCGGACGCCCCGGCGTGGTGACGCTGGACGTCCAGGGCAACGAGTTCCAGGAGCGCTACACCGTCACCGGCGAGTCCGACGACGTGCAGACGCAGCTGGGCATCAACAGCCCGACCTACCGCGAGTGGGTCGAGGCGCGCCAGGAGTGGAACGCCGACCCGGTGGGCGAGGCCCCCGAGCTGGAGGAGCCCCTGGTGGTCGACCGCAGGGACCTGGCCCACGGCAGCTGGCTGACGACCAACTTCTTCTTCGGCTCCACCGGCTCGACGGTCGAGGTCAGCATCGACGGCCGACCGGACCAGGAGGCCACCCGCACCCAGCAGATGCGGGGCGAGGCCGTCAACGTCGGCGTCGAGTACTCCGACCCGTACGCGGTCGCGCAGCAGCTCGTCCACGGCGGCAGCCTCGCCGACCGGACGATGCACCTGTGGCGGTTCGACCTGCCCAGGAACCTGCGCACCGGTGAGCACACCGCCGAGGTGACCGCGACCGACGCCTACGGCCGCGAGTTCACCGACGTCCTCGAGTTCGAGGTCGTCGGCCGGAGGTAGCCGCACCTCTCCGCCAGGAGGGCCGCCACCCGCACGGGTGGCGGCCCTCCGCCTTGGCCGCTGCCCCGGCCGGTGACCTTCGGACGGGGCCGGAGCGGCGGACGGGGCGAGCGCGTGCGGACCGCCTGCGGGGAGCGGCCCGATGCGCCGGCAGCCGGGCGCCCGTTCACGCCGGTTGTTCAGCCCCCGTCACGGCGGAAGAGGAAGAGTCCGTATTGTGCTTCGGGGTCCAGCCACCGGGCTCCCAGGCTGAAACCGTGCGCTCCCACCTCGTCGGCCAGCCCCTGCCCGTCGAACTTCACCGAGTAGCCGACGTTGAGGAACCGCCCGCGCGGTACGCGCACGGTCAGTCCCAGACCCGGTACGGGCACCGCCTGGTCGGCCCGGGCGCGAAGGCGTCCCTCCACGGTGGTGGTGTCCGCGTCGTAACACGCCTCCGGGACGAAGTCGTCGAGCACGAACCCGGCGCCGTAGAGGTCGTTCAACCGGGTGAGGTAGTTGAGCCGGAAGTCGGCGAAGGCCGAGTACCCGGCGGGATCGTTGTAGCAGGTCTCCAGGGCCTCGCGGCCCTTGTCCAGGTCGGCGGAGACCAGGAAGGCCTCGCCCGGGCGCAGGGTCCGGGCGATCCCGCCCAGCAGCGCGTCGCGTTCCCCGCGGGTGGCGTTGCCGAAGCTGCTGCCGAGGAAGGCGATCGCGAGCGGCTCACCGGGATGGGTGCGCAGCCAGTCCAGACCTGCTTCGTAGCGTCCCCACAGGCCCGTGACCTCCAGGCGGTCCAGCTCCGCGCACAACGCTGCGCCGCTGGACTCCAGCATGCCCCGGTCGACGTCGATCGGCAGGTAAGTGGTCCCGCGCAGGCGCAGACAGCTCTCCAGCAGCAGCCGTGTCTTCTTCGCGCTTCCGCTGCCCAGCTCCGCGATCCGCCCGCAGGCGAGCAGTCCGGCGATCTCCGCGGAGTGGCGCTCCAACAGGTCGCGTTCCACACGGGTCAGGTAGTACGTGGGCAGCTCGGTGATCCGCTCGAACAGTGCGGAGCCGACCGCGTCGTAGCCGAGCCAGGGCGGCAGCCGGGGCGGCGACTGCTGGAGGCAGTCGCGCACCACGGTGTCGTCCGGCACCGCGTCGCCCCTGTCGGCGAGCGGAAGCACACGGGCCCGCACCGCTGGTCCAGGTGTTCTCATGGTTCCCTCACGTCCGTCCCGTCGCGGAAGCTCGACTCGCCGCGACCCCACCGCCGCAGGAGGTACTCCTCCAGCCGGGTGGCCAGGAGAGTGCTGGCGCGGATGCCGAACACGATGTCGGGGGCCAGCTCGGGTTCGGTGTCCAGCAGCGGCGCGATCACCTCGCGCCGCAGGAGCTGCTCGTGCACCGCGTCGGCCTCGACGTGCTCGGCGTAGAACCGGATGGCGGCCGGGCCGCAGCCCAGCCTCCGCATGGCCTTGACCAGCCGGTCCGAGCCGGGGGAGGAGGTGAGCTCGACGGTGGCGAACTGTCCGATCAGCGCTCCGCGCAACCCGCGGTGCAGACCGCACAGCGACATGAAGTTGACCTCGGCGAGCATCTCGGCGGGGGCGGAGTCGAGGTAGGCGCCGTAGTCCGTGCACAGACCCAGCTCGGCCATCATGTCGGCGAAGAGCGTGGAGTGCGTCCGCTCGGGGTCTCCCGCGCCGTACTCGTCGTGCTGCACGGTCACCAGGGCGGCCTTGGCGGGGCCGTGCAGGCGAGGGATGACGAAGCTCTGCGGGTCGGCCTCCTTCAGGTGGTAGAGCGAGCGGTGGGCGACGTACTCGCGCAGCTGCCACAGCTGCCCGTGGCGGCGCAGGTGGTGGGAGGCGCCGAACGCGTCGACGTGCTCGACCAGGAACGCGCCGATCTCGCTCCCGACGTCCGCGCCGGGGGCCACCTCGCCCCTGAGCGCGCCGAGGAAGGCCCCCTCCAGTTCGGCGCGCAACGTCAGCAGCGCCGGGTCCCACTCGCGGTCGGCGTCGACTCCCCCGAACCCGCGGTAGTGGAGTTCGTAGCAGCAGTAGAGGGCGAGCTGGAGGTCCTCACCGTAGGGCGGGGACCCGTCCACCGCGGGGAACCCGGTCCGGCCCCCGCGCAGCGCGTCCAGAACCGCCTCGGAGAGCGGACCCCGGGGGGCGGGCAGCGTCGGCGCCTCCGGCGTCGTCATGGTCATGGGCCGTACTCCTTCCCCTCGTCACCGCGTACGCGCCGACGGTGGCTGGTGTCGCAGAACGGGCGGCGCCTGCTGCGGCCGCACACGCACAGCGCGGTGACCGCCCGGTCGCTGCGCACGCGCGTTCCGTCGGGCGTCTCCACGTCGACCGGGCCGTAGACGAGGACCGGACCGTCGTCGGTGACGACGACCCGGCGACGGTCCTCAGCCACGGCACGCCTCGATGACCACGAGTTCCTCCTCCATCTGGTCGGGGCCGAGCAGTCCGCGGGCGCGCAGCGCCGCGGCACGCGCGCGCAGCACCGGACCGAACGGGATGCGGGCCCTGGCGAGGACCTCGGGCACCAGCCCGGCCTTCTCGAGCCGGTCCAACGTGGCCTGCTCGTCGGCGAGCTCGGACTGCACGAGCAGGAGCGCGCCGTCCTCGCTGAGCACCGAGGGCGCCCCCGCGCAGATGCGGTCCAGCAGGATCCGCCCGTCCGGCCCCGCGTCCCAGCACCTGGCCATCCGGTGGCGGGGCGGCCGCCGACCGGGAGCGGGCATGTAGGGCGGGTTGGCGAGCACGAGGTCGAAGCGGTGCGGGGCCACGGGAGCGAACAGGTCGCCGCGCCGCACCGTCGCCGGGACCCCGTGCAGTCGGCTGTTGAGCCAGCTCGCCAGTACCGAGCGTCGCGACAGGTCGATCGAGGTGAGGCTGGCCGCACCGGCGCGGAAGGCCTCGATGCCCAGCGCCCCGGTGCCCGAACCGACGTCGAGGACTGAGCGCCCGGCGACCCGGCCGCGCTGGCGCAGCACGGTACGGAGCAGGGAGGTGTCCTCCTGAGCTGGGTAAACACCCGGTGGCCTCATCAGCAGCATGGGGCAACCACTACCCGGTCCCGAACCCTCCAACCGCCGCGCGGGTCCTGCGCGTGATGGCCGGTGACCGTGGGTGACGGATTGCCGGGCGGGGCGTTCGCCGGGTGAGCCCGGGCCGGGGAGGAGCTTTGCGGACTTCGAGCGGTACGTCGACGCGTGGGGCGACCGAACCGGTGCGGTGCGGCCTGGGGGCGCGCGTCGGGGCGGCGGTGGACGCGTCGGGCCGCGGAGGGTACGAGCCGCCCCGTGCCCGACACGGAAAACGGGGAGACTACCGGCTGCCGGTGCGCCAGGATCTGAGCATGGAGATGTCCGACGTCACTCGTGCGATGGCGGCCGCGACCTCGGTCGCCGCGTCGCTCGGCCTGCCGGTCAGCGGCGCGACCGTGCTCCACAACTCGAACAAGCTGGCGCTGCGGCTGACACCGTGCGACGTCTTCGCCCGGGTCGCCCCCGTGGGGCAGGAGGTCGCGGCGTTCGAGGTGGAACTGGCTCAGCGCCTCGTCGCGGTGGGGGCCCCGGTGTGTCCCCTGGAGCCCCGGGCGGACCCGCGCGTGTACACGCGCGACGGCTTCACGGTGACGCTGTGGACCTACCATGAGCCCGTGGCACCCCGCGTCCCACCGGACGACTGCGCCAAGGCGCTGGAACTGCTGCACGCCGGCATGCGCCGGGTCGACGTGCCGAGCCCGCGGTTCACGGACCGGATCGCCCAGGCGCAGGACATCGTCGCCGACCCGGACCGCTCGCCGGAGCTGGCCGACGCCGACCGCGCCTTCCTCAGCGGCAGGCTGGCGGACCTGCGACGGACGATCGGGGAGCGCGGCGCCGTGGAGCAGCTGCTCCACGGCGAGCCGCATCCGGGCAACGTGCTCAGCACGCGGAACGGCCCGTTGTTCATCGACCTGGAGACGTGCTGCCGCGGTCCCGTCGAGTTCGACCTCGCCCATGTGCCCGAGGAGGTCTGCGAGCACTACCCGAACATCGACCAGGAGTTGCTGGACGAGTGCCGACAGCTCGTCCTCGCGATGGTCGCGGCGTGGCGCTGGGACCGCGGCGACGAGTTCCCGAACGGGAGGCGATTCGGAGAGGAACTCCTGCGCGCGCTGCGCGACGGCCCTCCCTGGCCGACACTGGACACGATGAACAGGCGGCTGGGCGGCCTGGAGAAGCCGCCGAAGTCCACGTGAGAACGGCGTGGCTCGGAGGTCCTTCAACCAGGGGCAGGGATCCCGGTCGACTCCGTCCTGAGCGGTGGGTTCGTCATCTGTTCCGTCAGATCACGGGCGACGGGCGTGCCCACCAGGGCCTCCTGGTTCGAGGTCCTCGCGCACCCCGTCTGGACCGGGGCTGTGTGGCGCACCCGGCAGGATTCGAACCCGCGACCATCGGAGGGGAAGTACGGCGCTTTCATGCCTCTACGCGCAACACGGTGGAGGGCTGCCACCAACACCCCGAGGAGGTTGTCGTACCTGTGTCGTGTACACCGTTGCTCTCCGCCTACCGCCAGGGCGAGGTAGAACGTGGCGTCCTGCTCGAGAGAACCAAGGCGGGCACCGTGTGAAGGACGTTCTGATGGCACTCGAAGCACTGACCGGCTGCGATCCGGACCGGCGAGACCTCGCCGCCGAGGTGCTCGGAGATTTCCTGCGCGGCGCCATGCTCGACACGGCCGCCGCCTGCCTGGTCGTTGGCCGGCTGATCAACCTGGCCGTTGTCGAATCCGTGGTCAAAGTCCGTGAGTCCGCCCTGAACGCGGTCAGCGAAGCCTTCGACCACTACAGCCTGCCTCTGGGCCTTGTCGAACCGCTGGCCTCAGTCGCGAGGACGCTGGAACCCGGACTCCTCGAATACGTCCTGCACATCCTCGGCGCCACACAGGACCCGCGAGCACGGTCGCTGATCGAGCCCTTCCTTCACCACCCCGCCCCGAACGTGCGCGAGGAAGCCCGCCTCGCATATGCGGAGGTCGCCATGTCCACAGCCCTTGGCCACGACTCTCCGTAGAGCGGACACCCCATATCCGCTTGAGCCCCAGTTCGTCGAAGCCGCGCCGGAGTAGGAGTTCGACCTCGCTGACCTGGAGGAGGTGCGTAGGCGGGTGGCGATGGCGGTGGACGTGCGCACCGAACCCCCCACCGTTGAGGCGTGGTTGGAGGGCAAGCCCGATCTGGCCGCGGGAACCCGGGCCTCCTACGCCGGGCACATCCGCACCTATCTCGTCCCGTACCTGGGCCGGCTCCGGGTGGACAAGCTCCAGGCCCGCCACGTCGAGACCATGTTCAACCTCATTGAGGAGACCAACGCCCGCATCCTGGAGTGCCGCGAGTCCGACGACCTCCAGGTGCGGGCCTCGGTCAGGGGGAGAAGGGTGATCTCCCTGTCCACCAAGCACCGGATCCGCGCCACCTTGCGCAGCGCGTTGTCCGAAGCGGTCAGGCGTCCGGATCTGCCGGTGTCGGTGAACATCGCCTTGCACGTACGCCTGCCCTCGTGTCCGAGGAAACGCCCGTTGGTGTGGACACCAGAGCAGACCCGCGCTTTCCTGGTGCACGCGAGGAAGTGCCCGTGGCTGTATCCGATGTTCCACCTGATCGCGGTCAAGGGCCTGCGGCGAGGAGAAGCGGTCGGCTTGCCCTGGTCCAACACGAGGTTGACGGACGGGCAGATCGACATCCGCGTCCAGGTCGTGCAACTCGCGTGGGAGACGATCACCTCCACCCCCAAGAGCGCGGCCGGGCAGCGCACCATCACCCTGGACGCCGACACCATCAAGGTGTTGCGGGCCTGGAGGAGCTTCCAGAACGAGGCCCGTCTCAAGGCCGGAGCGGCATGGACGGACAGCGGTCTGGCCTTCACCAAGGAGAACGGTTCGGGGTGGCATCCGAGGCAGGTCAGTGATTGGTTCCTGCGCATCGCCAGGGCTGCCGGGTTGCCACCGATCACGTTGCATGGACTCCGCCACGGGGCCGCCTCGTTGGCGTTGGCGGCAGGGACGGACGTGAAGATCGTGTCCAGCGAGTTGGGGCACGCGACCACCCACTTCACCCAGGACACCTACCAGTCGGTGTTCCCGGACGTGGCCAAAGCGGCGGCCGAAGCCACCGCAGCGCTGCTACGCGGCCCGGCTCCGGTGAGGGCCGGGTAGCCGAACTGGCGAGCACACCCCGAGCCACACGGCGTCACCAACCCCAGGCCAGTGCACGGGTTCACCCTAACTGGCCTGGGGTTTCCTCGCGCTCAGGGCCGATAGTCGATCGGATCAAAGGTCCCCTGGTCGAGATGATTCTCAGTTTCCTAGGTTAATTTAATGATGAAATATTTTCCATTCTTCAATTGGCTATGGATTCTAATATTGGGGCTTACTTGGGCCACACTAGCCTTGCGAAAGACGAAATTGTATCCGCACAAGAGGCCTTTATTGAATTATCTGGGTTATCTTTTACTGCCTCGGAAACTATCTTCTTTGCAAGATCGATCAGGTCGTTTCCGTGGAGGGCTATTCCGAGCGACTGGGCCGCGCTCTCCAAATTTTCTGACCATTTTTTTGATCGGTTTTTGAAGTGCGATTCTAGAAAGCTCCTTTGGAACTCTTGGGAGAGCTTTTCAAGGTACACGGAGGGTTCGATGAGATCCTCAAGCTCGGAGTTCCTCTTTTCTGGGTCGCCGATCATAAATATACTATTCGGGTTCAGTAGGGAATCTTTCCTGATAAGGTCGGTTTCTTGGCGGCCTGCCTGATCATTGTCGAGGGCTACGATTATCCGACAGATTGTTGATTTTTCTCGCGCGATCAGGCTTCTTAGCTTTCCTGTTCCCTTTGTTGCCTTGAATGCTACCCTTCCTGATTGGATTTCTGTTTTGCTCTTGGGGTTCACGGATTGCATCAGAATCGGCAAGACGGATGCGTCGGTTATCCCCTCTACGAGTACGACAGTTTCTGCTGACTCCAGATTATCGTGGAGTTGCACGCCAATAGCGCTCCGGATGTTCCCTACGGAGCGTGCTGGACTGGCAGTGTTTTCGATCACAAGGATATTTGACTCTATCCTGTCCCTGTTTACAAAGATCGGGTTATGTGTAGCAAGGATCACCTGCTGTGATTGTGAGAGGTCTTGGAACAGGGCTTGTAGCTCATGTACGGCAGATGAGTGCAGGTGAGCTTCTGGTTCGTCTACTGCAAGAATAAAACTGTGGCTTTTGGAACGCTCACGAGCCAGCTCTTGGATCAGAGCTAGAGTTATAAGGCTCTTCACGCCGTCTCCTTTGTTGGAAATCGACGTGCTGGATCCATCATTAATAAGCAAGTCCTCAACGGAGTTGCTTCGTTCGAAATCGGTGGTGGTTATTTTGATGTCTTTGACTGACGGCAAGTATCGCTTTACGGACTTTACTAGGCTATCTCCGACTTTGTCTACGGCGCTTTGTCGAAGTTCATTGAGCTTGCGTGTCAGCTCCTGATACTCTTCTGAGTTTGCCAGCTCGCGTATCCTCAGGCGTGCAAGATCGCCAACAAGATCACGCGCTTGGTTTACTGTCCGAACTGCAGGAATGTAGACAAAGCTGAGGCGTTCGGAGATGAAGTTTGCGATCTCGGTTGCTTTGGCGCGGTGCTTTACAGATCCAGGCCCCTGTTTGACAACGCCAAAAGAAGCAGAGTCGCGGCCAAGAGTTATCTCAATGGGAAGCTCCCCATTGTTGGAGATTCCTGTGGCGGAGTTAAAATCTCTTACCTCGTTTTCGTCAAGCTCAAATTTTAGGCGAATTACCGTCGGGTGCGTACCTCGTCTCTCTTGTTTTGCTAGCGGGTAGTCGTCTGCCCAGATGTATCCGTGTGTTATTTCGCTCTTTCTTGATATGGGCGCCCTGCTTCCTCGCAGGAGGGCAACTGCGTCTCTGCCTGTTAATTCGGTTTGGTTTGACAGTCGGTCGGGAAGATTACTCCATCGTCCAATCAAATTCATTCCAAGGCCGAGGGCTCTTAGGAGATTTGATTTTCCTTCGTTGTTGGGTCCAACTAGAGTTGTCAGATCTTCGACGGAAAACCTTGTTTGAGTCCCAATTGATCGGTAGTTTTTAACTGTTACTTCTGCGAGCTTCATTTTTTCCTCTCTTGGTTCGATATATTGGTTGATTGGGTTGTATATTCTAGGAGCTCTGGTTGCTTTTGAGGCTCCTGGTCGTCATTACTTTACTGTTGCCTTGAAAGTTTTCTTATGCTTGGCAGTGAAGAATACTGGTGTTCAATGTGGATTTATGCTGTTCCTTGCTTTTGTATCGAAAATTCCTTCACCTTTCGTGTTTGCAGGAGGTTTGGGGGAGATCGAGGGTACCCTGGAACAGTTCCACCCTGGTGCGGTCGGTGGCCATGCTAGGCCGAGCTATGCCGCTGCGCTGGTAGTGGACGGGCAACACACCAACCCTTGAAACACAGTGGCCTCTTGAGGCGGGGTGCATGTCGTGTAGCCCGAACTATATCGGCGTCGAAAGACTAGCGCAGGCAGTCCTCTGGGGTACCAGCACAGGTCTTCTAAAGCGGGGGCGCCCACGGGCCACTTCGCGCGGGTGGGCTCGCCGATGCGGGCTGTTTCGGTTGAGTGAGTCCATCTTACGGAGATGGCCACAGAGCCATCGGGCGCCATATCCACGATTAGCCGGTCATTCACATGGATCTCACTTCTGCGCAGCAGGCCTTGTTCGTAGTGTGCAGAACGCGTGCAGAACAGAGGAAGGGATCGCACGGTTGGTATACGTCCTCTTCAGAGCCTGGCGGCCGTCCGGGTGCGCTATCGGAACGGGAACAGGACTCTACGTAGGGGAGCGAGCACGGTGGTGTGGAGTCGGCGCATCAAGGGCTCCCTCACTGTCGGTCGGCGTGTGGCCAGGGTGATAACGGGTGTGAGCGGTGCTTCCATGGAATCACAGGAAAGCCGTATGCGGCAGGGTTTCTGGCGAAACCGTCTTGGGCGTCCGATGGGGCGATGGCAGGCCCCACAGTTCGGGATCGCTCGCCCTGGAGCGGCTGCGGGGCGCTGGCGGGCGGACGCAGGACGTTCCCGGCCCGGGGCCCACAGGGTCACAGAACGGCAAAGTGCTCCGCGAGGTGGCCCTCCACCTGTACTGGACCCTGCACTGCGGAGCACACGGGGAGCATGTCAGGCCCCGATCCGGGCCCGGCGCCTCGTCTGTTCGACTCGCGCACCCCGTCTGAACTGGGGTTTTGTGGCGCACCCGGCAGGATTCGAACCTGCGACCATCGGATTAGAAGTTCGCTGGTTTCGTGTCATCACGTGTCACTACGTACCGTTCCATCCCCCACCATCCGACCTGCTGTGCCATCGGGTGCCTGTGGTGACGCCCAGTGTCGTCCCGGTCCGGAACCGCGGAGCACAAACGGAGCACACACCGGCCCCTAGCAGCGTCCGATGGTACCTCGCGAGAACCTCGACCGTTTTTCGTTTTTCTCGGGTCATCCAATCCGAACTGGATTGATGTCCTCTACCGGCCATCGCGTTCACGGTGCCGACAGGTGCGCGATGATGGCCGTGCTGGTCAGCGAATATCTGAGTACCAGTCCATGTTCCGTTTCAAGTAGCGGTATCCGACCCATTCCTGAGCGATTCGTTTGCCCTCCATAAGAAGGTCCACGGTGTCCGCCCGGTGTTGAGTAGGAAGCCAGTTCGCTAGGCGCACAGCCTCCGCCGCATCGGCCGGAGCCTCCTTTGCGTTGCGCGGCCGCCCCAGGTCGAGTAGTGCTTTGTACAGCATTGCGGTGGGCTGTACGGAGGGCAGACCAAGTTGAGATGCCGTGAGGGAAGCCTTCAATGGAATGCGTACGCCGCTGAGATCCAAGTCGCCGAAATAGCGGATCTCCGAGATGCGGTGTTCTACGGTGATGGCCCGGACTGAGGCCCGGAAAGTGCCGCCCAGGCCCCATGCGACGTATCCAAGGCGGTGCTGTTCGGGAAGGCACTCGACTAGGGACCACCAGGTGGTCGAGTTCTCGACGACGAGCAGGACGTCACCGGTTCCGACCCGGCGGTATCGGTCATCCGCTTCCTCCAAGGGGAAGGTCTCCGTGAGCAGCGGTGGCGGTGGACGAAGGGTTCGGAGGATCTCGTCGAGCCGCTCCGGATCGGAGAAAAGGGGCCCGGACTTCAGCTCGTCGAAGGTCTTCTCGGGCATCGGGAAGTCGGTCTCAGAGCCGAAAGTTCCGAATATCTCCAGGGCACGCTCACGGATTGGCACAGCGAATAGGTCCGGGTCGCTCTTGCGCCAAAGGTTGATGGCGGTGTATGCGGCCCGCTGCTTGGGGGTGGACCGCTGCCATTCTTGAGCGAGCCAGCTCAGTTCGTGATGCCAACGTGGCATCGGTCCCTTGGCACGGACAGGCCGGTCCTCGGGCAGGAGCCAGATCTTGACTGGCAGAGACACTGTCTCGGGCGTCCTCTTTGCGAATGCCTTGATCAGACCACGCCGTTCGAGGACTTTCAGACAGCCGTCGAGTACGGCAGGCTCGAACTCTCCTTCAGGGTTGCGGTTGCGGACATTCCGGAAAGCCTTCAGTATGGCCTCCAGTGGGATCTGCGTCTTGCTGTCGGCTTTGCGCTTGTTCTCCTTGGCCCACTGGCGCAGGAGTGCGAGGAATTCACGTTCCCGTCGGGGCAGCGCTGTCGTGGTCGTTGGTGTCTCCTGGGTCACTCTTCACCCGCTTCCGTGTCGCGGGTAAAGACCCTAGCTGCGGACAGACGTCCAGTGCCGTCCGGGGTGGGGAGGCTGTCTAGGCGGTTGCGGATCAGTTCGTCCACGACCAGGTACTTGCGCGCGGCCCTCAGGTCAGCGTCGTTGCGTAGTCGAATGATCAAGGGAAACTGTCCGAGTGCGTTCTCGTCGAAGAGCCCCGTGGTGTAGACGAGTTGAACGCCGAGTGCCTCCGCTACCGATCGTTGCAGGTCGAGCAGATAGTCGGCGTTGGCTCGTCCGATGGGGTTGTCGAGGAAAAGGACGCCTGCGTGGCGGTCACGTTTGCGGCCCTTGGTGTTGGCTCTCAAGGCCGCCATGGCGCAGTAGAGGAGGATAGCGGCGGTGAGCTCCTGACCGCCGGAGAAGATCTCCTTCACTTTGGACACCCGTACGCGCTCTGTTCGCAGGACCTTGTCAGGCTTGAGTATGTACACCCGAAATCCTTTGGGGACAGCTGTGTGCACCCCACGCAGCAGCAGGGATAGACCGTCCCGCCGGGTCTTGCGCCCGTCGCTGGTGATGCCGGTGGCGGCCTCTTCGATGACCTGTCCTAGGTGGTCTGCGAGCAATTCGTCGCTGAGCCTGTCGAAACTGAACTGGATGAACTCCTGTCCAGCCCATTCGGTGAGAGAGCGTGGTAGCGCAGACAGTCGCTGCGCCGAGCGCAGCATGGCCAGAGCCTTATCGACCTCGCCTTTGAGATGGCTGATGATCACTTGCCGGTGTCGACTGATTTGGTCCAGATCGTCTGTGAGGCTCCGCAGCCGCGAAGCGAGAGGGATATCCCAGTTGGGTGCCTGAGCGGTCAGCTCTTCGGGTGGGAGGGTGAGGATCTGGCGACGGACAGGGATATTCAAGGAGTCGTATTTATCGGCGCCCGCGTACTTCTTCAAGCTGTCGATTGCCTTGCGCAAGTTCCGCTCGTGCCTGGCCAGATCGTCTCGGGCTGTGTTCTTGGCATGGTCAAGTCGGAGGTACTCGCGGCGTGCCGCAGCGGCGTCATCCGTAAACGGTCCGTCGGTGACTATCTTGGAAGTGAAAGCCCCGAGGGTTTCCGCTAGGATGGTGAACTCCTTGGCAGTGTCCTTCGCCCTCTCCCATTCCAGGGCGGCTGCTGTGTGCAGGGTAGCCACCGAAACTTCTGCATCTGCGGCGGCCGACTGTTTCAACCGGGCTTCCTCGACTATTTCCTGACATGCGGTTATGCCAGAGGGTTGCTGTTCCAGAGGCATAGGTTTCATGTTCTCCGAGATGAACTCCTGGAATTCGCTCGCGCGTTCCTCCAGAGCGTTCTCACGCTGTCCTTGCGCGAATTGGGCCTTCCCAACTGCCTCTTCAGCCGCCTTCTGCGTACGGATTGCACGCCGTAGTGCTTGCGCGCGAGTGGACGGATCGGAGGCCTCGGGGGTCAGCAAGAGCCGGTGGGCAAGGTCACGAGGAGCGTCGTCCAACTCAGAGTACTCAGCGCTGGCCGCTGTTTCCTCTACCTCTGCCTGGGTGAGGCGTCGGCGCAATTCATCTGGAACATCAGCCTTCTCGTAGTTTTCGGAGGCGGTCTTGTAGGTGTTGCGCAGAACAGCGATGGGCTCGCACGGAGCATCCGCATTATTAGGGATATTCTGCGCGCCGGGCAGCGATGCCCGTTCCTTGAGCGCGCCTTCCTTGATCCTGATCTGCTCACCGGCTGTGTTTCTGTGTTCTTTTGCCAGGAGTCGGTGCTCGTCCGCTGCGACTGAGGCCTGAGCGGCCTCTTCGTTCTGCTGGTTTTGTCTCACCTCGGCAGCACGGGCCAGGCCCGACCATGCCAGAATCTGGGCCAGTTGTTGAACGATGTTGTTGAGTCTGCCACTCAGTGTGACCAAGCAATCTCGCTCGTTCGCAGTCGTGCGTTGTGCTGTTCGGTTCTGCGTCTGCCGTTTGCCTAGTTCTGTGACACCGCGCTGTAGTTCAACTGTGTTCTTCTCTGCAGCGACGAGATCCTCGGCGGCCACGGCGGCTGTTTCCTGCAGGGCAGCTAGGGCACCGGGCAGGTAGCTCTTCCGCCATGTGGCGATTCGGTGCTTGAGTTCCTCATCTCTGCGTTTGGAGGCCGAGACATCAGCGAGGAGTTGCATGCGTTGGGAGCACCTCTCCTCGATGGCTCTGTGTTCTGCGTTGGCTGCCTCGGGGTCGTACAGTGCGGGGTGGAAGGGAAGAGTAAACGCGACACCGTCCGGCTGCCCCGTCCGTGCCGATTCGAGAGCCTCACTGGTGCCCACAGCCACATAAGCGGTGGGATGAGGTGCCAGCGCGGTGAGAATCTCACAGGCCTTGCTCACATCATCGCCGGAGTTCAGCAGAACGCCGCTAACGAGATGGGGCGTTTTGGCCAGGAACTCTTCGCGCTTTCGCTGTGGGTAGTCCGCAAGGTGATCCCAGCCTGGCCAGGCGTTGATTCCTTGGTCTTGCAAAACTTGGCACGCTTCGGTCACGACGACCGGCGGCGGCAGCAGCCGCCCGTCGTCCAGAGCCAGCTGGGCCTGTTCGTCGCGGGCTTCTTCAATTCGCAACGTGACATGTTCCCGTTCAGCCTCAAAGATCGCACCGGTGAGACGCTCGATCAAGAGGTGTGCCTCCCTTTCGAGGTCGACTCGTTCGCCGTCGAGAAGCGAGATTAGTCGTGGTTCGGATTCCAGTGCAGCCTTGGCAGCCATGGCTTGTTCCAGCTGGTCCTGAAGGCGTTCACTATAACGATGTGCCTTCCCCTCCTTCTCTTTCGCCTCGTCCAGGAGTCCCCGGGCCTTAGCGTGTTCCTCGTCGAGCGTGTACTCTTCTTCTGTCAACGCGTCGATTCTTTTCCGCACGGCTTCTAGGGTGTGTTGTGCCTTCTGAGCAGCCTGAGGTAGCGCTTCCGTATCGGCTGCCAACCCGTCGTCCACAGCTTGCTGGGCATCGGACTGGGCCGCCTCTATACGCTGCATGAGGATTTGCCACTCGCCCTGTGCCTCAGTTGCAGCCTTGAGTGCTCTCTCTCGACCGCCGCGTACCTTCACCTCGGCCTCGTCATGTTGTCGAGCCGTCTTCTCCTCAATGCGCGCTCGGGTGTCAGCTTTGCGTGCGAGGGCCGAAAGTCCGGTCGCGAATGCTCTAGCAGCCTTATCCCGTGCTTCAAGGGCGGGGCGCGCACGTTCTTCGCTGACATTGACCAGTTCACGTAGCCGTGTGGCCTCGTCCGTCTTCTCCTGCTGCCGCAGAACGGTGGCAGTCGCATGCCACCCTGTTGCCAGGGCGTTGGCATCGTCCCGCTCGGCGGACGCACGCGTGACGCGAGCTCTGGCCTCATCCAGATGCATCGCGGCAAGTCTGCGTCTCTGTTCGGCTACGGTCGCGCCCCATCGCTTGGCCAGGTTTGCAGCACCGTCCCGCTGCTGCGCGAGACGGGTGGTCTTCTGCTTCAGCTGCTCCAGATCAATGTTGTCGTTGTGGACCCGAAGTTTGATCTGCCCAGCGAATTTCACCAGACTTTCCTCGATCTGCTGAGCTTGCTTTCGAGCATCGATTTCCGCGCGTGACATTTCGATCAATGGTCCGTGAAGTTTAACTGCGTGTTCCACGAATTCCTGCTCCAGCAAAAGCCCCTGCCTCCGGGCGAGCTTGTCTAGGTGCTGGGAGACTAGATCCGCTAACTCTGTCAGGCTGTCCTGTTGGATCACGGCTTTGAGTAGAAAATCGACAAAGCCCGAGTCCGAGTCGAGATCAAAAGCTCGTACCGCCTCACCTTCTCCCTTGTTCATCACCCGTTGGTATCGGAAGAGCTCAGGGTCAATGCCGATCTTTGCTAGACGCTCTGTCCAGCCGCTCTGGGACTTCGGCCAGTCGAGCTCTAGACGAGGGTCTTCGTCCTTGAGCTCGAGCAGTTCTTTGCGGTAAGCGTCGAAGGACAGATAACGGCCGCTATCAATGATAGGGAGGGTGTCTAGAGTTAGCGTATCGGTGGGATGGAAATGGTACCATCCCTCTTGGAGGTTATCGGCAACCTTGGAGACCGTCTGGTTTTTCCAGGACATCGATTTGCCGGTGACAAGTGTCCGGCCGTTCGCTGCGTGCATCCATTCGAGGACAACATGCGAGACGTCCTTGGCCAACACATAGTTGTCGAGAAGGCGGGGATCATCAGCCCCCTTCACCAGGTTTCGACCCGGGAGTAGCACCGAGAAAATCAGCTTGAGGAGTACGGACTTGCCGCCGCCGTTCTCCAGGAAAAGCACGCTGGCTGGTGACGGGCGTAGTGTCTGTGTCACGGAATCGAATAGTTCCGTTTGCTCTCGAACGACTGGAAGGCCGACACCGCTGAGGTCCAGGGTCACATCTTGGAATCGTGCGCCTGCCGGGCCAACGGAGCACAGGCGGACCCGGGACAACTCGTAATTCATCATGTCTTCCACCCAAGCCCGTCAGTACAGCATGTCGGAATCAGAAAACCGGATGACACCGGTGGCAGCTGGTCCTGTAGAGGCACCGAGCCGTAGCAACTCGTCGTACGCCTCAACGGCTGCCAGTTCACGGACCTGCAGTTGGTAGCGGCCGGTTGTGCGGTAAACCTTCACCGAGAGTTCCTCGTCCTCAGCCTCGGTCAGCATGCCCTGGTCGGTCAGGTAGCGGAGGGCCTTGCCCACGATGGCTTCGGTGGATGGCGGAGCGGCACGGCCATCGCTGGTCGAGTTGGCCTCGGGCCTGCGTAGGTACACGCGCCAAGCACGTTCCAGTTCGGGGGCGTCAGCCATGGGGTCGCTGTTCTCCTCCGATTCGTCCACACGTGCGGACAGTTCCCTGCAAGCGTGACGTACCAGGTTGTCCACCGTTGAAACCGTGGCTTGGCCGACATAACCGTCGTCTGCGAGGTCCTCAGGTCGTGGGAAACAGTAAGCAGCGATGGCCAGGTGGGCGATACCGTGCAGCACCCGCTCTGCCTCTCGCTGATGGATCTGGCGTGCCTGTTTCGCGTAGTGATCGAGTTTGGTTTCGAACACTGAGCCTGGCAGAGTCCCGAAGACAGCACCGGCTCGCTGAGTGATTCCGATTACCCGCAGCCCGAGGCCTGCCGCACTTTTTCTCACCAGTTGCTCGAACGCCGGTTCTTCGTTGTACCTGCGGATGAGGACCGCGTAGACGGTGTCCCGGTGCGGACGCAACCTGGGCCGAAGGCCGTATCCGACAAGCTGTGCAGCTTCCTCTGCGTCGTGCTCGCTGTAGGTGCCGAGTTCCCTGCTCATCGGTCGTCTCCGGTGTGCTTCGTGGACTGTGCTTGGTGTTCATCTGTGGACAGATTCAAGAGCCGTGCCGTGGTGAGGAGCAAGTCATCTCCCTTGAATCCCTGGCTGTCCAGGCTGGTGTTGGCGTGCACGGCCAACAGGACCTGATGGTCGCTCCGGCGCAGAGCTGTTCCGGTTTGCGGACTGTACGCTTGCAATGCCAGGAGTGCTACAAGTTCAGGAAGCTCGGGGTCTAGAGTTGCTGCCTCGGCAAGGAGGCCAGAGAGTGTGCGCACTTCGTCAGGTAGGTCGAGGATCGCGTTGGCTTGCTCCCACTGACGGTCAGTGAAGCGCTTCTGCTCTTCCGTTGTCTCCAGGTTGGGATCAAGGACTTCCTCCGCGAACCGTGTGCGCTCTGGAGCCGGGCGCAGTAGCAAAGGGACCAGGGCGGCTAGGTCCGGAACATCCTGGGCAACCGGGCCGCAGGACTCTGTGAAGTAGCGGTTGGTCAGTCTGGACACGTCAGCGACCGGTAGATCGAGAGTGGGTATAAGGAGGTGACCGTACGGGTCGAGGGTCTGACGCTGGAGAGTGCTGGAGAACTGCTGGCGATCTTGCTGCTCTCGGAAGAGGTCCCGGGCCCCGATGAGGCGGGTGTGGAGCTTGATGTGGCGTCGTACGCAGTCCTCGACGATGTCGACGAGTTCTGCCGCGTGGCTCTTACGTACGGGATCTTCCGCCTCGTCGCGTGCCTCAGCTATGTACTTCGAGATCGCCCGTTCGGCCTTTACCCGTTCTTCGACGTGGGTGAGCGCGTTGTCGAGTAGTTCCGGTACCTTCTCTCGCCAGTCCACCGCCTGCACGTTGCGCTTGGTGGCGTCCAATTGAACGCGGATCATGTCCCCATACTGGATCGTAAGGAGCTGTGCTTGCTCGGCGACCCGCTTGGCGTCTGTCAGCCGACCTCGCCTAATCAGGTTGTCGAGTTTCACTTCCGCAGCGATCTGGGCGGACTCTACGTCGGTGTCTAAGGCACCGACCAGGACGTTCAGCGCCTCGTGTGAGGCACGCAGGTATAACTTGCCTGTGGAGTCCCTGCGCTCTTCGATGAGCTTGAAGTCGAAGGTGCGCACGCGGTAGATACCGTCGGGGTCCACTGCTCCGTACGGGCGGCGAAACGCGCGATCTACGTCCCCGAGGTTGATCAGGCTCTCCAACACCCAGGCTGTGACCCGAGCATGTTCCTTGGAGGCGCGATGCGGTGCCTGTCGTGCGACGAACTGCTGGACCCGGTCCATGATCTGCTGGTGGCCAGCGCCCGTGTCAAAGTCCATAGTGATCGCGACCTGGTCGATGGTATATAGAGCGATCTCCGCCATCAGATAGGTCTTGGCTTCGGCCCACTCGATCAGGCCCTTGCGGGCGTCGAGATCGTGCAATGGGGCGGTGCATGCCAATGCCTTTGCCCTGCGGCTGAGGCCTTCGTCAACCGTGACAGCAGGAGCCCAGATTTCATCTCGCACAGTTGACACACTAACCCTTTAATCCTGTTCCGGACTTGGGTTTTCTCAGTTTTTCGCCCGAGTGTGATGGAGGCTCTGGTATGCACGGGGACCGCTCCCCACCACCAGGCGTAAAATTTTTGTGCAACGAGCTGGACACACATCGACCCCCGGTGGGTGTTCCGGGGGTCGATGCGGTGCAGGAGGATCAGCGGCCTTGAGACTTCACTTGGCGGAGGAAGGTGCTCCACTCGGGAGAGGGGAAGGCCAACTGAGCGTCGTCGGGGTGCTGGGAGTCGCGGACGGCGGAACCGGTCGGCAGCTCCGCCACCTCGACGCAGTTCTGGCCTCCACCTCCGCTGTAGGAGGACTTGCGCCATGACAGGTTCTGCATCAGTGTTCGCTCTCTAACGCCGCCAGGACACCCTGGAGGAACTCACGTGACTGAGCTGGAGTGGACGCCGCGTTGTGTACCGCGTGCCATGTCGCGTTATACCGTGCCAGCTCAGGATCGGTCTCTACGAACAGACTATCCGTGGGAGTCTCGGCGAACCCGATCGAAGGGTCCAGGGGTTCGGGGAAGTCCATGATGACGAAGCTTCCCAGCGTCGCGGCGTGCAGCCCCGCGCTGAACGGCAGGACGTGGATGTGGATGTTCGGCCGGGTCGACACCTCCACCAGGTGCTCGAGCTGCTCCCGCATGATGTCGAGGTCCTGGGGTTGGCGGCGTAGGGCGGCCTCGTCGACGACCGCGTAGTACTCCGGTGGATAGAACCGGGTCAGGATCTGTTGCCGTTCCATCCGAGCGTCCACGTGCCGCTTGATCTCGGCGTCGTCCAAGGCCGCGGTGCCCCGGGCGAGCGCGTCCGCGTAGCGCGGAGTCTGCAGCAGCCCGGGCACGACCTGGCATTCATAGGTGCGGATCACCGAGGCTTCCGTCTCGAAGTCCGGAAGCGCGTGCGTGCCGAACACGTCGCGGTACCGCGACCACCATCCCCGTTCTCCCGCCTCACGCGCCAAGGAGTGCATGGCCTCACGGGTTCCCGCGTCGGTGATCTCGTACAGGTCCAACAAGGCGTCCAGGTCGGTGGCCTTGACGGTCTTCAGATCGCTGGTCTCGATCCGGCCCAGGCGGCTCTTCGGGATGCGGGTGCTCTGCGCGGCCTGCTCCAACGTCAGCTTGTGCTGGGAGCGTAGGCGGCGCAGCTCGGCGGACAACCGCCGTCGACGCACGCTCGGACTGTGGGTGCGCGGTATCCGTCTCATGACACTGATCCTAACCTTCCCAGTGGGATCATGGATTCCCCTTGACATTTGGGAATCCCTAGTCATGCTTGAAGAGTCAAGGTGGACCGAGCCTCCCAGCTCGTACCCGATACCGCTGCGCCCGCGTGCCATACATGCGGCCAGAGGGCCGTGGCGCATCGAGAGAAGGCGAGGCTCGCAGGCCACCTCAGACGAGAAAGTCCCGGCGACTGTTACAGCAGCCCCGGGACACGGCCTCACCCACGCGTTCTCGACACTCCAGGTGACAACATGCAGGAGAGTACCCAGCTCGGGACAAGCCGGGGTAACGCCCCCAGCCCTTCCGACGCCTTGCCGCGGCTGCCTCGCCGCATTCGCTGCGCCGACCCCAACACGTGGATCGCCGAGTTCGGACACGAACCGCGCCACATCCGCACGGCCGCCCGCTGGCTGTTCCCGCGCTGCGGCTCGCCCGAGAACCAGCGCAAACGGCTGCTCGAGGCTGTGACGATCCTCCACCGCAACGCCTTGGCGCACACCGCCTCCGGCCTGCCGGGCGGGACCGTGCGGATCAGGCTGGAGAAACAGCCCTTCTCCTTCAAGCTGGCGGTGACCGACGACGGACCCCGTCCGGGAACACCGTTGACCTTCCCCGTTCCCACCGAGGCCCCTTCCGCCGAAGGGCGCCCCGAACGGCAGGGGAGCGGGCTACGACGCCTGGCCGAGCTCGCCCTGTACTGGGAGTGGGACGGCTGCGTCGGAGGCCCCGTCACCGTGTGGGGGATCTTCGACCGCCACCTCCCGCCCACGCGATAGCAGCCGCGCCGTTGCCTGGGACGTCCGCCACGGCCCCGAGCACGACGAAACCGCCCGCGCCCTTCAGCGCGGGCGGACCACCGCCCGGCCACCGTGCCGACGAGCCCTCAGCGCCCGCTTCCACGGCCCCGAGCACGCGTGCCCGCTGATCGCACTCACCCCCGGCGGTAACACCACACACCCTGTCCGGCGCCTTAAGGCTTTCCGCCGAGGAACACGAGGTCCAGCCGCACAGGCCGTACCCCCGTGCGCCTCACGACCTTCAGAGAGGAACCCCTGTTGCCTCTGCCCCCTGGCCCGACGACACCCGCTCTCCGAACCCTCCGCGTACTCACGCCAGGAGAGGTCGCCCAGACCTTCCGCGTGGACGCCAGAACCGTCTCCCGGTGGGCCAAGGAAGGCCGGATCACCAGCTTCCGAACCCCCGGTGGCCATCGCCGCTTCCTCAAGCACGAAGTGGACGCACTACTGGTCGCGAGCACCTCCCTCACCCGCTGACCCTCACCCCCGACGACGAAGAAAGCACCCTCATGTCCAGGTCCATGCTCTACCTGCTCAACGTCTCCAACGCCTCCCGGCTCAGCGCCGACTCCGGGTGGATCTACGCCGACATCCTCACCCCGGCACTCACCGACGCCGGATACGACGTCACGCTGGTGTGCCCCATCCCGGTCACCGACACCCGCGTCCGCCACATGGTGCCCCCACCCGCCGCCACCAGCAAGTACCGCGTGCGCCTCACCCACGACATCGGCTACCTCGCCCAGCTCCTGCGCGCCACCCGCCCGGACACCGTCGTGGCCAACCAGATCGAGGCCGCCCCCGCCGTCCGCACCGCGATGCTCGACGCGGGCATCGACGCCCAGGTCGTCGGCTACTGCCACTACCTGCCCTTCTCCGTCGACGAATACGGCCACTTGGTCAAGGACGCCTCCCTCAGCGACGGCGGCCTCGAAGTCCCCCTCCGCCTGGCCTTCGCCAGCGGCCTGGCCGCCTGCGACCGCCTCCTCGTCCACTCCCGCACCGCCCGGGACTGGGTCCTCCAGGCCTCGGCCACCTACCGGGCCGACGTCGACGACCGGATCCACATCGTGCCGCCTCCCCGCGATCCCCGCCTGGTCCGCTTCGACGCCACCGCTCCCGAGCACCCGACAGGTCTGTACAACCACCGGCTCTACCGCCACTACGGCACCGGCCACTTCGTCGACATCGCCCAGCGGGTCACCGCCAACGGCCTCGCCCTCCGCGTCATGGACCTCTTCGGACGCCGCGACCCCAGCCGCATCGCCCTGGACCCCAGTCCCGAACACGCCCTCGCCCGACTCTCCGCGACCCCCGGAGTCACCGTCTGCACCGATGGCGGCGACCGCGAACGCTACCGCTCCTTCCTCGCCGAGAGCACCCTCGGGTTCGCACCCCTGCGCCCCGGCTGCACCTGGTCCATGTCGATCATCGACCTGCACGCCATGGGCGTCCCCGTCATCGCGCCCCGGATGGCGTGGATGGCCGAGGCCGTCCACCAGGACCTGCTCTTCGACCCCCACGACCTCGACGGAGCCGTCAAGCTCGCCGACCGCCTGGTCCAGGACCCCGCTTTCTGGTCCGCCCACAGCCGCCACGCCCACGACTCCACCCGCCACCTCGCCCCCGAACGCGTGGCCACCCGCTACCTGGAGGCGATCGCGTGAACCCCCGCCCCGACGCGGTGATGCTCTCCTTCGACGAACCCCTCGCCAACGACCTGCACACCCGCCTGGAACGTGTCCTGGAGCGCCCGGTCAAACGCCTGCACGGCGTGGTCGGCATGCGCCGCGCCTACCGGCTCGCCGCCGAACTGGTCGACACCGACGCCTTCCTCCTCGCTGACGGAGACTTCCACATCCACACCACCTTCACCCTCGAACCCGATGCCCTGGGCGAGGACGTGGCCATGCGGGTGTGGAAGGCCGCCAACCCCGTCACCGGCCGCGCCTACGGCTACGGCGGGATGAAGCTCATCAGCCGCGACGCCCTCCGCCACCTGGGCGAGGCCGTCGACGTCCTCGCCGCCCTCCCCGGGCGGGTGGAGTTCCTCGAGCAGGTGGCGGGCACCACCCGTTTCGACCAGAGCCCCTACCACGCCTGGAAGGCCGCCTTCCGGGAGGTCGCGATGCTCACCCGCGGCTGCGAGTACGGGGCCGACACCGACACCACGCGCGAGCAACTCCGCGCCTGGTCCGCCCCGGCCGGAGGCCGCTTCACCCGTTGGGTCCAACGCGGTGCGCGCGACGGCACCGCCTTCGCCCGCAGCACACCCGACGACGCCCCCGCCTGGCAGCGTCTGAACGATCCCGTATGGCTGCGCGCCCGATTCGACGCGGCCTGTGCCCAGGAGCGATCGTGAGGCGGGCCGTGGCGCTGGTCGAACCGGCCACCGAACACGCGGGGCACTGGCAGCACGACCTCACCCACCTCGCCCGTGCCGCCGCCACCGCAGGCCACCAGGTCGCGGTGATCACTCTCAACGGAATGCCAGCCCACGTACACACCCTGCTCCAAGAGCACGGCGTCCGAGTGGCCACACGACCGGAGGGCGTCAAAGCCCGCCTTCTCCTCGCCCTGGGGAAGGGCGCGCAGCGCTCCGCCGCGAGGGCACGGCACCTGCCACACCGGCGACTCCCGCACCAGGTCACCCTGGTCGCCCGATGCCTGACCGAAGCCGCCTCCCTGCACACCGCACGTCACCTGCTGGGCCGCACCCCCGAGACCGCCGTCATCCTTACCGCCAGCGAGGCCCTCCACGACCTGGCCCGCGCGTTGTCCCGGACACCGCACCTGCGCGTGGTCCACGAGGTCAACACCACCGAGGACCGCATCGTGCGGGCACTCGGACGCCTCGTCCCGCCCAGGCGGGTCCTCGCCCTGTGCCCGACGCGGTCCGTGGAGGACGAGGTACGCGAACGCTTCCCCGCGCTCAGGACCGCGGTCCACCCCTTCGCCCTCGCCAACCCCGACGAGCGCATCAGCCCGAGCGAACGCACCCGCGCACGACAGGCCCTCGATCTGCCGGAGAGGGAAGCCGTCCTGTGCCTGGTGGGCGGATGGTGGCCGCACAAGGACATGGCGACCGTGACCACCGCTCTGGAACACCTCACCCAGCCCCTTCACGTCCTCGTCGCGGGCAGCCCCACCGATCCGGACCTGCTCGACCGTATGGCCAGAGCACCCGGCGTCGACCTCCGCGCGCTACACGGCCCACTGAACCCCGCGGACATCCGGCAGGTCTACGCCGCCAGCAGCTTCACCGCCGTCATCCGGTGCCCAGGAGTGGGCAAGGAGTCCGGGCTGGTTGCGGACTGCGCCCGCTTCGGCGTCCCGCTCCTGCTCTCCGACCACGACCCCGACCTGACCGGGCGCGTCCGGACCTGGGCCACCGTCGTCCCGCCCCAAGACCCCGTCGCGCTCGCCCACGCCATCGATGAGGCCGCGACGCACCCGCCGTTGACACCTCCGCCGACAGCGGCTGAGGACCTCGGGCTGCGCACACCGGCCCGGATGCTCGCGCTTCTCCAGAGCCTGGCCACCGAGGAGGAACAGTCATGCCCCCATCGCTGATCGCCGTCATCGGACCCGTCGAGACAACCCTGCTCCACGCCTGGGTCGACCACTACCGGGCGCTCGGAGTCCGCGACTTCCACCTCGCACTCCACCTGCCCGAGCACGCACCGCAGGGAAGCGAACAGCGCCTGCGGGAGACGCTCGACCGCCTGGGCGTCACCCCGGTACTGGTCGAGCACGGCCCCTGGCACGAGACCACCAACGCCAGCCTGCGCGACCGCCTTCGGGCCCACGCCGACGCCGAGTGGCACCTGATCGCCGACAGCGACGAGTTCCACACCTTCGCCACCAGCCTCGACGGCACCGTGACAGCAGCGAAAACCGCAGGACACACGGTGGTGCGCGGTCTGATGCTCGACCGGGTCACCCGCACCGGACACCTGAACGGATGGCACCCGCCCGAAGCGGAGACCACGGGGGAGGACCCGCGAGCACGGTTGGATGCCGCCTACCCCCTGGGCGGCTGGCTCACCCACCGCCTACTGCTGGCGGACCCCCGCAAGATCGTCCTGGCCCGCTCCGGCGTCACCGTCTCCTCGGGCAACCACCGCGCTCCTGGCCACCACCCCGCCCACGGACCGGTCGCGGTGGTCCACCACTTCAAATGGCGGCACGGAATCGACGCCGACCTTCGGCGCCGGATCGACCGCTTCGCCTCCGGCGCCTGGACCGAGACCAGCCCGGCCGTCCGCCATGAGGCCGCCCGACTCCTGGAACACCTGCGTCAGAACGGCGGGCGGATCGATACCGCCGACCCCGTGCTCCGATTCCGTCCCGTCACCCTCGACCGCACCCCGCCCGGCTGGCAGGGCGAAGCCCACCGGATCCTCACCCGGTGGCGGCCGGCCCACGCGGAAACGAACCCGGAGCGATGACCTCCTCGCCCTCACCCTCCGGCGGGTCGAACCTGGCCACGAAGTCCGCCAGCGCCTCCGGCGTGACCGTCAACGCGTTGGCGTCCTGGCGGCGGTTGCGCTCCGACAACCGCCGCAGCAACTCCTCCTGTTCCACGGGGAAGTACAGCAACCTCCACCGCGCCCCCGCCGACTCCACCAGCTTCTTCCACTCGGCCCGCTCAGCACACCGCCACAGACCGTGGTCCACCACCACGTCACGTCCCTCGGCCACCAGCGAGACCAGACGCTCGCGCACCCACTCCACGACCGGGGCCTGGCGCTCGAAGTACTCCCACTCCGGATAGTCCACCCCGTACCGGCCGTGCCGCCGGTGGACCTCCTCGTCCACCGACAACCGCACCACACCGCGCGGCTCCAGCACGGTCCGCGCGTAGGTGGTCTTTCCCGATCCGGTCAAGCCGACCAGCAGGAACACCACAGGGACCCGTCCCACACGTCCTCCCTCCCGGAGCAGCCGATGCACCGCTTCACCCGAGCAACCCTACGAACAACGATCCGACACACGCCCGAAGTCGTTTCCCCGCGAGCTATCCGGTGGCTGGACCACGAACTCACGCACAGGCCCGTCACCGCCCTCGCCCAGGCACGCTTCGGAGGCCGGTTCCCCGTCACCACCAGCGACATCATCCAGCGCTACCTCTACACCTTCGGCACCTGGGAACCCCACCTGACCGCGTGGATCACCCGCCGCCTCAAACCCGGTCACACCTTCGTGGACGCGGGCGCGAACATCGGCTACTACACGATGCTCGCCTCCCACCTCGTCGGTCCCACCGGGCACGTCGTCGCGATCGAACCCGTTCCGCGCTTTCACCAGCACCTGCGGGCGACCATCCTGCTCAACGGTGCGCGCAACATCCGAACCGTCGCCCAGGCCGTCGCGGCGGAACCCGGATGTGTAGAGATGTTCCTGGCCGACCCAGGCAACCCCGGCGGCACTTCCACGGTCCGGCCGCGTGTCGTGCACGAATCCTTCCACACCAGTGCCGCGCCGCTCACGGGAATCCTCGACTCTGCCGAGGTCCGGAACGCACGGCTGATCAAGATCGACGTCGAGGGGGCCGAAGTCGCAGCGGTGCGGAGCCTCCTGCCCGCGCTCGGAACGCTGCGGTCCGACGCCGAACTGATCATCGAGATCACTCCGCGAGCTCTGGCGAAGCAGGGACTCGACCCGTGCGCCGTGATTGGACCGCTGAGGGAAGCAGGCTTTCACACCTACCGCATCGCCAACGAGTACGACGCGACCACCTATCCCACCGCGATCAGGAGGCCTATCCCGCCGCAGAGGTGGGAGCGACCGGTCGCAGAGATGAGCGACCTGGTGTTCTCCCGGTTCGACGCAGACCACCTCTGAACAGGAACGTAGCTGCCCAGTAGAACACGGTGACTATTTCGACTGGTGGGGTTGAAGGTTCTCGCCCACCCAAGGGAACATCGACCACCCTCAGCGAAAAGGGCACCTATTCGCTGGGCTTTGGGGCGCTTTGTGACTAATTTTGCAGAGTGAGTGAGAAGCGCAGTTTTGGGGCGTATGGCCTCGGGGCCATTGACACTCACCCGCGGCCGCACAGGAAGAAACGGCCTCGTTTGCGGGGTCGCTGACAAAACAAAAGGGTGCCCCGAGCCAGTGCTGAGAACACCGGCCCGGGGCGTGATTCCCACCTGAGTACACCAGGAGGAAACCGTGGAGAAGCATAGCGGGCGGCACCGCAGGCGCCGCCAGGGTTGGGGCGAACAGGTGCGCTGGATCCTCGGAGCGGTGCTTGCCGCACTGTTCTGCGGCCCCACCGGACCGAGTGCACGACCGGTCGTCGAGGTTCGCTCACCGCTGCCTTCGAGGCGGGCGCGGGGAGCGCGGGGAGACCGCGAACCGGTTGCGGTGCGTGCTGCGGTCGAGGTGCATGTGGATGTTCCTCGGCCTCGGCATGGAGAGGAGCAGCCGAGGGAGGCTCCGGTGCGGGTGCTGCCACAGCAGACCCCGTACACGGGACCACGTGGGTGGTGCGAGGACGATGACGGAGTGTGCGGGGTGCGCCCCTATCTCGCGCGGCACGAGGACCGCGTCGTCCGTGCCCACAGCAGGGGAGGCGTGCAGGTGAACCGAGGCAGGGAAACGGCGGATGGCCGAGGCCCGGAGACATCACCGCTTTCTGCTCCTGGGGGCAGTGGCAAGGGTGAGTTCGCTGAGCTGGCTCACCTGGTGCGGCGCTGGCAGGCGATCGCGACCTGAGGGGTAAGAACCCACGCCGGGGCGGTGCTGACTCTGATCACAGTCAGCACCGCCCCGGCCTCACGTGGCGAGGGGCAGAAGAATCTTGTGTCAGGGTGTGGGCCGTTGGAGGGCCTGTGACTCCGCCTGTGACTCCGCCTTTCCGGGGGCCTGTGACTCCGCCTGTGCCTCCGCCCATGGGTGGGCCGCTTTGATCGGCCCACCTCGCGGGCGTTATCAGTGCAGGTGGGAGCCGCTGCGGGTGGGCCGTTGGGAAGCCAGACTTATACCCAGTGGGCAGTCCCCTTCACGTAGGCGGGCGGGCCCGCCCCGACAAGCGGGGGCGGAACCGCCCGCCTACGTCTACCGTGGCCTCAGCCCACTCGTGGCTGCCTTCCCCCTCCCGCTGCGCCTCCTCCCTGGCGGTCTCGTCTACCCTCTCTTCCTCTCACCAGACCAGGGGCGTGCAAGTCCGATCACCTGCCACGCGCAGGCTTCCCCTGGCCAAGACGCCATGGAAGAAGGGATCTTCTCCTTCCGGATCGCAATCGCGATCCCTTCCCGCGAAGAGTCGCTCTAGTGCGATCGAGGTAGCCGGAGTGCTCTCGCTTATCGAGTGGCAAAGCGCGATTTCCTGTGCCTGTGAGAAGCGCATGCGCGCTTTCTCTCTGACTTCCTTGGAAGCAGGAAGGTGGGGTGTGAACCTCCACTGAACCCAAAGTGAACCCCTGGCCAGCGCATGGGCCACCGACTGGGCCAGCGGGTGGGCCACTCTTAGCTGGCCCACCCCGGCTCGTGCTTTTGTGCAGTTCAGAGGGCATCTGGGTGGGCCAATGGGTGTCCAGACTTATACCCCAGTAGGTAGTTCTCGTCACGTAGGCGGGCGGGGCGCCCTCGCTCACGGGCGAGCGCGCCCGCCCCGCCCGCCTCCACGGGCGCTCTGCTCGCGCGGTGTTCCTTCTTCCTTCGCCTCTTTCTCAGCGAAAGTCTTTCGGCTTCATCATGAGAGACAAAGCTGATCCCTTGCTCCTGTGCAGATCCCAAGATCGCCCAGCTCCAGGCGCTGCATCACAGCGTTTCCTGTTGATTCCTGCCGCGCTTTTTTTGCTGTCCCGAGCAGCGCTTCACGCAACCTGGTCTGTTAGCGGTGAGAGGTGGCGGAGGCCGAGCCGTGTGAGGCCCTGAGGTCGGGTGTCGCATCTGCATCGGGTGCGTCTTCATAGGGGTTCATCAGGGCGAAGAGGCCCAAGACGACGTCGGGGGAGGGCCGTGGCGTGGTGGCGAGGAGAAGCACTGCTCTAGGACGGGGCGGTTCGCGGCGGGTTTCAGGCTCATGGTGCGGCCCCGGGACGCGGGCGGGTGGCGTGGGGCTGTCAGCGCCCCGACGTCGGCCCGACCGCGCGGCGGTGCCCCAGGCGTCCTGGGGCGGGCTGGTCGGCGCGGACGGGCCGTGTGGCGGGCGCGGTAGGGCCCGCGTCGTTGACCCCTGCCACGGCCCTGGCCAGGGCCGTGGCAGGAACGGGGCGATGCCGGGCGTATCGGATGGGCGGGCGGGGGTGTGTGCCCATCGGACGACGGTTGTGTCGAATCCGCTTGACCACCTCTACGAGGTCGAGCGTGGATGCGTGGTACCCCGCGACATGCGGGGCCGTACGCCGTATCCGTGCAGCTCAGAGGTGGTGAGCAGGTGTTCCGGGTGGGTGTGAGCACTTCGGTCATCGTGGCCGAAGTCGGCTCACTGCCGAGGGCTGACGGATGTGGTGTGCGTGGTGATCAAGATGAAGGTGAGGCCGTGCATGGCCGCGCGTGAGGGGTCCACGTTCAAACGGTGCGGATGCCGCGACGAGAACACCGGCAGGGCGTTGGGGGCCAGGTGTCCACAGCTCAAACGCCGGACCGGAGGCTGGAACCCGGCCCACGGAGCGTGGGCGTTCCAGTACGAGCTTCCCCCGACCAGTGAGGGCGGGCGCCGCCAAGCCCGACGGGTCGGCCTGCCCTCCCAGGAACAAGCCCGAAAAGGCCTGGAGCACGTCAAAGCGCTCATCGGCCTGGCGGAGAAGGACCCCACGGTCGAAGCGCAGATCGCTGACCTGGTCCAGGCGGCGTTGAAGCAACGCCGCCCACTCCCAGACCTTCAGGAGGTACGCAAACGGGTCGCGATGGCGGTGGACGTACGCACCGAACCACCCACCCTCGCCGCCTGGCTGGGGGAGTGGTTGAAGAGCAAACCCGACCTGGCCGCGGGAACCCGGGCCTCCTACGCCGGGCACATCCGCACCTATCTCGTCCCGTACCTGGGCCGGCTCCGGGTGGACAAGCTCCAGGCCCGCCACGTCGAGACCATGTTCAACCTCATTGAGGAGACCAACGCCCGCATCCTGGAGTGCCGCGAGTCCGACGACCTCCAGGTGCGGGCCTCGGTCAGGGGGCGAAGGGTGATCTCCCTGTCCACCAAGCACCGCATCCGCGCGACTCTCCGGAGTGCGTTGTCCGAAGCGGTCAGGCGTCCGGACTTGCCGGTGTCGGTGAACATCGCCTCACACGTACGCCTGCCTTCCTGTCCGAGGAAACGCCCGCTGGTGTGGACACCGGATCGGGTGCGCCAATGGGCCAAGGACGGGACCGTGCCGGGAGAGGTGATGGTGTGGACCCCGGAGCAGACCCGCGCCTTTCTCATCCATGCGAGGAAGTATCCGTGGCTGTACCCGATGTTCCACCTGATCGCGGTCAAAGGCCTACGGCGAGGAGAAGCGGTCGGCTTGCCTTGGTCCAACACCCGGCTGACGGACGGGCAGATCGACGTCCGCGTCCAGGTCGTCCAGTTGGCCTGGGAGACGATCACCTCCACCCCGAAGAGCGCAGCGGGACAGCGCACCATCACATTGGACACCGACACCATCAAAGTGCTGCGGGCCTGGAAGCGGTTCCAGAACGAAGCCCGCCTCAAAGTCGGAACAGCGTGGACGGACACCGGTTTGGCCTTCACCAAGCAGAACGGCGCAGGATGGCACCCAGGTCAGGTCAGTGACTGGTTCCTGCGCATCGCCAGGGCCGCCGGGCTGCCGCCGATCACGTTGCACGGGCTCCGCCACGGAGCCGCCTCGCTTGCGTTGGCCGCGGGAACGGACGTGAAGATCGTCTCGGCCGAACTCGGGCACGCGACCACGCACTTCACCCAGGACACCTACCAGTCGGTGTTCCCGGACGTGGCCAAAGCGGCGGCCGAAGCCACCGCCGCGCTGCTGCGCGGCCCGGTTCCGGTGAGGGTCGGGTAGCCGAACCGGCGAGCACACTAGGAGCCACACTGCGTCACCGACCCCAGGTCAGTCCACGGGCTCACCCCCACTGGCCTGGGGTTTCCTCGCGCTCGAGGCCGGTAACCGATCGGATCAAAGGTCCCCTGGAGGTGGCCTCAGGGAAGTGCCCGCAGTGGTGAGCAACGCGCCTCTAGCGCCATGTTGTCATGCAGCAACAGTTGTCGTCGGGGCCGGTTCCGGCCACCGAGCCCAGCGGGTCGCGGGGACACTATCCGGTGCACGCGACACCGTGTTTCCCTGGGCGTTCTCACCCACCTGCACAAATTCGGCCTGTCTCCGTTGCGCCCGTGGTCAAACTTCCCGAAGGTCCCTCTCACCCAGGGTCACGCTCTTCACCCTGGGCTCATGGTGCCGGTGGGGTGGCGTTCCGTAACGTACCGGGTGCCTGAGCCACCCGGAGACGGACCCTCAGACCAGGGTCGTCATGCCCGGGTGTTCCCCGTGCACATCCCCACCCCTGGGAGCGATCCCCCTCGTGAGAAAACACATCCCCTGGTCCCTGACGGCCGCGACGGCCGCCTCCACCCTCCTTTTGGGGCTGCTGTCCGCGCCCCCGGCCCTGGCCGACACCGGCCCCCACTCACCCGCCGACCGCACCGTCCCGGTCCCCGACACCTGGGAGCCGGGCGAGGCCAACACCGAACCCGTGGGCGGAGAACCCCCCGACGAACCCTGGGCTCCGCCCGGGGCCGAGAGCGCACCCGAGGCCCAGAACCGTTCGGAAGAACCCGAAACCCGGGTCGGCACCTGCGCGGACGGCGTCAACCGCGGTATCCAGTCCTGGTACCCGCTGGAACGCCACCAGATCAGCGACCGCATGGAACTGGCGGTCAACACCCAGGACGGCAACCTCGTCGTGCGCCACCGGGACCTGACCGTGGCCGGAACGGGGCTGGACCTGTCGGTGTCCAGCTTCTACAACTCCGCGCCCTCCTACGACGGCTGGACCCTCTCCCACGGCCAGGACGTGGGACTGAGCATCTTCAGCAACAGCATCATCTTCCAGGGCCCCTCCGGCTACTGCGAACGCTTCGACATCGCCGAGGACGGCTCCTTCACCCCGCCTGCGGGGCTCAACGCCG
>NZ_KB906885.1:0-47076 GCF_000381685.1 Nocardiopsis sp. CNS-639
CCGTCACCGTAGAAGGCGGCCTGCTCGGCGATCTCGGGGCTGCGGATGGAGCCGTGCCAGACGAAGGGGGGCACCCCGTCCAGGGGGCGGGGGGTGGAGGTGAAGCCCTGCAAGGGGGTGCGGAACTTGCCCTCCCAGTCCACCACGTCCTCGCGCCAGAGCCGGTGCAGCAGGTTGTAGTTCTCCAGCGCCAGCGGGATGCCCTGGCGGATGTCCTGGCCGAACCAGGGGTAGACGGGGCCGGTGTTGCCGCGGCCCATCATCAGGTCCACCCGGCCGTCGGCCAGGTGCTGGAGCATGGCGAAGTCCTCGGCGATCTTGACCGGGTCGTTGGTGGTGATCAGCGTGGTGGAGGTGGACAGCAGGAGCCTGTCCGTTCGGGCCGCGATGTAGCCGAGCATCGTGGTCGGTGAGGAGGCCACGAAGGGCGGGTTGTGGTGCTCGCCGGTGGCGAAGACGTCCAGGCCGACCTCCTCGGCCTTGAGCGCGATGGTCACCATCGCCTTGACGCGCTCGGCCTCGGTCGGCGTACGGCCGGTGGTGGGGTCGGTGGTCAAGTCACCGACGGTGAAGATCCCGAACTGCATCGCACCCGTCTCCCTGTGGTCGCTGTGCCGACTGCCGTGGCGAACGCGGTGCCGGGTGTGGTCGCCCCCGTCGCGGCATCATCGTCTTTTTGTTGATGTATCAACCATAGTAGCCCAAGTGAAAGTTGATCAATCAACGGAATAGCGAGGTATTCCCCGAGGCCGAGCGCCGCCCGCTCAGTCCGGCTGCTTCTCCATGTGGTCCACGACGCGCTGGGAGAGCCGGGCGAACGTCCTGAGCTGGTTGGGGGTCAGTGCGTCGATGAACAGGCGGCGGACGTGCTCGACGTGCAGGGGCGCGGCTTCCTCGATCGCCGCGTATCCGGCCGGGGTGGCGACGATGAACGCCCCGCGGGCGTCGTCGGGGCATTCCTCCCTGGCCACGAGCCCGCGCTTGGCCATCCGCCGGACCTGGTGGGACATCCGGCTCTTCTCCCAGTTCACGAGCCTGGCCAGTTCCAGGAAGCGCATCCTGCCGTCGCTCGTCGCGGTGAGGTTGACGAGCACGAGGTAGTCGGAGGCGGACATCCCGGAGTCGGACTGGAGGAGACGGGACAGCCGCCCGACGAGTGTCTCCTGCATGCGGATGAAGCCGTCCCAAGCGGCCTTCTCATCCGCCTCCAGCCAGCGCGGCGTCTCGTTCATGGGCGCAGTGTAACGAAGAAGTTGACACCTCATCCACTTGGGACGAAGCGGCCGGAACGCGGCCTCGCGTCGGGCCGGGCCCTCCGAAAGAGCGGAGGGCCCGTCGACGGGGGCCACCACCACGGCCCGGTCCGTCCCGTCGTCCCTCAGGACGCGGGGGTGCCCTGCCAGCGCAGGGGGTCGTCCTCCAGCGCGGAGCGGTCCCAGTTCCCGAGGTTCGCGGCGGCCTCGTAGGTGGTGCGCAGGAACTCGGCCACCGCGCGGTCGGGGTCGGGCGCGGTGCGGGCGGCCTCGTAGGGCAGCAGGAACTGCTGGAACTCGGTGCTGTAGTACGCGCCCTCGGGGCCCACCGGCTGGTCGGCGAACCCGTCGGGTGCGGGGTAGGCGTAGGAGTAGAAGGCGCCCTCCTCGCCGCCGCCGGGCCAGAAGCCGCAGCTGGACAGCTCCCGGGAGTAGCCCTCCACCATGACCCAGTCCCCGCAGTTGGGCGCTCCGCCCGGGTGGGGCGGGGCCGTCCGCCCGGAGAAGCGGGTGCAGGCCAGGTCCATCGCCCCCCAGAAGAAGTGCACCGGACTGACCTTGCCCACGAAGTGCGACCGGAACTCGCCGATCACCCGGTTCGCCTGGAGGAGCTGACGCCAGAACAGGGTGGCCGCCTCCCCGTCGTAGGAGGCGTGCTCGTGGTCCTCGGCGAAGGGGATCGCGGGCTCGACCTCGTTGGGGCTCGGCCGGATCGGTGCCTCGATCCCGAGTCGGCCGAGCATCTCCATGATCCGGGTGTAGAACTCGGCGACCGGCATCGGCCGTAGCGCGAAGCTCCGCTCGCCGCCGTCGCTGCTGCGGATCCGGAGCTGGTGGTCGACGAAGTCGAACTCGATCTCGAAGGCCCCTGTGCCGTACGGGACGGCCGAGGTCGTCAACCCGCGTGGGCTGACGTAGAGGGTCACCTGCCACCAGTGGTTGATCAGCGGAGCGTGGGCCATGCGGATCTTGCCCACGATCTGGGTCCACATGTGCAGGGTGTCGCGGGTGGGGGTCCAGTCCGAGACCCGCAGGCTCGGCCAGTTCGTGGCTGAAGGGCTGGTCATCGCTCACTCACTTCCTTCTGTACGCCAAGGGGCGGAGGCGGTCGTGCGCCGCGGACGGGTGTCCTGACCCCCCTCCCTCCTGGAACGAGGCGGGCCGCGGTCCTGCCGGTCCCCGCCGCACCCCCGGCGGCCGACGGCCTCCGGAGGGGCGGCGCCCCGCGCCGCCTGTGGGTGCGAGACCCCCGCTGGTCGTTGATACATCATCCGGACAGTAGGTGACAAGTCAACTTGCTGGTAGGCGATCCGTGTTCGGTGGCGGCGGCGGATCCAGGGCCCGATTTGGTTGACACATCATCCAATGATGTTAATTTTGGTGATGCGTCACCTAACTTACCGGAGACGCGCCGTCACTGACGCGGAGGGCCGTCTCCCATGCGGAGAGGTCGCGCTGGTCCGCGCATCAGTGTCGGCCGACGCCGCGTGACGTCGGCCGGTACGGGCGGCACGGGCACGGGCGCGTGCGCCCGTGCCGCCCGCACGGCGGCCGGCGGTGTCCCGGCCGAGCCCCCAGAGCACGAAACCCCTGAGAGGAACCCCCTGTGAGCACCAAGGCCAAGAACGGACTCCAGGCGCTGCTGACGCCGGAGGAGAGCATCCTCGTCCTGATCGACCACCAGCCGTTCCAGTTCGCCAACCTCAACAGCCACGAGCCGTCCATGGTCGTCAACAACACCGTCGGCCTCGCCAAGGCCGCCAAGGCGTTCGGCGTTCCGACCATCCTGACGACCGTGCTGGAGGAGCGCGGCGGCTACCTCATCAAGGAGCTTCAGGACGTGTTCCCGGAGCAGAAGCCGATCGACCGCACGTTCATCAACACCTGGGAGGACGAGCGCGTCGTCGACGCCGTCAAGGAGACCGGCCGGAAGAAGGTGGTCATGGCCGGTCTGTGGACGGAGATCTGCCTGGCCATGCCGGCGATCCAGGCAGCGGGCGAGGGCTTCGAGGTCTTCGCCGTCACCGACGCGTCGGGCGGTGCCACGGCGGAGTCCCACGACATGGCCGTGCGGCGCATGGTCCAGGCCGGCGTGGCGCCGATCACCTGGCTGGCCGTGGCGGGCGAGTGGCAGCGCGACTGGGCCCGCGAGGAGACCATGGAGGGCATGGTCGACGTCCTGACCCAGCACGGCGGTGCCACCGGCATCGCCTTCGCCTGGGAGACGCAGATGCTGGCCAGCCGCGCCGCGAACGGCGCCTGAGGACACGACCGCGCGACGGGGCCGGTCCGCGGCGGGCACAGCCCGTCCCCGACCGGTCCCGTCGCCGACGAGGACACCGCCGGTCAACGGCGTGAACAGGCTGACACACCAACACGAGGGGAGGACCCGTGGCGGTCCAGGTGGGCGACGTGCCCCAGGCCAAGCGCTATGAGGCCCGCGTCGACGGAGAACCCGGGGTCGCGGGCGTCGCGGAGTACATCCGCACGCCGGAACTCGTCGCGTTCGTGCACACCGAGGTCGCGCCGGAGCACGAAGGCAGAGGAGTCGGGTCCGCGCTGGCCCGCACGGCCCTCGACGAGGCGCGGTCCGCGAACCTGCGCGTGCTGGCGACCTGTCCCTTCTTCGCGGGCTGGATCGCCCGTCATCCCGAGTACCAGGACCTGCTGTACCGGTCCCGGAGCAGGGTCAGCGACTGAACGGTCGGCCACGGCGGTCGTCGACGCCCCCGACCGGGGATACGGTCGCGTCCTCGGGCGCCGGGACGCCGTGCGGAACGCCTCCCTGACCGGAGCAGCCGCTGACGGTCGTCCCGGAGTGTGAACACGTGTGCGCGGGAGGGCGGAGCCGCGGCTCCGCCCTCCCACCAGCCTCCGGAGACAGGTACCGGTTCCCCGTCCGGGGCATACTGATGCCATGCCTACCCCCTTTCGTCCGATGGGCTGGGTCTGCGTTGCCCTGGTCCTGACCGGATGCGCCCCCGACATGACCCCCGAGCAGGAAGCGGTCGCGTGTGAGGTCTGCTTCCACGCCGGTGAGGTGGACAGCACTGCTGAGGCCCAGGCCCGGGGCGAGGCCTACAGCGTGCTGGTCGCCACGGCTATGGCCGCGATCGGGGTCGAGGGGGAAGGTCCCGGTGACCTGCATCCCGACCTGTACGAGATCTTCGAGGAGGAGGACTTCACCGGGTCCTACGACGCGGTCCCGCGGATCCTCGACTGGTGCCGTGACAACGAGCTGCCGACCACGGGGGACTGACCCGCGGGAGCCGCGGCGAGCGGTGAAACGAGGTCAGGGGCCGCGAAGGTAGAAGCCCCGGCTCTGGTGGAGCAGGTGCAGCGTGTTGGCGACCAGTACCAGTGGCAGGACCGCGAACACCAGGCCCAGCCAGAAACCGGCGATCACCGCCCAGACGGCCAGGGCGAGCACGAGCACCAGTAGGAGGAGTTGCAGCCCCACGGCGGACACGTAGACCGCACGGCTCGGCCGCCGGAGCAGGTATCCGCAGATGAGGCAGGCGGCACCGTAGACGGCCACCAGGGCGACCAGCGCGGTACCGGACGAACCGGTCTGGCCGCAGGAGGCCAGTCCGGCGATCAGGAACAGGCCGCCGGTCACGTACATGGAACGCCGCGAGGACCGCGCCTGCGTCGGCGGGGGAACCGGAGGGGTGGGGTGGGGGGAATCCGAAGGGGGCATGCTTCCATGTTGCCACCCCGACGCTCTTCGTGGCGGCGTACTTCCCCGACGTAGAAAGACCGTGGGCACCGGTCCAGGAGGGCCCCGGAAACGACTCAGGCCGGAGCGTGTGCTCCGGCCTGGGAAGGTGGTGGGCGATACAGGATTCGAACCTGTGACCTCTACCGTGTCAAGGTAGTTCCGGCTCCGCAGCGACCTGCGCCGATGAGCATTCGCCCAGGTCGGAGGGTTCCGTTGAGGGATCTTCGCGGCGGTTGGGAGCCGCTGGGAGAGGTTCGCGTCTCCCAGAAACCTCCCACTGCGGGGTGGGAGACGCCCGTCTCCCACTCCGCCCGGCAGGGCGCTTCCGGCTCCGTGAAGGCCCCTCGGTCACCGGGAAAGGGTGATCGGGATGGAGTCCTCCCGCTGGTCACGATGGGTCACCATCGCGACTGTTCTGCTGCTCGCGGACATCGCCGCGGTGGTGTCCTACTCGCACATGTACGAACTCGCGCTGCGCCACGGTGAACCCGAATGGCGCGCCGCCCTGTTCCCACTTTCGGTCGATGGCATGATCGTCGGCGCCTCCATGACCCTGCTGGGCGATGCCCGCCACGGCCGCCGGGGCGGCCTGCTGCCCTGGACCCTGCTCATCCTCGGCTCCATCGCCTCCCTGGCCGCCAACGTCGCGGTCGCCGACCCCACGATGTGGTCGCGGATCATCCACGCCTGGCCGTCCTTTGCGCTGATCGGCGCGTACGAACTGCTCATGCGCGAGTTCCGCACCACCGCCCGGAGCGTACGCACTGCGTACGCAGGCGGTCAGCAGAACGCGGCGAGCGCCGCTCCTGAACACGCTGACACCCTTGAGCCTGATGCAGGGCGGGCTGAGAGGGCGCTCAAAGTCGTGCCCGCTGGGAATGGTAGAGAGGCTTACGAAGCCTTGTCCCCGTTCCAAGCCCGAGCATGGGAGTGGGCAGAGGAGCAGGAAAAGTCGACGGGTGGGTTGCCGACTGGTAAGGAGATCGCCGATCGCTTCGGTCGTAAGGAGCGATGGGGGAGGCTGGTCAAGAAACGGGGGATCCAAGGACGACATGAGGATGCCGGTTACGAGGCAGCAGCTGATCGATCCTGACCGTCTTCCATCCGGGACAACATCTGATGGAGTGAGTGGGCGAGTCCGGTGCTGTGACTCGGCTGGCTGTGGGTGGTGGATCTACTGGAGAAGACGTTTCTCAAGAGTGACTCGAAACCATCGGATTAGAAGCTCCAATGCGATATCCGGAGTTGAAGACACCATCAACACTTCCATCCGGAACTCAGGCCAGAGAAAGCACGGAGCGCAACGGTGGTCTATGTCCATGGGGCGTCGGATCGGGAGGTGCAGCCCGGAGCGTGGGAGGAGCTGCTGGAGCGATGGGCGGGGCGGCGACCTTCCGGTCGCCGCCCCGTCGCGGTCAAGCCGTCCGGTCCCATCCCGGACTGACCGCGAGCACGTGGATGGGGACGTGTCAGCCGGTGGCCTCGTTGAGCGCGGCGAAGTAGCCCAGCCGGTAGCCGTCGGTGTTGGGGTGCAGCGGGGCCGGCAGGCTGGCGATGGGGTGGATCCAGGGGGTGATCGAGCACCTGCCGTGTCCGTTGAATTGCGGCCGGACGTCGACGAACTCGAAACCGGCCTCCTGCGCCTCAACGGCGAGGTTGTCGTTCAGCAGGTCGGCGGCCTCGTTGAGCAGGGTGCGCTGGGTCTTGCTGGGGCTGATGAGGTCGAAGCAGGTGAACGTCGTCTCGAACAGGCGCGGGTAGCCCAGGACGTAGACCTGGGCGTTGGGGGCCTCCTGCTTGATCGCGTCGTAGGCGGCGCTGACGTTGGCCATGTGGGTCGGCTGCTCGGCCTTGAACTCCTCGATCTTCTGCGAGCAGGCCTGGTTGCCGCCCAGGCAGGTCAAGACCAGGCCGCCCAGGTCGATGTCGTTGCCGCCGATGGTGATGGTGACGACGTCGGTGTCCGGGCTCAGCGCCTGGACCTGGTTGTCCAGCACGTCGCCCGCGACCGCGCCGCCGCAGGTCACGTCGGTGAACTCGGTGATGCCCTGGGCCTGGGCCCACAGCGCGGGGTAGCCCTGCGGGCTGCGCCCGCAGTCGAGGTCGGCGTTGGGCGCGCCGAGGCCGGCGGAGAACGAGTCCCCCATCGCCACGTACTGAGTGGTCGAGGAGTCCTCGGTGGGTGCCGCGTGGGCGGGCGCCGCAAGTAGGACGAGCGCGGTCGGCAGGGTGAGCAGAGCCGACAGGGAGAGTGCAGGGTGTCGTCGCATGACGCTCCAACGGATTGGGGGGTCGTTTCACAAGGGGATGCAAAACGTTTTAATCGTTAGTTAACTTAAGCGTAGCTTTACTTGAAGTCAAGGTCTGTATTCGGTTTCGATTGGAGTCGTCGGTGTCCGGGCACGCGCCCCGTACACTCGGTGGGTGACCGCACGCCCAGCCACCAGCCTCAGCGGTCGCCGCTTCGAGGAAGGCCACCTTCTCGATGCGGCCCGCCATGTCTTTCATGCCGAGGGGTACACCTCCGCGCAGGTCGCCGACATCGCACGATGGGCCGGGACGACCAAACCGACCCTTTACGCCCGGCTCGGCAACAAGGAGCAGATCTACCTGCGCGTCGTCCAAAGGGAGGTGGAGGTCTTTCGCGGATGGGTCTTCGATTCCTACGAGCAGGGCGGCCGACTGCCCCTCGCGGATCTGGCGGAGGTCGGTATGGAACCGCTCTTCCGTTTCGCGACGGAGCGGGCCGAGGGCTTCGACCTGCTCTTCCGTGGTGACAAGACCGGCGACCGGTCGGCGGCTCTACGACGTGAGCTCGTCAACGACATCACCGAGCAGCTGACCGCCCTGATCGACCGGCGCCGCGAGGCGACAGGTCCCGCCCTGGGCGCCGGCTCCGCCCTTCTCGCAGCGGCCTGCGTCGGAGTCGCCCGTCAGGTCTGCGAGCACGCCATCGACCACGGCTCCGATCTGAAGGCTGCACAGCGGGTGGCCGTTCGCTTCGTCGAGAACGCGTTCCGCTCCCTCGACCTCGACACCCTGGCGGTGTGATCCGATCCGGGCGGGACCGCGAGCTCCCGCCCCTCGGGAGTGGGTGGCGTCGGGGAGTGAGGCCGTCGTACCGCCGCTGATCGGCCGGTGGAACGGAGGCCGCGTCACCCGGTGTACCGGACCAGGGCCGACGAATGGGTGCCGGGACGCCGACACCTGCGCGGCATGGCGGGAACGGCTCCGCGGAGTGTCACTCCTCGGACATGGCCGGGGGGAGATCGGTGGTGATCATCGAGCGCACCTGCAGCTCGAGTTCCACGGCCACGTCGATCGACTTGTCGCGAAGCCACAGGGACTGGAGTCCCAACGTCGTGGACAGCACCAGGCGTGCGGCGGTGCGCGGAGGAATCCCGTCGCGCAGCACCCCTTCCGCCGCCGCGACGGAGAACGACTTCTCGAGCAGGTCAACGGCCCGACGGTACAGGTCGTCGAAGTAGTCGTGTGCCGGGTTCTTCGGCGAGATCGCCTCCGCCCCGAGCACCGCTTCGAGTTCGACCAAGGCGGGACGCGTGATGCTGTCGGCAACGGAGTCCACCCAGGCGCGCAGTACCTCGAGCCCCACAGGATGCGAGCGGCGGGCACGTTCGAGTGCCTGGTGCTCCCGCCACTGCAGCACCGCCTCGAGAAGATCGGACTTCGTGGGGAAGTGATGGCGCATGCCCGCGTGCGTCATGCCTGCGCGTTCCGCCACCTGTCGCAGGCTGCCGTCCCGGAATCCCGACTCTGAGAACACCTCTACCGCTGCCCGGATGATCTCCTCCCTGCGACGCGCGGACTTCGCGTACTCGCCGCGCGTTCCCGGAGTTGCCATCCCGTCCTCGTTCCTGCTCGATCCTCTGGCCCGTGGCCTGCCCGGCGCAACACCGGAACCACCCAACATTAACGCTTCGTGTCAGCTGGGTTGCATGTGTGCTGGTTGTAACGATTCAATCAAAGCCACCCACTTGGGTGGTTTTGGGTTATGCTACGGCAAGCCCGGCCCATGAGGGGCCGTCGGAGGAAGAAGAACGAGATGTTTCGGATCACACGCACCTGGGGTGCGGCCGTGGCTGTGACGACCGCACTCGCGCTGACGGGTTGTTCGGGCTCTGACACCGCCGAGTCCGACGCCGGCACGGTGACGCTCGTGGCTGTCGCGGCACCGCCGTCGCTGGACCCCGCGGCCGCGTCCATGGGCCCGACCGCCGCGTACTACGAGGCGGTCTACGACACGCTGCTGCGTACGGACGCCGCGGGTGAAATCCAGCCCTGGCTCGCCAGCGACTGGGTGTACAACGAGGACCGCACCGAATTGACGCTGACGCTGCGTGACGCCGTGACGTTCACGGACGGCAGTTCGCTGACAGCCGATGTCGTGGTCGCCAACCTCGAGCGGTTCAAGTCCGGCACCGCGCCCAACGCCGGCCGACTGGCCGGAGTCTCCTCCTTCGCCGCGCCGGACGACCGGACCGTGGTGATCACGCTGTCGTTCCCAGACCCCAACCTGCTGATGTACCTGGCGTCCGATGCAGGGCTGATCGCCTCCGGTGAGGCACTGGACGACGAGGACCTCGCGACCTCGCCCGTGGGATCGGGGGCCTATGTCCTGGATACGGAGGAGTCGGTCATCGGCTCGACGTACCTGTACCGCAAGAACCCCAACTACTGGAACCCGGACGTGCAGCACTTCGACGTGCTGACCGTGCGCGCCCTCCCGGACGTCAGCGCCATCGTCAACGCGATCACGGCAGGCGAGGTCGACGTGGTGCAACTGCCCAAGGAGGCGGTGGACCCCGCCGAAGCCGAAGGATGGATCGTCGACCAGGTCGAGCCGGGCGGATTCGCGGGCCTTGCGTTCTTCGACCGCGACGGAGAGCTCTCTCCCGCGCTCGCGGACAAGCGTGTGCGGCAGGCGATCAACCACACCCTCGACCGCCCCCTCCTGATCAGGGCGATGAACGCGGGTATCGGCGAACCGACCACACAGGTCTTCCCGGTGTCCGGGCAGGGCTACGACCCGGCTCTCGACGAGCGCTACCCCTACGACCTCGACAAGGCGAAGGAGCTTCTCGAGGAAGCGGGTTACCCGGACGGCCTGACGATCTCACTGCCGGACTTCGGCAACCGAGACAACTACGCTTTGCTCGAGGAGAACCTGGCCGGGGCGGACATCACCGTCGAGTGGGTGGAGAGCCAGCTGCAGAACTCCGTCTCCGACATCCTCGCCAAGAAGTACTCCGCCGTGCATTTCGCCCTCGGCGACGCGACCGACTGGGGGACGGTGCAGCAGATCATCGCGCCGAACGCCGCGTTCAACCCGTTCGCCACCCAGGACGACGCCCTGGACGACCTCATCAACGACTTCCAGACGGGTGACGAGGCGGAGCAGGCCGAAGCCGCGCGCGCGATCAACGAGTTCATCGTCGAGGAGGCCTGGTTCGCGCCCATTCAGCCGAGCTTCTCCCTGATCGGCTCGGCTCCGGAGGTCCAGGTCACACCGCCGACCCTGACGACCTACCCGTCGATCTTCGACATCCAGCCCCGTTCCCTGTAAGCCGCTCCGCAACCCGACACCGTGCCTGTCCGGACCGGCCGAACCCCGGCTCGGACAGGGCGGAGATGGAAACCGATCCACCATGCGCCGATACATCGCTTCACGTATCCTATCCGGCGTCGTTCTCGTGCTCGCTGTAGCGTTCGTCACCTTCGCAATGCTGTTCAGTTCGAGCGGCGACATCGCCCGCCGCCTGTTGGGCGAATCCGCGACGGCCGAGACCGTCGCCCTCAAGACCCAGGAGCTCGGGCTGGACCGGCCTCTGTGGGAACAGTTCGGCACGTGGGCGGCCTCGGCCCTGACCGGAGACCTGGGCCGGTCATGGGTGAGCGGCCAGCGTGTCACCGACGCGATCCTCAGCAGGCTGCCGGTCACCCTCTCGCTCGTCGTGCTCACCGTGGCGGTCACCGCCGCCGTCGCCATCCTGCTCGGCGTCATCGCGGCCTACCGCGGCGGCTGGGTGGACTCCGTCATCCAAGTCCTCAGCGTGGTCGCGCTGAGCGTTCCCGGTTTCCTCATCGCGCTGGGGCTGCTGCTGGTGTTCTCCGTCGGCCTGGGGTGGTTCCGGGCGACCGGTTTCACGCCGATCACACAGTCGCCGGGCGATTGGATCGGGTCGGTCACCCTACCTGTGGCAGCCCTGTCCATCAGTGCGATCGCGGGTGTCGCACAGCAGGTCAGGGGATCGATCCTCGACACCGTGAACCGGGACTTCGTCCGCACCCTGCGCAGCCGCGGTCTCCCCGTCAAGCACGTTCTCGCTCGGCACGTGCTGCGCAACGCCGGCGGCCCGGCGCTCACCGTGCTCGGCTTCCAGTTCATCGGCCTGATGGGAGGGGCCGTGTTCGTCGAGCAGATCTTCGCCCTTCCCGGTATCGGGCAGTTGGCCGTCAACGCCACGCTGTCCACCGACATCCCCGTGGTCATGGGGGTCGTCGTCGTCACGGCGCTCGTGGTCGTCGTCGGCAACCTCCTCATCGATCTGGCTCAGGCAGCCGTCAACCCGAAGGCACGCCAATGAACGAGCGCACCCCTACGCGCAGTGCACACCCGCGAACCGAGAACACCTCCCTGCTCCGAAGGCTGCTCCGACGCCCACTCACCGTCCTCGCCATCGTTCTGTTGGCAGGGATGACGCTGCTGGTCGTGTTCGGTCCGTGGATCACACCGTTCGATCCGGCACGGCCCTCGCTCGAGGACATGCTGCTCCCTCCCGGACCGGACCACCTGCTCGGTACCGACGCACAGGGGCGGGACTCCTTCTCCCGGGTGATCGCGGGCGCTCCCCTCAGCATCGGCTCCGGGATGTTCGCACTCGTCACCGCCGTGGTCCTCGGCGTGGTCGGGGGACTCGTCGCCGGGTACTACGGTGGCTGGTTCGACCTGGTGTCCTCGTGGCTGGTCGGCGTCGTGATGGCGCTGCCCTCCATCGTGATGATCGTCGCCGCGCGGGCCGTCGTCGGTCCCTCGCTGCCGGCGATGATGTTCCTGCTCGGTGTGTTCCTCTCGCCCGTGTTCTTCCGACTCGTCTACGGAGCCGTACGCGCCGTTCGCGAGGAGCTCTACATCGACGCGGCGCGCGTGTCGGGCCTGGGCGATCTGCGCATCATCGGACGGCACGTCCTGTCCGCCGTCCGGGCGCCGATCATCATCCAGTCCGCGCTCGTCGCGGGAATGTCGGTGTCGTTGCTAGCGGGTCTGGAGTTCCTGGGTCTGGGGAATCCGGACACACCGACCTGGGGCTCCCTGCTCTCCGCGGGTTTCATGCAGGTGCACACCGCCCCGTGGCTCGTCATCGGCCCGGCGATCGCGCTCGGCGTCACCGGGGTCGCTTTCGTGCTGCTCGGCAACGGGCTGCGCGACGGGCTCGAACGCACCACGCCCGCGCGGCGAAGCGGAAAACGCGCGGGAACCGGGCGTGTCGGCCCGGTGGCGGCAGAGGCGTCCGCCGCCCCCTCGAACACCGACGCTGTCGATGACCTCCCGGAAGGCGGTCTTCCGGAGACACCGGAGGGAGAAGAACCGGTGGTGCACCCCGATCCCCGGGCCGGGGACGGTGACCTGCTGCGTGTCCGCGGTCTGCGCGTGGCGTACACGCGGCCGGACGGGTCGGAGACCGAGGTCGTGCACGGAGTCTCGCTCTCGCTCCGGCACGGGCAGATCCACGGGCTCATCGGTGAATCGGGCTCCGGGAAGACACAGACGGCATTCTCCATCCTCGGGCTCCTGCCCCGCGGCGGCCGGATCACCGCCGGGGAGATCGAGTTCGAAGGCGTCCGCCTCGAGAACGCGGACGACCGCGCCCTGTCCCGGGTGCGCGGATCACGCATCGGGTACATCCCACAGGAGCCGATGAGCAACCTCGACCCATCGTTCACGGTGGGCAGCCAACTGGTCCATCCCCTGCGTCGGCAGGGAACGGGCAAGCGCGAGGCCCGGGAGAAGGTGCTCGCCCTGCTGGACCGGGTGGGGATCCCCGATCCCCGCCGCACCTTCGACGGCTACCCGTTCGAGATCTCCGGGGGCATGGCCCAGCGCGTCCTCATCGCGGGTGCGGTCTCGATGGACCCCGACCTCCTCATCGCGGACGAACCCACCACCGCGCTCGACGTGACCGTCCAGGCGGAGGTGCTCGACCTGCTGCGGGACCTCCAGGAGGAACGCCGGCTCACGATGCTCCTCGTCACGCACAACGTCGGCGTGGTCGCCGACATCTGCGACCACGTCACGGTCATGCGGCGGGGACGCTTCGTCGAGACCGGTCCCACCCGGGACGTCCTCACCTCCGCGCGGCATCCCTACACCCGGTCCCTGCTGAACGCCCTGCTGGAGGACACGCTGCCGCGCCCCGCCCTGTTGACGAGAACGGGAGATCACGCGTGAACGAGATCATGAGCGTCCGTGACCTGACGGTCGACTACCGGGGGAAGGGGTTCCGGGCCAAGCCGTTCCGCGCGCTCCGCGGCGTCTCGGCCGATCTCGCGCCCGGTGAGACACTCGGGCTGGTGGGGGAGTCCGGTTCGGGGAAGACCACCCTCGGCCGTGCCGTCCTGGGCCTGGCCCCCGCGGCCTCCGGCACGATCTCGTATCGGGGGCGGGACATCACACGCCTCCGCGGTCGTGCCCGGCGGGCGCTGGCACGGGAGATCCAGGTCGTCTTCCAGGATCCCTACTCGTCACTGAGCCCGTCGATGACGATCGAGAGCATCCTCACCGAGCCGCTCATCGCCACCGGGACCACCGTCCGCGGCGCCCGCGCGAAGGTGGCCGGCCTCCTCGAACAGGTCGGGCTCACGGACGACGCGCGCGGCAGGCTGCCCCGGGAGTTCTCCGGGGGACAGCGGCAGCGTGTCGCCATCGCCCGCGCGCTCGCCCTGGACCCCCGCGTCATCGTGTGCGACGAGCCCGTCTCGGCGCTCGACCTGTCGACCCAGGCGCGCGTCCTCGACCTGTTCATCGAGATCCAGGAACGCACCGGCGTCGCATACCTGTTCATCTCCCACGACCTTTCCGTCGTCCGGCACATCAGCCACCGCGTCGCGGTGATGTACCAGGGCGAGATCGTGGAGACCGGGGACGGCGACCAGGTCACCTCACGTCCCTCGCACCCGTACACCCGGCGTCTGTTCCTCGCCGCACCGGTTTCGGACCCCGACGAACAGGCCGCGCGGCGAGCGCGCCGCCGCGCGCTCGGGCACGGACCCACGGCATGACCGATCGACAGGAGTCTTCATGAAGGACGCAGAACTCATCACCGCCGCGGACGCGCCCGGAGCCTTCACCCTGCACACCCTGATCGACCTCGATCACGGTCAGGTCCGGGAGGCCACGCTGCGCTGCACCGCCCACGGTGTCTTCGAGGTCCGTATCGACGGGCAGCAGGCCGGCGGAGTCCTCGCACCGGGCTGGAGCGCGTACGAGCGGCGCCTGCCGGTCGAGCGGTACGACGTGACCGAGCTGATCCGGGACGGCGCCGAACTGCAGGTCCTCGTCGGCAACGGCTGGTGGCGCGGCAAGCTGGGCTTCGAGGGCCTGGCCCTGGACTACGGCGACCGCACCGGCTTCATCGGGGAACTCGACATCGTCTACACCGACGGGCGGACCCGGCGGATCGCCACGGACACGACCTGGACCGCCCGCACCGCGGCGGTCTCGGACAACAGCCTCTACGACGGTGTCCGCATCGACGCGTCGGCGCGACCGCGCCCTCTGCGCGTGGAGACACTGCCCATCGACCGGGACGTACTGGTCCCGCAGGTCAAGCCGCCGATCGAGCGCCAGGAGACGCTCTCCCCCCAACGGATCTGGACCTCACCGTCCGGTGGCACACTGGTCGACTTCGGACAGAACCTCGTCGGCTGGACCCGGCTGCGGGTGACCGGCCCGCCGGGGAGCACGGTCACCGTCCGGCACGCCGAGGTGCTCGAGGCCGGTGAACCGGCGACGCGGCCGCTGCGCGGGGCCCGCGCCACCGATACCTATATCCTCTCCGGCGCCGACGACGTCTTCGAGCCGACGCTCACGTTCCACGGGTTCCGGTACGCCGAGTTCCGCGGGCTTCCCGGGGAGCTCCACCCCGAGGACGTCGAAGCGGTCGTGGTGCACTCCCGGATGCGGCGGACGGGAACCTTCGAGTGCTCGGATCCCAGAGTGAACCGCCTCGTGGAGAATTCCGTGTGGGGCCAGCGGGGCAACTTCCTCGATGTGCCCACCGACTGTCCCCAGCGCGACGAGCGACTCGGATGGACCGGGGACATCGCCGTCTACGCCGCCGCCGCGTGCTACCAGTTCGACTGCGCGGACGTGCTGCACGGATGGCTGGCGGATCTGCACGAAGAGACCAAGGCCTCGGGACACGTGCCCTTCGTCGTGCCGAACGTCCTGAAGCTCGTTCCGAGGGAGGCCCTCGGAGAGAACGCGGCCATTGTCGGTCCCACCGCGGTCTGGGGCGACGCGGCGGTATGGGTGCCGGAGGCGCTGTGGTGGGCCTTCGGCGATGCCGAGCGTCTCGCCGAGCACTACCCCGCGATGGTCCTGCACCTGGAGTCGATCCTGCCGCGCCTGTCCGAGACGGGGCTCTGGGACACCGGGTTCCAGTTCGGTGACTGGCTGGACCCGACCGCGCCCCCGGACGCGCCGCTCACCGCGAAGGCCGACCGTTCCGTGATCGCCACCGCATCGCTGTACCGCTCTGCGGTGTTCGCAGCAGACACGGCGGCTCAGCTCGGCCTCCGGACCGACGAACGACGCTGGCGAGCCCTCGCCGACCGCACACGGGCGGCGTTCCAGGCCCACTACGTGTCACCCGACGGGCTGATCACCTCCGACGCCCAGGCGGTCTACGCCCTGGCGATCCACTTCGGGCTGCTCGACGACGCGCACAGGCAGCGTGCCGGCGACAGGCTCGCCCGGCTCGTCGCCCAAGGCGGCCACCGGGTCCAGACGGGGTTCGCGGGAACGCCGTTCGTGGTCTGGGCGCTCACCGCGACCGGCCACACCGACACGGCCTACCGCCTCCTGTTGCAGGACGAGCCGCCCTCGTGGCTGTACATGGTGGCGATGGGCGCGACCACCATCTGGGAACGATGGGACTCACTGCTTCCGGACGGCACGGTCAACCCGGGAGAGATGACGAGCTTCAACCACTACGCACTGGGCGCGGTCGTCGACTGGCTGTACAAGTGCGTCGCCGGTATCCGCCCTGCCCTGCCCGGGTACGCGCGCCTCCACCTGGAACCGGTTCCGGGTCCCGGACTCGACTGGGCGCGCGGACGGCTGGACACCCGCCATGGGCGGGTGGAGTGCGGGTGGACACGGCACGGGGACGGCACCGTCACCGTCGAGTGCCTTGTCCCCGACGGGGTCGAGGCGGACCTGCACCTTCCCGACGGGAGCACCCGCCTGCTCACGAGCGGGCCGCACAGTGTTCGACTGGAAGGGGAGACGGCGACATGAGCGACCGCATGGGGGACAACGGCGAGGCGCCGCTGACACTCGGACAGAAGGCGGCACTGCTGTCGGGTCGGGACACCTGGACGACACAGCCCCTCGACGGGGCCGACGGGCGCGCGATACGCCTGTCCGACGGCCCCCACGGACTTCGCGCCCAGGAGGGGAGCGGGGACGCCCTGGGGTTCCAGCCCAGCCTGCCGGCGACCTGTTTTCCGCCCGCCGTCGCCGTGGGTTCGAGCTGGGACGCCGAGATCGCACGCCGGGTCGGCGAAGCGCTCGGCCGCGAAGCACGTTCCCTCGGCATCGACATCGTGCTCGGTCCCGGCGTGAACATCAAACGCTCTCCTCTCTGCGGGCGCAACTTCGAGTACTACTCGGAGGACCCCCTGCTCTCCGGTGTCCTCGGCGCGGGCTACGTGCGGGGACTGCAGAGCGCGGGCGTCGGCGCGTCGGTGAAGCATTTCGCCGCGAACAACCAGGAGACCGACCGGATGCGTGTCAGCGCGGAGGTGGACGAGCGCACACTGCGGGAGCTCTACCTCCCCGCGTTCGAGCGCGTCGTCAAGGACGCGCGTCCGGCGACGGTCATGTGCTCCTACAACAAGGTCAACGGCGTTCGCGCGTCCCAGAACCACTGGTTGCTCACGCGGGTCCTGCGCGATGAGTGGGGCTTCGAAGGCGCGGTGGTCTCGGACTGGGGCGCGGTGCACGATCCCGTCGCCGCGGTGAAGGCCGGCCTGGACCTCGAAATGCCGGGCACGAACGGGAGAAGCGCGGCCCAGGTGGCGGCGGCCCTGGCCGACGGAACGCTCGACGAGGAGGCCGTGGACCGCGGCATCGCCCGTATCCGGGGGCTGGACCGCTTCGGGCGCAGCGACGTGGAACCGATCGACCCGGACGCACAGCACGAGATCGCGAGGGAAGCCGCCGCGGCGGGCATCGTCCTGTTGAAGAACGACGGATCGCTCCCCCTCGCCCCGGATACGTCTCTTGCCGTGATCGGAGAACTCGCGCGGACTCCGCGCTACCAGGGGGGAGGGAGCTCCCACGTCCTGCCCACACGCGTGGACTCCTTCCTCGACGCCGCCTGCCGGCACATCGGTGCGGAGCCGGTCTTCGCACCGGGCTACCCGTTGGACGGCGACGGGGATGCGGAGGCACTGCGCGACGAAGCGGTCCGCGCCGCACGCACGAGCGAGGTCGCGGTGGTGTTCGCCGGGTTGCGGGAGAGCGACGAATCGGAAGGCTTCGACCGCGCTTCCATCGACCTGCCCCCCGACCAGGTGGAGCTGATCCGTGCGGTCGCCTCGGCCGCGCGCCGTACCGTGGTCGTCCTCTCCCACGGCGGTGTGGTCTCGCTCGAAGGCTGGCACGACGACGCGGACGCGATCGTGGACGGGTTCCTCCTGGGACAGGCCGGGGGCAGCGCACTGGCCGATGTGCTCTTCGGGAGGGTCAACCCCTCCGGACGCCTCGCGGAGACGATCCCGCTCCGGATCGAGGACACGCCGTCCTACGCCAACTTCCCCGGTGAGCAGGGACACGTCGTGTACGGCGAGCGGCTGCTGGTCGGCTACCGCGGCCACGCCACGTTCGGGACCCCGGTGCGCTACCCGTTCGGCCACGGCCTGAGCTACACCGAATTCCGCACCCGGGACCACCGGGTCACACCGGTCGGGGCCGATGCCGTCGACGTCGCATTCGCCGTCGATAACGTCGGCGACCGAGAAGGCGCCTATGTCGCTCAGGTGTACGTCGACGCGTCCGCGCACCGCAACGTCCGGCGCCCGGCCCGTTCACTCGGAGCTTTCACGAAGGTGGTCGTACCGGCGGGCGGAACGTCCGAGATCCGCCTCCGGCTGGACCGCCGTGCCTTCTCCTACTGGGATGTGGAACTCCACGACTGGGTCATCACCGCGGGTTCCTACGGGATCGTCGTCGGCCGCGACGCGCTGAACGCGGAATGGGAGACGGCGGTCACCCTCGAAGGCGACGAGCCGACCAGGGCACTGACGCTGGAGTCCACCCTGCAGGAGTGGGCCGAGCACCCGCTCGTGGGCCCCCGCCTTGCCGACACCGTCTCCTCCGACCTGCTGCACGCGAGCCTGCAACCCGACGCGCTGCGGTTGCTGGGGTCGCTGCCCATGCAGAAGGTCGTGAACCTGCTGGCGGGGACCGTGTCACACGAAACCTGGGGCCACCTGATGGCGATGACCGCTCCGGAAGGGAGCCGGAAATGAGCGACCGCTACTTCGAACGCGTCGTCGCCCTCCAGCAGCGGCTGATCGAGGACGCGCGAAACCCGACCGGGGACCAGGAGCTACAGGCACGGCTCACACTTCCGGGACCGGAAGAGGCGACGTACACACCTCCGTCTGCCCGGGTGGTGACACGGACGGTTCCCGGGCCGGAGGGCGGTGTGACGGTTCGCGTGTACCGCCCGCTCACGGAGGGGACCGGCCGCCCCCTGCTGGTGTGGTGCCACGGCGGTGCCTTCCTCGGGGGAGACCTCGACATGCCGGAGGCCGACGCCGTGGCACGCGAACTCACCGTCGGCGCGGACGCCGTCGTCGTCTCGGTCGACTACCGGCTGTGCCTCGGCGGCGTTCACCACCCCGCCCCGAGCGATGACCTGATCGCCGCCGTGCTCTGGACGCTCGAACACGCGGAGGGTTTCGGGGCGGATCCCGCCCGTATCGGCATCGGCGGGGCGAGCGCGGGAGCCTGCCTCGCCGCGGGGGCGGCGCTGAGGCTGCGCGACGACGGGGTACCGCCGGCGAGCGTTGTCCTGGCCTATCCGATCGTGCACCCGGTGCTGCCGCCGCCGTCGGACGAACTCGCCGGGAAACTGGCCGGGCTCAGCCCGGCGATGGCGTTCGCGCCCGAGGTCATCGAGCCCGTCATGGAGAACTTCCTCGGCTGTGCGTCCTCGGCCGCCCCCGCGTACGCCACCCCCGGGGTCGCGAAGGACCTGCGCGGTCATCCCCCCACCCTCATCATCAACTGCGAGTACGACGGGCTGCGAGCCTCAGGTGAGGCCTACGCCGGGCAGCTCCTGGACGACGGGGTCGAGGTGAGGACGGTGCTCGCGCGCGGGGTCGCCCACGGGCACCTGAACCGGCCCGCACTGTCGGAGGCCGGCCGCGGCCTCCGCGACATCGGGGACTGGATCACCCGTCACCGCCTGACCGGTCGGGGAGAACACTGATGCGCGTCGTCCGTCCGCGAACCCTGCATCGCGTCGATCCGCTCGGCATCGACGAAACGCCCGAGTTCTCCTGGCAGATCACCGGCGAACGCCTGGGCGTACGGCAGGCCTCCTACCGCATCGTCGTCGAGGACGCCCGAGGCGCCCTATGGGACACGGGGGTCGTGTCCGACGACGTCCAATCGTTCGTCGAGTACGGCGGTGCCCCGCTCGCCGGCCGCACCGCCTACCGGTGGACTGTGACCGTGACCGACGACCGCGGTGAAGAGGCGGCCGCGTCGGGGACCTTCGAGACGGGGCTGCGTTCCGGCGACTGGCGTGCCTCCTGGGTGGAGAGCACCATCCCGCGGCCCGCGCCGGATGGGTGGGGGCACGGCACCCAGCCGCCCGCGGTGGAGTTCCTCCGAACCGTCGAGATCGACGGCCCCGTGCGCCGTGCGCGCCTGTACGCGACCGCACTCGGCACCTACCGGCTGACGGTCAACGGGAGCCGCCCCGACGACCGGGAGTTCGCCCCGGAGTTCTCGGTCTACCGCAGCCGGCTGTACTACCAGACCTATGACGTCACCTCCCTGCTGCGTCCGGGAGCCAACGAACTGTCGATGTACGTCGGAGACGGCTGGTACTTCTGCCCGGTCACCCGACCCATGTCGCACGAGCAGAGGGAACTGCCCGCCGTACTGTTCCAGCTCGAAGTGGAGTACGACGACGGCCGGACGGGGACGTACTGCTCCGACGGCCGGGAGACCTGCCGCACCGGACCGGTGACCTCATCCGACCTCTACTGGGGCGAGCGGTTCGACGCCACGGCGCGGCCCTCCGACCCACAGCCGGTCACCGTCGTCGACCTCGGCCACGACAACCTCGTGGCACAGCCGCTCGACCCCGTCCGCCCGGTAGCGACCCTGCCCGCTGTCGGGGTCCATGTCTCCCAGGAAGGGGACACGATCGTCGACTTCGGGCAGATCGTCGCCGGGCGGACACGCGTCCGTGTCGACGTCCCGTCCGGCGTCGAGGTCTCGCTCGAGCACTTCGAGGTGACCACACCAGACGGCGGCTACTTCAACGGCACCCTGGCCGGGCAGAAGGACGTGTACGTCTCCGACGGCACCCCGCGTGTCTACGAGCCGCTCTTCACCTTCCACGGCTTCCGGTACGTGCGCGTCACGGGAATCGAAAGCGTGCGTGCCGAGGACTTCACCGCGGTCGTGCTCAGCACACCGAAGGATGCCGCCGGTACGTTCGACAGCTCCGACGCCCGCCTGAACCGCCTGCACGAGAACGTGCGGTGGTCGCAGCGCAACAACACGATGTCGATCCCGACCGACTGCCCCACCCGGGAGAAGGCGGGCTTCACCGGCGACATCCAGCTCTACACACCGACGGCGTTCGCGAACGAGGACATGACGTCGTTCCTGACCGCCTGGTTGCGCAACCTGGCGGCCGACCAGCTCCCCGACGGTGTGGTGCCGATGACGGTCCCGTTCACCACGTTGTACGAGCGGCTGTCCCTCCAGGTGAGCCGGCAGTTCGAGACGGAGGGGGTCACCGGTATCGCGGGGTGGAGCGACGCCGCCGTGATCGTGCCCTGGGAGATGTACCGGGCGACCGGGAACACCCTCGTGCTGCGGGACGCCTATCCGTCCATGCGGGCCTGGGTGGAATGGGTGATCGCCACCGCCCGGGACCGGCGCGGCCCGGCGCACGTCCCCGAGGAGCTCGACCGCCACCTGTGGAACACAGGCTTCCACTTCGGGGAGTGGCTCATTCCGAGCAGGCACCAGAAGGGCGGCGACTGGGAGGCCACGAAGGAGTCCGCCTTCTACGTCGCACCGTTCTTCGGCTACCGATCTCTGAGCCTGATCGCCGAGGTCGCGCGCGTTCTCGGCCGGACCGAGGACCACCGGCGCTACTCGACGCACGCGGCGGCCGCGAGGAACGCGATCCAGCGGACGCTCATGGCCGGGGACGAGCTGCCCACACCGCTCATGGGGGCGTACGTCCTCGCCTTCGCGTTCGACCTCGTCCCCGACGAGCGGCGCGAGGCCTACGCACGGCGCCTCGTCGAGCTGGTCGAGGCGAACGACGGCCTGCTCGACACCGGATTCCTCGCCACGCCCTTCCTCCTGGACGTGCTCGTACAGATCGGGCGCGCCGACCTCGCCACGCGCCTGCTGTGGGAGCGTCGGATGCCGTCCTGGCTCTACCAGGTCGACCAGGGTGCCACGGCCGTCTGGGAGAACTGGGACGCCGTGGCCCCCGACGGGACACCGAGCACGTCGAGCCTGGACCATTACGCCTTCGGGTGCGTGGACGACTGGATCTGCCGGGAGATCGCGGGCATACGCGCCACCTCCCCCGGTTACAAGACCATTGTTGTGGAGCCCCGTACCGACGTCCCCCTCGACTGGTGCTCCCGGACCCTCCTCACCGAGTTCGGCGAGATCTCGGTGCGGTGGGACCGCGACGGGCTCGACGTGAGCATCCCCTGCAACACCACGGCGACCGTGCGGTGGCGCGGCCGGACTCACGAGGTGGGCAGCGGACGGTACCGCTTCTGACCCGCCCGAACGGGAGGAAGGCCGAGCCACACCGTTGAACGGCATCGCCTCCGGGCTTGCTCCCGGAGGCGATGGGCAGAGCGGAGAAGGGGAGCCGTGGGGTGCGGCCCGGCCCAACAGGCCGGGCCGCACCCCACGGCGGTCAGACGACGGAGCGCACGGCGGCCTCGATGATGTCCTGCTGATTGCGGAAGGCGCGGAAGGCGTCCAGGTCGATGGCGTTGGACAGGAAGCAGAACGACACACCGGTTTGCGGGTCGGCGAACGCGATCTGGCCCCCGCCGCCGCCGTGGCCGAACGTCGTCGGCGAGACGGCCGGTCCGAACGGGTGCATGACCAGGTCGACACCGTACTCGGGGCGTGTCAGGCGCCGGTTGTCGTCACCGGCGACGATCAGCCCGAGGGTGCGGTTGGCGGGGGCGTCGAGGCGCAGTCCGTCGGGGAAGGTGTTGCGGATGTTCGTGGTCGCGTCCACGAGGATCTCCGGGCTCCACAGGTCGGCGGGATTGTGGAGGAGTGCCTGGTAGAACAGCGCGACAGACTCCGCATCCGAGACGGCGCCACCGCCGGGGGCACCGGCCGCGATCACGTCCGGGTCGTTACCGAAGGCGCGGATATCGAACGGTTCCCCCGATCCGATGCGCGGTTCCGTCGCGGGCCGCCCCGTCAACACCTCGAAGGGGTCGAAGGGCGCCTCGCCGATGTGGCGGACCTCCCGTACGTCCCCCTGGCGCTCCGGTGCCGCACCGAGGTCGATCCGGTCGAGGCCGAGCGGGTCGAACACCAGCTCCCGCAGTGCTTCTCCGTGCGGACGGCCGGTGATCCGGGTGACGAGCTCCGCGAGGACCCAGCCCGCGGAGAACGGATGGTAGACGTAGCGGCTCCCGGGTTCGAACTCGATCTCCCAGGACTCCATCTCACGGACCCGCCCTTCACGCGTGCGCAGCGCATCACGGGGGAGCATCGGGGAGGGGATACCGGCGGTGAACAGCAGCAGGTGCTCGAGCGTGATCGTGTCTTTGCCGTTCGCGCCGAACTCCGGCCATATATCGACGACCCGTGTGTCCGGTTTGATCTCGCCGTCGTCGATGAGGCGCCAAATGAGGGACGCGAAGACGGGTTTGGTGGACGAGAAGATACAGAACCGGCTGTCGAGGGCGGCATCCCCGAATGCCCGTGTGCGGAGGACCTCTCCGTCGCGCGCGATCGCGTACTGGGCGTCGGCCAGCTCGCCGCGTCCGATGAGGTCGGCGATCAGTTGTTCGAGGTCGACATCTTGTGGCATGTCCGCCTTCTCCTTGTCGGTGTCGGACCGGGGTGCGCTGTCGCGCTGTCGCCGCTGGTACGGACACCGTACACAAAAATCACCCAGTTGTGTGGTTTTATGGGCGGGCGACTCCCGGGTTCCGGGTCGCTGCGGAGAGGACGGTTGCCATGGTCTGGGTTGCGTGCGTACTGGCGGGTATCGCACTGTTCTTCGCCGCGGGGACGGTCGCGTGGCAGACGCCGTGGCTCGGACTCCTCGGTTCCCTGGGCGGCTATGTTCCCGGCTGGCTCGTCGTCGCCGCCGTACTCGGATTCGCCGCCGGCGTCGCGGCGTGGGTGTCGACTCCCTCGATCTGGGCGGTGGTGTCGGCGGCCGTGTCGGTGTGGGCGGCCGCCGTCGGTATCAGAGTCATCGCCGACCAGCGCCGTGTACTGGCGGACCTGGGGGTGTCCACTCGGTTCCGCGACTACTTCGGGCCCCACCGGTCGTCCACGACCGGCCCGGACGAGGTCGTGACCTACGGCCCCGTCGACGGATTCACTCCCCGCATGGGTGTCTACCGGCCGGAGCCCGGTGTCTCGCCGGCTCCGGTGGTCGTCCACGTCCACGGTGGAGGGTGGGAGGCTGGAGACGAGACCAGCGACGCGTGGTTCGCGCGTCACCTCGCGGAGGCAGGTTTCCTGGTGTTCACCCCCACCTACACCTACGCGGCAGAGGGACGGCCGACCTGGGATCTCGCCCCGCAGCAGATCGCATGTGCTCTCGTCGAGGCCCGAGCGCTCAGCGAACGCTACGGGGGCGATCCCGGCCGCTTCCACCTCACCGGGAGCTCCGCCGGGGGCAACCTCGCCCCGCTCGTGGCCAATCGCCTCGCAGCAGGAGAGACCTTCGGCCGGGACTCCGACTCGCTGCCGGACATCACGGCGATCGCCATCACCATCCCCGCCGTCGATCCGGGCTTCGCCGAGGGCAACGCGTACGTGCCCGCAGGTACCGTGGGCCGCCGTCTCGTGCGGGCGTTCCTCGGCGGAACGCCCGATCAGGTGCCCGAGCGGTACGAGGCCGTGGATGCGGGTGCGTACCTCGACGCCAAGTGCCCGCCGGCCCTGGTGGTCTACGGCCCCAACGACTGGCTCGTGCCCGCCCAGGCGATTCTGAACTACATCCTTCGGGCGCGCCTTCGCGGGGCGCAGGTCCGCCCCGTGGCCATCCCGTGGACCGGCCACCTCATGGGCCTCAGCGGGGCGGCCGACAGGGCGATCGCACAATTGACCGTCGAATGGTTCAACGCACACGCTCCCCGAAGCTGAGAAGCCGTCGTGCGAGGTGAGACGGCAGGCGTGGCTCGTGTCCCGGTTCCTGTCGAGAGGAGGCGCCCCGGTCGGTGTGCCTGGGCCTCTTCTCGCAGACACTGTGATCCGACAAAAAACACCCAAATGTGTGGTTTACGATGTGGCCCGAGACCGGACGGCATGCCCACGGACCCGAGACGAGAGGCCGACGTGGTGACCACGAACGACACCAGGACCCGAACACGCGCACTCCGCCGGCTGCGGCGGGCCATGGCCGCGGTCTGTTGGTCTCTCGCGGGATTGACACTCCTACTGGCCGTCGGGACGTTCGTGTGGCAGGCTCCGGTGATCGGGCTGGTGGGCTCCATCGGGGGGCACGTGCCCGGCTGGTTGACCGTCCTCGCGCTTCTCGGGTTCCTGGCCGGGGTGGGAGCGTGGTCGCTTCACCGGTCTAAAGCGCTCGGCATCGGGGTCGTGGTCTGCGCCGTCTGCGCCGTCTTCGGCGGGAACGTCATAGCCGACCAGCGGGCAGCCCTCCACGCGGAGGATGTCAGCACACAGGCCGGTGATTTCTTCGGTCCGTTCCTGAGCGGTGGAAAGGGCCCGGACGAGGTCGTCGAGTACGGGCCCGTCGACGGGCGTTCGATCCGCATGGGTGTGTACCTGCCCGTCGAACCAGGTGAGCACGCACCCGTCGTGGTGCATGTCCACGGCGGCGGGTTCACCTCCGGCGACGTGGACAGCGACACCGCGCTGGCACGCCATCTCACCGACCGGGGCTACGTCGTGTTCACCCCCACCTACACCCTGGCCACGGACCGGACCGCGACCTGGGACATCGCACCCAAGGAGATCGTCTGCGCCCTGGCCACCGTGAACGGCCTCGCCGACGAGTACGGCGGCGACCCCTCCCGGCTCTACGTCACCGGAAGCTCCGCCGGCGGAAACCTCGCCCCGATGGCCGCGAACCTCGCCACCGACGGCCAGGACCTCGGCGCGGATTGCGGGCCCCTGCCGCAGGTCACCGCGGTCGCGGTCAGTATCGCCGCCACCGATCCGGGCTTCGCCGAGGGCAACCCCTACGCGATCAGCGGCGACCTCTCCCGCGACCTTGCCGAGGCCTACACCGGCGGCACTCCCGAGGAGGTTCCCGAAAGGTACGCCGCCGTCAACGCCGCGAACACCCTGACGGCCACCTCACCGCCCACCCTCCTGGTGTACGGCGAGAACGACTGGCTCGTTCCCGCCCAGGCCTCCCTCTCCTACGCGCAGCGCGCACGCGCCCTCGGGGTGGATGTGCGGGTGGTCGGCGTCCCCTGGACCGGACACCTCATCGGTCTCAGCGGCGCGGGCGGCAGGATGATCGCCGAAGGCACCGCTCACTGGTTCGCCACCCATCGGTGACCGCCCGGCCGTGCACCCGTGTCCGCAGGCATTCCACGGACGGCCGGGACGTGGAGGGCGCGCGTTCCCTGGTCGATCACGCTTCGACACGGACTCTAGGGCAGCAGGCCCCGGCGGCGCGCGGTGACCACCGCCTCGAACCGCGTGCGGGCATCGAGTTTGCGCATGACGCTGCGCAGGTAGGCCTTGACGGTCTCCGGACGCAGTGAGAGCCGTGATGCCGTTTCGGCGTTGGTGCATCCCAGGGCGACCTGGGCCAGCACGTCGGTCTCCCGTGCCGACAAGGGGGAGGGTGTCTCCGGCGGCTGCGTCGCCCACAGCCCGGACAGGCGCCGTGAGGCCTCCAGAACCCTGTCACGGAGTGCGTCGTCGTGCACGGCTCGGGCGATGGCGCGCAGTTCCGCGTGCACTTCCCTGAGCTCCTCGACCCGGCCGCGGTACGGACTCCGGTGGGGGGCGGTCTCCGAGGCCAGGAGCAGTTCCAGGCGCCGGTCCACTTCGTCCCGCAGGGAGAACTCCTTCGACAGGTCCCGGGAGGCGTCGATCATCACGTCGATCGCCCTGGCCCCTACCGGAGCCGGGCCACGGGTCGCCCCGTACAGCACTCCGCGTACCGAGCCGGACACGACCACGGGAACCGCGACGACGGACCGGATGCCCTCCGCGAGCACCGGTGTGTCGTACTCATGGGTGATGGAGGTGTCCGAGCCGTAGTTCGCCACGGCGAGCGGGCGGCGCGACACCAGGACGTGTCCGCCCAGACCGGCCGACGGGAGCACGGGCAGCCCGCGCAGTCCCCTCGTCCTGACCCCGATGTGCTGGGTCAGGTGCAGAACCTCCTCCCGGACCGGTCCGCCGAAGGCGAGGGGGAGTTCCAGGCGGTCGCGGGCCGAACGCAGGGCCTGCCGGAAAGCGGCCCCATCGTCCGGACGCATCGATGTCTCCGGAACGGGGCTCATGGTTCTTACCCCTTTCCGGGGGTGGTCGGCCTGCGGCTTGCTGCGGAGTATAGGTCGCCCGTCCGCGCCGCACCGAGGCGGAGACGGTGTCAGAAAGGGGTCGAACATGACCAGGGCAAGCCGATCCGTCCATGAGCAGGGAGGGCCCGTGGTGCAGGACAGGGTCCGAGAGCTGCTGTCCCGTTTCGACTCGCCGCAGGCGTGTGCGGCGGACCTGCTGTGCGACCGGCACCCGGACGACTCCGTCGCCTTCACCGTCGTCGAGGAGGACCTGACCGCCCGCGACCTCACCTTCGGTGAGCTCCGCCGTGACTCCGCGCGTTTGGCCGCCGCACTGGCAGACATGGGGGTCGCCCCCGGCGACGCCGTCGCTGTCCTCATGGGGAAGTCCGCCGACCTGGTCGTGGCCCTGCTGGGAATCTGGCGCCGCGGCGCGGTGAACGTGCCGTTGTTCACCGCCTTTGCCCCACCGGCCATCGCGCTGCGTCTGGAGGCCGCCGCGGTGAAGGCCGTCATCGTCGATGCCGACCAGCGGCACAAGCTGGCCCCCGGCGAGGACATACCGGCCGACGCCCCGTGGCGGGTCGTGGTCGCGGGATGTGAACCGGAGAAGGGCGAACTTTCGTTCGGCCGTCTGCTCGACGCCTTCAGCGGGGACGAGCCGGAAGGCCGAGCGGTCGTCCGGGGAGGGGACGGGGAACTGGTCCGGCTGTTCACCTCCGGCACCACGGGGACCCCCAAGGGAGTGCCTGTCCCGGTGAAGGCGCTGGCCTCGTTCCAGGCCTATCTGGAGTACGGCCTGGACGTCCGCTCCGACGACGTCTACTGGAACGCCGCCGATCCGGGTTGGGCGTACGGCCTCTACTACGCGATCCTCGCTCCGCTGGCCGCGGGCGTCCGCAGCCTGCTGTTCCGCTCGGGTTTCTCTCCGGCGTCGACCTGGCGGGTCATGCGTGAATTCGGCGTCACCAACTTCACCGCGGCCCCCACCGTCTACCGCAGCCTGCGCAGCGGGCCGGACGCCGTCCCCGAGGGCCTGCGGCTGCGCGTCGCCTCCTCCGCGGGGGAGCCGCTCACGCCCGAGGTCATCGACTGGGCCGAGCGATCGCTCGGTGTCCCCGTGCGCGACCACTACGGCCAGACCGAACACGGCATGGTCATCGCCAACGGGTGGGCGGATACCGTGCGGTCCCCGGTCCGCCCGGGGTCCATGGGCAGGCCGCTGCCCGGGTGGTCGGCGCAGGTCCTGCACGATGAGCGGGACGAGCCCGTCGCCGAGGGCACGGTCGGCCGACTGGCGATCAGGGTGGCCGAGAGCCCGTTGATGTGGTTCACCGGTTACGCCGACGCCCCGGACAGGACCGCGGAGCGCTTCTCCGCGGACGGCCGGTGGTACATCACCGGTGACGCCGGGCTCCGGAACAAGGACGGAGACTTCTTCTTCGCCTCCCGGGACGACGACCTCATCATCATGGCCGGATACCGCATCGGCCCCTTCGAGATCGAGAGCGTCCTGTTGCAGAACGACCAGGTGGTCGACGCGGCGGTCGTGGGAGTGCCCGACGCCCTCAGGGGTGAAGTGGTCGAAGCCTTCGTCGTCCTGCGCCCGGGAACGGTCGGCGATGACGCACTCGCAACGGAACTGCAGCTGCTGGTCAAGTCCCGGTTGGCCGCACACGCCTATCCGCGCACGGTCCACTTCACCGATCAACTGCCGAAGACCCCCAGCGGAAAGGTCCAACGTTTCGTCCTGCGCGAGCGGCGCCGTGAGGAGCGGGGCGGACGCTGACGCCTCTGCTCGGGCAGAGTGCCTCGGGCGACCCTTCCGGGACGCCCTTCCCGCCGCCACAGAGATGACCGCGCCCGGCTTCGTCCGACGGAGCCGGGCGCGGCCCGGTCCCCACGTGATCTCGGCAGACAGCCGTACCGACGAGACACCTGAAGATTGTCGCCGCTGATCTCTTGTGCTCCGTCCGATCGACGATTACGTTACTTACAGGTTTCACTTGTACGTATAAGTAGAAGCCTCGCGGCTCTGTTCACACGGTTGTCCCAGAAGTGCTACCGCATCCGGGGGAGCCGGAGCCGCCCATCTCGGAAACCCTTGAGCGCAGATCATCCGGTCAAGGTCTCCGCGTCCGTGATTAAAACGTTCGTATCGCCGAGGGTCCGCGCCTCGGGGCTCCGGTATCGCCGCTCGTCTTCGCGAACACCTACCGGTTCCGTGATACCCCGGCCAAGCCCTGACGGAAGGAATGTCCAGTGAACAGCTCAGGTACGCCGAGCAGCGGCGGCCGAGAGGCGACACACACGCGGGAGTGGATCCCCGACGATCTCGGGGGGACGTTCGACGAGCGGTTCCGGCCGGTGGTGGCGGCGTTCGCCGCGACCGTGTCCGAACCGGACGCCGGAGGCGCCGCGCTCTCGATCCGGCACCGCGGCACCGAAGTGGTGAACGTCTGGCGGGGAACGGCGGACGCCCGGGACGGTCGTGCATGGGATGCCCGGACGCCCGCGGTGCTGTTCTCCTCCACGAAGGGCCTGGCGTCGCTGGTGGTCGCGTGGCTGGCCGAACAGGGCCGAATCGACCTGGAGCGGTCGGTCGCGTCCTACTGGCCGGAGTTCGGTGTCCACGGCAAGGACTCCCTCACGGTGGGGGACCTGATGGCGCACCGGGCCGGCCTGATCGCGCCGGACACCGATACCGAACTGGAAGAGGTCCTGAACGGCCGTGCTTTCGCCGAGCGCCTGGCCCGCCAGCGCCCCCGGTGGACGCCGGGTGAAGCCCACCTGTACCACGGGATCACCTGGGGGCCTCTGGTACGGGAAGTAGTGCTGCGGGCGACGGGGAGCGATCTGCCGGACCTCTTCCGGGAGGTGTTCGGGTCCGCGCCTCCGGCCGATGTGACCCTGCGGGCGACCGATGAGGAGCTGAGCCGGGTCGCCCACATCTCCACGTCGGCGGCCTATGAGGCGCTCAACGCCAAGCTGGCCGAACTGGTGTCCGACGACGAGTCCATGCGCTTCCTCACGGCCGGTGGCGCGTTCCCGCTGGGATTCGTCACGGAGGACGGCGGATTCAACGACCCCCGGGTGCTCAAGTCGGGTCTGGTGAGCGCGGCGGGCATCGGAACGGCGTCGGCACTCGCGCGGATCTGGTCGTCGGTGGTGACCCCCACCAACGGGCTTCGCCCGCTCGCCGAACTCGGTATCGCCCTGCTCACCCGCGAGCGCAGCAGCGGCCCCGGCGTCACCGATGCCGATGGTCCCGGTCCGTTCCACCGCTGGGGGGCCGGGGTCCAACTGTCCTCACCAGCGCTGCCCCTGCTGACCGAGGAGTCGTTCGGCCATGACGGCGCCGGAGGCCAGGCCGGGTTCGCCGACCCGCGCCACCGGATCGGATTCGGTTACCTCACCAATCGTATGGAACCCGCGAGCTCCGTCCCACGGGTCGTCGATGCGCTGCGGTCCGTTCTGGACGACTGATCCGGCGAGCACTCGAAGAAAGGGCACCGAGAGTGTCGGACCACGCCACCATGGCCCCCTCGAAGCGAGACCGGGCACCGTACTCCCGGTGTACGGCCGGGCGGCGAGGGCGGGCCGGAGCGCTCCCGTGACACCCCGGCCGCCCTCCTCCCACGACGGACCTCCGGGGCGCATCGTCGTCGCACCGCCCCGACCCGTCGTCCGCCGCAGGCGAGGGGCCCCACTCCGAGGGGCGAAGGGCGACCGCCGCACCCCATCCGAAAGGAGCAGTAACCGATGAAGCGCGTGTCGTTCAACGACGGCTGGGAGTTCCGGCCGAAGGCCGACCAGTTCGCAGAGGTGTCCGGGCAGGCCGGTGCCCACCGCCCGGTCGCCGTACCCCATGACGCCATGCTGGAACAGCAGCGTACCCCTGCGGCGGGAGGAGCCGGGGCCTACTTCCCGGGCGGCGCCTACGAGTACCGCAAGAGGTTCCCCGCCCCCACCGGGGACGACGGCCGATGCGTCCTCGTCGAGTTCGAAGGCGTGTACCGGGACGCCATGGTCTACGTCAACGGTGCCCACGTGGCACAGCGCCCCTCGGGGTACGCGCAGTTCCGTGCCGATGTCGGGCCGTACCTGCACCACGGGGCGATGAACGAGATCCGCGTCGAGGCCCGTACCCACCAGGACTCCCGCTGGTACACCGGCGCGGGTTTGTACCGGGACACCTGGCTGCTGACCGGCGGACCGGTGAGGATCGCCCCGGAGGGCGTCCGCATCACCACCGTGGAAGCGGACCGGGAACGGGCGGTCGTAGAGGTCGCCGTCCGGATCGACAGCGATGAGAGCCTGCTGCGAACCGTCCGCCTGGGAACGGAGATCACCGACCCCGACGGCCGCGTCGTCGCCCGGACCGCCTCACCGGTCACCGTGGAACCCGGTCGGCACGCGGTCGCCCGCCAACGGCTCTACGTGACCGGACCCCGGCTGTGGGGCCCCGGCAGCCCCGAGCTCTACACCGCGACGGTGACCCTGGACGACGGCGCCGACACCGAGCACACCGCCTTCGGCATCCGCACCCTGCAACTCGACCCCGACCACGGACTCCGCATCAACGGTACGCCGGTGAAGCTCCGCGGCGCCTGCGTCCACCACGACAACGGACCGCTCGGGGCCGCGACCCACGCACGCGCCGAGGAACGCCGCGTGGAGCTGCTCAAGGAGGCCGGCTTCAACGCGATCCGGATGTCCCACCACCCCATGAGCAGCTCCATGCTCCGGGCGTGCGACCGGCTCGGCATGCTCGTCGTCGACGAGGCCTTCGACATGTGGACGTCCGCCAAATCGCCCTTCGACTACAGCCTGTACTTCACCGAATGGTGGGAACGCGACCTGGAGGCGATGGTCGCCAAGGACTACAACCACCCCAGCGTCATCATGTACTCCATCGGCAACGAGATCCCCGAGACGGGCTCACCCGCTGGGGCCGTCTGGGGCCGTCGCCTGGCGGAGAAGGTCCGCACCCTCGACTCCGGCCGCTTCGTCACCAACGGAATCAACACCGCCCTGGCCGTCATGGCCGACCTGGCCGCCATGAAGGAGAAGGAATCCGGGGAACGGCCCGAGGACAACGGTGGAATCAACACCTTCATGGCCGACCCCGCGGCGAGACTGGAGAAACTCGCCACCTCCGAGCTGGTCACCCGAAAGACCGAGGAGTCCTTCTCCGTCCTCGACATCGCCGGTATGAACTACGCCGAGGCCAGGTACGAACTCGACCGGACCCTGTTCCCCGGCCGCATCATCCTCGGCACCGAGACCTTCCCCACCCACATCGACAGGATCTGGGACCTCGTCCACGAGCACGACCACGTGATCGGTGATTTCACCTGGATCGGCTGGGACTACCTCGGAGAGGTCGGCATCGGACGCCCGCAGTACCGCGCGCCCGGCCGTCCCCCGCAGGAATTCGTCGCACCCCATCCCCACCTCACCGCGGACTGCGGCGACCTCGATATCACCGGCCACCGCCGCCCGGCCTCCTACTACCGGGAGATCGTGTTCGGCCTCCGCACCGCCCCCTACCTCGCCGTGCAGCCGCCACAGCACCACGGTGAGGCCTTCTCCGGCACTCCGTGGGCATGGAGCGACGTCCTCGCCTCTTGGACATGGCCGGGCTTCGAGAACGCCCCCGTCACCATCGAGGTCTACGGGGCCGCGGACGAGGTCGAACTGTTCGTCAACGGACGGTCCCAGGGACGTCGGCCACTGGAGTCCTTCCGTGCCGGATTCGAGGCCGTCTACGAGCCGGGTGAGGTGCTCGCCGTCACCTACACCGGCGGCGCCGAGACCGGGCGTCACACCCTGCGCACCTCCGGGGACCCGGAGCGGTTGCACGCCCAAGCCGACCGGCAGGTGATCGCCGCCGTCGGCGGCGACCTCGCCTATGTCTCCCTCACACTCACGGACTCGAGGGGGGAGTGCCATCCGGCCTCCGACCGCCCCGTCCGCGTCGAAGTATCCGGTGACGGAGAACTGGCGGGCTTCGCCAGTGCACTCCCCTCGACGGACGAGCGATTCGACTCCCACGAGCGCCGCACCTACCGGGGGAGGGCCCTCGCGGTACTGCGCCCCACCGGGCCGGGCGAGATCCGGATGACGGCCTCGGCGCAGGACTGCGGTACGGCGACGGTCCGCGTTTCCGTAGAGGAGGGACGGTGAATGCCGCTGCCGCCGTGCCCGCGGTGACCACCGCGGGCACGGACGACTCCCCGCCCTGCGCACTCCCCGTCAGGCCACGCAGCCCGTACGGGGGTGAGGACGCCACCGAACAGACGTCCCTTCTCACCGCGCCTGTCAGTGGCCGTTTGAAGCGACCGTGCTCCACCGCCGGCGAAGGAACGGCGAGGAGCTGACACAGGAGTTCGCGGACACCACGCGGCGCTCCGCCTGCACACACCGACCCATCCCCCCTGTACGGGCTCTCACAGGAGTTCTGGCCATGACCACAGCACGACCGCCCCGCTCCGAGCACATCGCCGAACCATCGGTTCCGGGAACCTCGATGACCTACCTCGGCGGTCGGCCGTTCCGCCGCTACCTGCTCGTCTACATCCTGGCGATGGCGGCCATCACCGCTGTCAACGGTGCCATTGGTGCCATTCTGCTGCCGCTGCAGGTCCAGGACATCGAGTTCGCCAACTGGTTCACGGGGGCCGACGCGGGTGCGGACCTGCAGCACCTGAACGACCTCAAGGCCCAGGTCGAAGCGGGCACGGCGACGGCGACCGAACAGCAGCAACACCAGCTCGACCTGCTTGCCTCCTACGAGGCGGCGCGGGCCGGAAACCTGTCGATCATCACCGGTGTCGGCGCCATCGCCATGATGGTCATCCAGCCCCTCGTCGGCCTCTTCTCCGACCGCACCCGCTCCCCCTGGGGGCGGCGCGCGCCGTGGATCGCCGCGGGCAGCGTGCTCGCGGCCGCCCTCCTGGTGGGGGTGCGCTTCTCCACCGGCATCGGCCTGTTGATCGCCGTCTGGGCGCTCGTGCAACTCATGCTCAACGCCGCCCAGGGGGCGTTGAACACCACCGTCCCCGACCGGGTCCCCCAGAACAAGCTCGGCACCACCTCGGCCGTGTCCGGGATCGGCACCCTGCTCGGTGTCATGGTCGGTGCGGTCGGGGCCGGAGCGCTGTTCGACATCATGGGGTTCGCCGCCTACTACCCCTTCGCCCTGGCACTGGCGGTGACGGGAGTCCTGTTCGTGCTGGTCGCACGGGACCGCTCCTCGGCCGATCTGCAGGTCCCCGAAGTCGGCTGGGCGGGGCTGCTGAAGTCCTACCTGATCCCCCTGCGCTCCGCCGACTTCCGCTGGGTCTGGCTCTGCGGCCTCGCCGTGATGCTGAGCTACGGCGCCTCCAACGCCTTCAACCTCTACATGATGCAGAGCTACATCCAGCCGGCCCTCAGCACTGAGGAGGCACTCCGACTGATCCCCGTCATGACCGCGGCCGTCATACCGGGAACCGTCATCTCGATGCTCGTCACCGGAACGTGGTCCGACCGGGTGGGGCGCCGCAAGCCCTTCGTCATCTCCGCCTCCGCACTGTTCGCCGTCTCCATGGCGGTGCCGCTGCTCTGGCCCACGCTCGAGTCCCTGATCATCCAGAACGTCCTCGGCGGCATCGCCGCCGGATGCTACCTCGCGGTCGACCGGGCACTGATGATCGACGTACTGCCCGACCGGAAGGCCGTCGGCCGCGACCTGGGGGTGGGCACCACCGGGATCAATCTCGGGCAGGCGGTCGGCCCCCTCATCGCGGGCCAGCTCGTGGCCCTCACCGGCGGATACGCGTCGGTCTGGGTGCTCTCGCTGGTGGCGGCACTGATCGGCGCCCTGGCCATCTTCCCCGTCAGGAAGGTCAAGTGACCGGTTGAGGACACGGTCCTCCCCGGCCCGCTGACGGGACGCACCGGTCCGGTGAGTCCGCCGGAGACCCAGAAGGACAGGACATCGGACGTTTTCACCCGTCCGCCATGTTACATCCGCACCAGCACGGGGAACTCAGGCGGAGCTCCTCACCACCACGGTGGCGGACTCACCCCGTAGGCGGTGGATATCGGCAAGGGAGTCACGGGGCCGCAGGACGGCCTGCGCCAACTCGCCCGCGACCGTTTCCATATGCTGGTCGACAGTGGTGAGCGGGGGCTCTGCGAACCGGGCGACCGGGATGTCGTCCACTCCGATGACCGCGAGGTCCACAGGCGCCGTCCACCCCTCTCCACGCATTCCCGCCAGGAGTGCGAAGGCCATCTCGTCGTTGAAGGCGCAGACTCCCGTCACACCCTCGGAGCGCCAGGCCCGGACCGCCGCGGCGGCCGCACCGGCGTCGGCCTCGACCGCCCGCACGACGGGCTGTTCGAGGCCCAGCTCGGCGCAGACGTCCTCCACACCCTGAGAACGCAGTTCATGGAAAGCGCTCAGCCTGGTGTCGAGCGGTGCGGCGTAACCGATCCGCCGGTGTCCGGCGGATACCAGGTGATGGGCCTGCAATCGGCCGACACGGTTCTGGGACCGGCCGAGCGCATCGTGGCCGGTTTCCCCGGGCTCACGACGCCATGCGTTGATCACCTGGATGCCGGCGCTCTCCATGCGTTCGCGGCGCTCGCTACTGACGGGGGCGAGCACGACCACGGTCCGGGGCACCAGGTCGGCCCACAGGGAGCCGTCCGAGCTCTCGTCGTCGATCCGGGTCACGACGTTGAGCCCATGCCGTTGGAGGACTTGGGTGAGCCGTTCGATCAGTTCGATCGCCGTGTGGCCCAAAGGCATGTCCGCGAGAAGGAGCAGCACCGTGTCGCTGCGCCCTGTCCGAAGAGTCCGGGCCGCTACGGAAGGCCGGTAACCGAGCTTCTCAACCGCGGTGAGGATGCGCTGCCGGGTCGCCGCGGAGATCTTCTGATGGGGCACGTTGTTCAGAACGTAGCTGACGGTGGTCTGGGAGACGCCTGCCTCCCGGGCCACGTCCGTGGCTGTGACGCCTCTCCGCCGTGCCACCCGGGCCTCCCAACGCGCCGTGCCCCTACAGCACTGAATCGTAACAGTGGCGACGACGAAGGCTCCCCGGCCCGGAGAAGCCGGAGAGCGGGCACTCCACCACCAGAGCAGTTCCAGCCTCGGTCGGAGGTGGTGTTCGTGCGGGCAGGCTGTCCGGGGTATCTGGCGGGAAGTGCGGAGAATGGCGCTGGAGCACTACCGAGCGCGCGGGACGTAATGCCCGCAGAGGCGGTCGGAGCCGTCTCCGACCCTGCCCTGCCGTGGATCAACGGGACCTTTCCGCACGACGGCCGAGCAGGCTGGTGCCGCCGGTGGATATGCCGTCCGCAATCGGCATCAGGACGGCTTTCCGTCTCGACGGTGGCCCAGCGGCTCAACCAGCAGTCCGGGGACCGCCCTCGACGATGCCGATGATCGTCGGCACCTCCTGGACGAGGTCGGCGAGGGGAAGCCGGAAGGCGAGGGCGCTCACGCTCACCGCTCCGCTGGCCGCGGCGCCCGGGACCGGATAGACCGGAACGGCCACACAGTTGACGCCGACCTCGTTCTCCTGGTCGTCAACGGCGAAGCCGCGCTCGCGGACGAGCTGGAGCTCGCTCCAGAGCCGTCCCATGTCCGTGATGGTCTGCGGTGTGCGCTCGTCGAGGGGCTCTGTGCCGAGCAGCTCCCGCAACTCCGCCTCACTGTCGACGTGGCGGCTCAGGAGGAGCTTGCCCACCGCCGTTCGGTAGGCGGGGTTCCGTCCGCCCACCACGGAGGTCAGCCGTACCGCACCGCCCGGGGGGTCGGTCTTCGCCCGATAGACGACCTCGGCGCCGTCGAGCACCGCATAGTGGGCCGTTTCGCCGTAGCGCTGTGAGAGCTCCTCCAGGATCGGCGTGATGAGCATGGTCTCGGGCCGCTCCGCGAAGTTGCGGAACGCCAGCCGGAAGAACTCGTCCCCGAGCGCATAGGTTCCGCGTCTGATCTGTGTCGCGAGCCCGACCTTCCGGAGCGACGTCAGCGCACGGTGCACGGTCGGCTTGGGGCTCCTCATCACCTGTGCCAGCTCGTCGAGGGTCGTTCCCTGCGGGTGGCCTCCCAGCTCGATGAGTACCGCGAGCACCCGGTCCGCACCGACGACACGCGACTCATCGCGGCCCGCCTCCGGTGTCACCACGACACTCCTCCCGATCCGACTATCGGCATGGTAGTCCGATATCGGGAAGAAGGCGTGGCGGACAGCTGGATCGGGTGCATCTCGGGCGCGCGCATATCTTCGGCGCGAACGAGAGAACAGAGGGCTTCGGGCATGGATGAGAGCCCCATGCGGTTCCTCCCGTCATCTGTCTCCATGGACTGGGGCCGTACAGGGGGCGGCCCCGGCACTGCGGGTCAGACGCGGGGATCGAAGTGGATCTTCGGGCCCGCCCCCGCACCCTCCGGTCGGGCACCGGAGAGCACGGAGGGCGCCTGTTCCAGACCCACGGTGGCGGCGACCAACGGACGTGCGTCGACCGAGCCGTCCGCGTAGGCGTCGATGGTCCCGCCCAGCCCGGCCGATGCTCCCAGAACGCCGACGGCCGTGACGTCCCTGAGCACGAGATCGCGGGTGTCGATACTGCTCGGGGTTCCCGCGAGGCCCACGTAGACGACCCGTCGGCCCGGCTCGACCAGGTCCAGCGCCAGGCCCGGCAGTCGAGGAGAGTTGGAGGCGTCCACGACCGCCTCCCAGACCAGGGACGGCAAGGAGTCCCGTGTCCAGACCCCGGTGAAACCCAGCTCCCCGGCCACGCGCATCTGGTCCTCGTCACGGCCCATGAGATGGACATCGATGCCCTGGGCGCGGGCGAACAGGGCGGTCAGCAACCCCAAGGTGCCCGTGCCCAGGACCAGCATGCGCTCACCACGGGTGAGACCGGCGGCGCGCACGGACCTCAGCGCGTTGCCGCCGGGCTCCACGAGGGCGCCCGAGGTCGCGTCCACCGCGTCGGGCAGGGAGTGCAGAGCCGAGGCGGGGACGGCGATCTGTTCGGCCAGGGCTCCCGGGAACCCGCCGCGCACCCCGATTTCCGCCCGGTCCGCGCACACATGGTGCCGACCGGACCGGCAGGCGCGGCAGCGGCCGCAACCGAGCATGGTGTCGCCCGTGACACGGCGGCCCAGCCACCCGGGATCGGCTCCGTCGCCGAGGGCGGTCACCGTTCCACACCACTCGTGCCCCGGACGCAGCGGATACCGCGCCTCGCCCGTGTGCAGGTAGCTCATCCGCCCGGTGAACAGTTCGACGTCGGTTCCGCAGACCCCCACCCGCTCGACGTCCACGACCACCTGGCCGACGGCCGGACTGGGAGGTTCGACCTCGTGCACGGCCGCCCTGCCGGGGCCCGTGATGACCAGGGCTCGCATCGGTGCCCCCTACCTGGGACCGACGACGCGCTGACACTGCGTGCCCAGCCCGGAGATACCGAGCTCCATGACGTCGCCCGGCCTGAGCCACACCGGCGGGTCGAAACCCATGCCCACGCCCGGGGGAGTACCGGTGTTGATGAGGTCTCCGGGTTCCAGGACCATGAACCGGCTCAGGTAGTGCACGATGAAGAGCGGGTCGAAGATCATCGTCCTGGTGTTGCCGTCCTGGCGACGGACCCCGTTCAGGTCCAGCCACATGTGCAGGTCGCCGGGGTCTTCGACGGCGTCCGGGGTGACCAGCCAGGGGCCCGCCGGATTGAAGGTCTCGGCGGACTTGCCCTTGGCCCACTGGCCGCCGCGCTCCAGCTGGAAGGACCGCTCACTGACGTCGTTGACCACGAGGTAGCCCGCGATGGCCTCGGCCGCCTCCTCCACGGAGTCGAGGTAGGAGGTGCGTCGGCCGATGACGATCCCGAGCTCGACCTCCCAGTCGGGCTTGGTGGCCCCCCGGGGGATGCGCACGTCGTCGTTGGGTCCGACGAGGGTGTTGGGCGACTTGGTGAACAGGATCGGCTCGTCGGGCACGGCCTGCCCGGTCTCGGCGGCGTGGTCGCTGTAGTTCAGGCCGATGCACAGGATCTGGTGGGGCCGGGCGATGGGCGGGCCGATGCGCTCGCCCTTGAAGGGGAGCACATCGCCTGCGGAGGCCCGCCGGGCGACCTCTTCGGCGATCAGGGCGGTGCCGCCCGCGCCGAAGAACCTCTCGTCGAAGTCGGAGGTGAGGTCGCTGACATCGACATATGTGGATTCGTCGATGCGGACGACGGGCTTCTCCGCGCCGGGGGCTCCGATGCGCATGAGGTGCACGGTGTTCTCCTTGGTGTCGGAAGGGGTTACGGGGTGCTCGGAACCCAGTAAGGGGTGGGGAGCCCGCGCACGCCCGGGCGCGCGGTGAACAGGCGACCCGAGTCGGGAGATTCGTCCAGGTCGCGGGGGGAGAGGTCATGAGTCGCGGTGGTGATGACCAGGATGTCCAGGTCGGGTCCGGCGAAGGTGACACTCGACGTGTGCGGGGCGTCGACCGCGACGGTGGAGAGGACCTCGCCACCGGGAGCGCGGCGTTCGATGCGGCCGCGTCCCCATACCGCGATCCAGAGGTTGCCCTCTGCGTCCACGCACATGCCGTCGGGGAAGCCGTCCTCGACGGTGAACAGCCGCTCGCGCGGACCGGTGGCACCGGTGGCGGGGTCGTAGTCACGGCCCCACACGGTGCCCGGCACGGTGTCGATGCTGTAGAAGCGGGTCCCCCGGGGACTCCAGGCCAGTCCGTTGGACAGGTTCAGATCCGTGTCGAGGAGGACGGGGCCGTCCGCCCCCAGGCGGGCCAGGACTTCTTCGCCCGTGCGGTCGTCATCGGCCAGGCTGCCGACGAGGAACCGCCCGGCCGGGTCGACGGCGCCGTCGTTGAGCCTGCTGTCCGCACCGGAGTCCAGGACCCGGGCGATGCCGGTGCGGCGGCCGTCAGCACGGACCCGGGTGAGGGTCGACCGCTCGGCAACGATGAGGTCGCCGTCCGCGGAGGTGGCGACCGCTCCGACGGTGCCCTCGAAGCGGTGTACGCCCGTCGCCGTGATGCGGCCGCTGTCGGGGTCGAGCCGCCCTTCGATGATCTCGCCCGCGGTGATGTCGACCCAGAGCAGCCGGTCCCGGGCGGAGTCCCATACCGGTCCCTCGCCGAGCGCGTACCGGCCCTCGGAGGCCGGTACAGCGGTTGCAACACTGGTCACTGGGCGGTGTCCCTTCCCATGGTGCTCTCGCGGATCGCGGGCAGGTCGTCGGTCGGCCGCGGCCGGGACGGCCGGTACCGGGTCGGATCCCACAAGCCGCCCCCCTGTGGTCGCTTGGTACCGACGCGGGAGGACGGGGGAGTAGTCCGGTGATATTCCGAAAGTTAGACCATCATTCCAAAAAATGGAAGAGGGCCGTCCTCGGGGTTTCCCCGGGGGTCGTTCGCGAGTAATCTATCGCTGCGTTTCCTTAGGTGGATCGTATTTCCAATAATCGGAAAAGGAGGGTGTGATGGTGGCTCGACGTAGTTCCCAGTGGTACTCCGGCGACGGTCGCAACGCCTACATCCACCGCGCATGGATGCGCCGGGGGCTGCCCGACCACGTGTTCGACGGGCGGCCGCACATCGCCATCGCCAACACCGCTTCCGCCCTGACACCGTGCAACGCGCACCTCGACGAGGTGGCCCGCAGCGTCGAGAACGGTGTCTACGAGGCGGGGGGCATCCCCTTGGACCTTCCCGTGATCTCCCTGGGGGAGACCCAGGTCAGGCCGACCGCCATGCTCTGGCGCAACATGGCGGCCATGGCGACCGAGGAGATGCTGCGCGCCAATCCGGTCGACGGGGTTGTTCTCCTCGGCGGATGCGACAAGACCATCCCCGCCCTCCTCATGGCGGCGGCCTCCGTGGACCTACCGGCCGTCGTCGTTCCGGGCGGACCCATGCTGACGGGAACCTTCCGCGGCGCACCGCTCGGGTGCGGCACCGACGTGTGGAAGCTGAGCGAGGAGGTCCGCGCAGGCACCCTCTCCGGGGAGGACTTCCTGCGCTCGGAGTCCTCCATGATTCGCAGCCGGGGACACTGCAACACCATGGGCACCGCTTCCACCATGGGCCTGCTCGCCGAGGTCCTCGGTATGACACTGCCCGGCGTGGCCGGCACACCCGCCCCCGACAGCCGACTGCTCGAGGCGGCGCACGGGACCGGTCGGCTCGTGGTGGAGATGGTGGAGGCCGACCGCCGCCCGAGCACCGTGCTCACCCGCGCGTCCTTCCTCAACGCCATCGTCGCACTCGCCGCGCTGGGGGGCTCCACCAACGCCGTCGTCCACCTCCTCGCGATCGCCGGACGGCTGGGCCTGGACCTGACCCAGGAGGACTTCGACAGGACCGGCTCCGACGTGCCGCTCCTGGTCGACCTGCTGCCCGCCGGGCGCTTCCTCATGGACGACCTGTACCGGGCCGGCGGCCTGCACGCGGTGCTCAACGAGATCCGCGACCTGCTCGATCCCACGGCTGTCGCCGTCACGGGCCGCCCTCTGGTCGACCACATCGACGGAGCCCGCGTCCATGACCGCGAGGTGATCAGGCCCCGGGCCGAACCCCTTCTACCGAACGCCGGAATCGCCGTGCTGCACGGCAACCTCGCACCTGACGGAGCGGTGATCAAGCCGGCGGCCGCCTCACCCCACCTGCTCCGCCACCGCGGCCCCGCCATCGTGTTCGACTCGATCGAGGACATGCGCGCCCGGATCGATGAACCGGACCTGGAGGTCACGGCGGACTCGGTGCTGATCCTCCGCGGCTGCGGGCCCAAGGGCTACCCGGGCATGCCCGAGGTCGCCAACATGCCTCTGCCCTCCAAACTCCTGGCACAGGGAGTCCGGGACATGGTCCGCATCTGTGACGGGCGCATGAGCGGTACCGCCTACGGCACCGTCGTTCTGCACGTGGCCCCCGAAGCCGCGGCCGGAGGCCCTCTGGCACGGGTGCGCACCGGGGACACCGTCGTCCTCGATGTCGAGAAGCGATCCCTGTTCGTGGACGTCCCCGACGACGAACTCGACGCGCGCGCCCCCTCGCCCGAGCTCATGCGCGCCTGCGCCTCCCCCGAACGCGGCTGGGAGCGCCTCTACGTCGACACGGTCAACCAGGCCGACACGGGAGCCGACCTCGACTTCCTCACCGGCTCCAGCGGCGACCGGGTCGATCGCGAATCACACTGACCCCCTCTGAGAAGGACACCATGAACGCGTATCGAACCGCCCTCGTGACCGGTGGCAGCAGTGGGTTGGGCAAGGCCGCAGCCGCCCGTTTGAAGCAGGAGGGGATCACCGTCCTCACCCTCGACATTGCCGACGACGCGGACCTGGTCGTCGATGTCACCGATACCACCGCGGTGCAGGCCGCGGCGGACCAGGTCGGTGCGGTGGACATCCTCGTCAACTCCGCGGGCATCGTCGGCCCCAACGTTCCGCTCTGGGAGGTTCCGCCCCAGGCATGGGAGCGAACGTTCGCGGTGAACGTCCGCGGCACGTTCAACACCTGCCGTGCGTTCGTCCCCGCCATGCGAAAGCGCGGCTGGGGGCGGGTCGTCAACATCGCGAGCATGGCGGGCAAGGACGGCAACCCGAACATGTCGCCCTACTCGGCGTCCAAAGCCGCCGTCATCGCGCTGACCAAGTCCCTGGGCAAGGAACTCGCCACCAGCGGCGTACTGGTGAACACCGTCGTTCCCGCCGTGGTCGCGACCCCGATGAACGCGGCAACGAGCCCCGAGGCGCTGGCCCACATCACCGGCCTCATCCCCATGGGCAGGGTCGGCCGCGCGGAGGAGGTCTCCGAGCTCATCGCCTGGCTCGCGTCGGACAAGGTCAGCTTCTCCACCGGCGCCGTCTACGACATCAGCGGAGGTCGGGCGACCTACTGACCGGATACCCTCCGGGCTCCCGACACGAAACACCTCTTGTGCCCAGTGTTGGAGTCTCCGGTGTGTCGGGATCGCCTTTTGCCACCCGACACGTCCGGTGGTGCCCAACGGAGCGGCCACCGCCGATCGTTCGGTTCCTGCACATCCGCATGATCACAGCGGCGGCCGTCTCAGGGTGTGTCACGTCAAGGGTGCGACTATCTTCCCAGTCAATGGCGTTGCTGCGGTCACCCGGCCGTCGAAGGTCGGCTCGAAGGCGTTCAGCGCACACCATCGGCGTGCGGAGTCCGGTTCAGCGGAGCAGGTCGAGACCGTGGTCCTCGAGGGTGCCGTTGACGGCGTTGCTGATCCACTGGGCGGGGGTGATGTCGCCGAGATCCTCGCTGAAGGAGGTCAGGAGCAGCATCGTGTGTTGTGTGAGCCCGCTGTCGAGGGGAGCGCCGTCGAAGACGTAGAACGCGACGTGAGGCGAGACCTGGCGGAGCCGGTCTATGAAGGCGCGGAGTGTGCGGGTGTACTCGTTGCCTCCGGCGGCGGTCTTGTCGAGCGTTCCGGTGTCGAAGTACGCCTGGACTTCGACGAGCGATTCGTCGCGGGTGGACGAGGAGAACAGGATCTTGACGTCCGGGTGTTCCTCCGCGAGGGCGGTGAGGGCGTCGAGGGTGATGTTGTCGGTGGTGAGCCGATCCGTGATCTCTTGCGGGGTGTGCCACACATCGGTGGCGATGCCGCGCCAGTCGTCGTTGAGCAGGAGCGCACTATCGACGGCGACGGTGACGTTGTCAGTGTCGGGGAAGTAGCCCATCACGTGGTCGGAGAGCAGCGCGGTGGCGAAACCGCCGGCGGAGTACCCGGCGACGAGGAGCTTGTCCGGGGTGCCGATGTGTGCGCGTACGGCGTTCATGACGAGGTCGAGGTTGGTGTAGCCGACGTGGTGGAGGGTGCCGGGCTCGCCGTCGGGGTTGTCGAAGTCGAAGTCGCCGGCGCCGGAATGGAAGTCCCCGGTGCTGTAGGGCAGGTTGATGATCGTCCAGTCCGCGAACGGATTCGCCTCGGTCTCGCTGCCCAGGCTGAGGCGGGCCAGGATGTCCCCGCCCGTCTCGGTGTTGAAGTACTGGTGATCCGTGCTCGCCGCGGTTTCAGCGTTGACGCTGACCCCGCCGCCGTTGAACAGCACCATCACGTTGTTCGAGGTCCCCAGGCGGAAGATTCCGTGGTAGGGATCGCCCAGTGCGGACCGGGCCCCGTCGGGATACACGCCGTACCAGGTGCCCGCGTCGGGTTTGTCGGGCAGGTGTGGGAACGTCTCTTTCTGAGCTGCTTTGAACGCCCAGAACACACCGCCGACCGCGACCAGGACCACGGTCACCATCGCGCTCAACCAGATGGTGATCCTGCGCCGCTTCCTCTGTCGCGGCGTCTTGGACGGGCGTGTTCGCTCGGTACTCACAGTGTCCTTCTTCGTATCGTGCTGCGGTTTGATCTGTTGTCGTGTCAGCCGAGGGGGGCGTACCGGTCGAGATATTCGTCGAACTTCACGCCCAGTTGCTCACCCATCTCGGGATCCCGGTTCAGCGCGTGACCGGAGTCGGGGAAGATCAACGCGTCATAGGGGACATCGTTCTCCGCCAGGACGCCCGGGAGGTCTTGGCTCGCGGCGTAGGGGGCGACCTTGTCGAGCTCCCCGTAGGCGAGGAGAGTGGGCGGTGCGTCAGGGGTGACGAGCATCAGCGGCGACACGGGCTTCAGGTACTGTTCGTAGTCACCTGAGCGCATCATGTCCGGCGTGACCTGCTCGCCGGTGATGATGGAGACGAATCCGGCCCCCGCCTCAGCGGTGTCGTCCGAGGCGTAGCCATCATCGAAGCCGAACCACGCGGCCGGTTCGAACGACGCCGGACCGACCAGCGAAATGACCGCCTCGACCGGAACCGGCGCGTCGGCGGCATCCCGGTAGGCGTACGTCAGCGCGAGATTCCCGCCCGCGGAGCCCCCACCGATGACCATCCCGTCGAGGTCGTACCCGCGCTCCGTCGCTGTGGCGACAATCGCATCCACACCCTCATCTATCTCATGAGTCATCTCCATGACGTTCGTCTGATTCGTGTCAGAGCGCAGCGAGTAGTTGATCGTCGCGGCGACATAGCCCTTCGCGGCGAACGACTGCGCGATCGCCGCGTCATCGGCCTTGTCCCCACCGGTGAATCCACCCGCGTGGATATAGAGAACGAGTTTCGTTGCGTTCGCTTTGTCAGCGGGTAGGTACAGGTCGAATCTGTTCAGCGGGCCGTCCGCGTAGGCGAGGTCTGTCTCGATCGTCCACATCGAATCGTCCCATTCGACGTCCTCGATGCCCGCGAAGTTCTGATTCGAGAGGATGTTCACGGCTATGCCGCCCGTGAACGCCACGACGAAGGTCATCATGTAGACCAGGCCCCACAGCAGCTTCTTTATCACGAGAAAGTCCTTCCGCCGAGTAGGAAATCCAAACCGAGGTTGAAGGTCAACCATCCGGTCGTGCCCCCCACGATCACGATGGCCGCGATGATGATCGCGCGTTTCTGCCAGGTCTTCACTTTCCCGGTCCCAATCATTTCTCGTCCTCGAAGGTCGGACGCCATGCGCTTCGGCTGTCGGAGGCGCGCGCGAAATGCCCGATGTTACAATCGTAACAAGCTGGCGCTGTTGGACGCACACAGTGGCGAAAAATGATACAAAAACGCGGAGATGTAACATGCCAGGCCCCAGAAAAGACACCCATGTCAAACGCCAGATCCGCGCATCGCTCCTCTCCCTCCTTGCTGACCGGGAGCTCAAGGAGATCCCGATCGGGCAGATCACCGGCCGTGCCGGGGTCAGCCGGGTGTCGTTCTACCGCAACTACGCAACGAAAGAAGACATCCTCCGCGAGCACATCAGGCTGCTGTTCGCAGACTGGACACGTGACTTCGACCAGCAAGGCGGAGGAGGTGACGACGGGCTTCTCGGGCATCTATTTGCTCATCTCAACGAACACCGAGAATTCTACCTGCTTCTCAGTCGACGCTCCCTGTTTCCCTTGCTCCACGAGTTTCTTGATGGCATTGTCGGCCCCAAGCCCGAATACCCCAACTTCGGAGCCTATCTCGCGGCGTTCTTCTCGTATGGACTATACGGCTGGATCAAAGAATGGTTCGATCGCGGAATGGTCGAATCTGCAGATGAGATGCTCATTTGGCTGAAGGGCCGTGGCAATTACTCGTCCAAGTGACTTGGCTGCCGCGCGAATATTTGGCCGCTAGTGAGGCCGGAAATCTCGCTTTGATAAGGATTTCCATGGTTCCTGGTGTGTTCCAGGGAGGAGTGTCTAGCGCATTGCCTTGGTGATGGTATCCCATGCCCACCTGGCCTTCCTGGATGCCCAGCTCACGCGGCCTTCGGGTCGACGGGTGAACCTGTCGGGGTTGGCGGCCCGGAACGCCTCAATGGCCAGCACGTGACTGCCTTGAACCACGTGCACGTTGCCGATGTGCACCGTGAAAGTTGTGTGCAGTTCAATTCCGGAGGGGCTGTGATCGTGGTTGAAATACCGGAAGAACCTGCGGGCAAGCAGGGCTTTTGAGATGAGCTCTTACTGAGTTTTTCGTTAGTTGTGTGGGTACGGAAAGCTCAGTCGTGTGAGCATGGCGGTATGCCCCCGCGAGTCGAACCCGACACCCCCACTGAACCCGTCCCGCCGCTGACCCGCCCGCAACTGGCCGAAGCCCGACGGATGCGTGCGGTCGAACTCCTGGACCAAGGCCACTCCCAGGCCCAGATCGCCCGCATGCTCGGGGTCACACCTGAGAGCGTGCGGCGCTGGCAACGTCGGATGGACCAGGGCGGAACCGCGGCGCTGCGCCGCCGCCCGCCCACCGGACGACCTCGCAAGCTCACCGATGCGCAGGTGGAACAGATCCGCGAGGCCTTGGAGGAGGG
>NZ_KB906886.1:0-46603 GCF_000381685.1 Nocardiopsis sp. CNS-639
GTGCCCGTGGATCCGGACTATCCGTCTGCGCGTCAGCGGCACATCGTGTCCGGGACCGGGGCCCGCCTGGCGCTGGTCGATGGGACCGCCCATGTGCCGCCCGAGGGTATCGAGTCCGTCCTCCTCCAGGGGTTGGACCTGGAGGGGTATGCGTGCGGGCCCTTGAGCGACCGCGACCGTGTGTCTGCGTTGAGGTTGGCCAACACCGCCTATGTCATCCACACCTCGGGATCGACCGGTGTGCCCAAGGGGGTGGCCGTCACCCACACCGGAATCGACCGGCTCGTCTCCTGCAACCCCCTGCGAGAGGGCGACCGGGTCGCCCTGTGCATCTCGCCCGCCTTCGACGTCTCCGTCCAGGAGATCTACGCGCCGCTCTGCCAGGGCGCCACTCTGGTCATCCCCGACGAGGGCCTGACCGGGTTCGAACTCTCGGAGTTCGTCGCGGAGCAGCGTGTGACCTCCTTGACCGTGCCCGTCGCGGTGCTCGCGACGATGCCCGAGCCCGACCTCCCCTCACTGCGCCGACTGGTCGTCGGCGGGGAGGCGTGCCCTCAGCGCCTGGTCGATCTGTGGGCGCCGGGTCGCAGCATGCACAACGCCTACGGGCCGACGGAGAGCACCGTGTGTGCGACGGTGTCGGACCCCCTGCGGCCGCTTGCGCAGGACGGTCCCGTGACCATCGGTGGACCGGTCACCAGTACCGGGGTGTTCGTGCTGGACGAGGGGTTGTCCCTGGTCCCGGCCGGGGTGGTGGGCGAGCTCTACATCTCTGGCGCGGGTCTGGCCCGGGGATATGTCAACCAGCCCTCCCTGACCGCCTCACGGTTCGTGGCCTGCCCCTTCACACCCGGCGAGCGGATGTATCGCACCGGAGACCTGGTCCGCTGGACCCAGCGGGGCGAGCTGGTGTTCGTGGGCCGCTCCGACGACCAGGTCAAGGTACGGGGTTTTCGTATCGAACTCGGTGAGATCGAAGCCGCCACCACCGCCCTGAACGGGGTGGCTGACGCGGTGGCCTCGGTGCACCACAGCGCGGATGGTGACAAGCGTCTGGTGGCTTATGTGGTCCCCGAGCCGGGGTGTGAGGTGGACCCTGAGCGGGTGCGTCGTGACTTGGGTCGGGTGGTGCCGGAGTACATGGTGCCCTGGGCCGTGGTCGGGCTGGAGTCGTTGCCGTTGACCGTCAACGGCAAGGTCGACCGATCCGCGCTCCCCGCACCCGAGGTGGCCTCGGGCCAGGGCCGCGCTCCGCGCAACCCGCGCGAGGAGGTCCTGTGCGGGCTCTTCGCCCAGGTACTGGGTGTGGAGCGGGTCGGGATCGATGATGACTTCTTCGCCCTGGGCGGGCACTCGCTGTCCGCGACCCGACTCATGGGCCGGGTCCGCTCGGTCCTGGGCGTGCACGCGGGAGTACGAACACTCTTCGAAACCCCCACCGTGGCCGGCCTGGCCGAACGGCTGCTGTCGGACGGCTTCTTCCGGCGCGACGGCCGCTCCCCCGGCATCGGTGGGGTGATGACCTACCACGGCGACGGCGACCTGCCCCCGCTCTTCCTCTTCCCACCCGTCAACGGCCTGGGCTGGTGCTACTCCGGTCTGCTGGGGCACCTGCCGTCGGATCGCCCCGTCCACATCCTCCACGACCCGCGCCTGGAGACGGGCGAGGTCCTTCCCCTCACGGTGGCGGAACTCGCCTCGCACCACGCGGAACGGATCCGCAAACTCTCCTCCTCCCGTCACCGCGTGCTGCTGGGCTGGTCCTTCGGCGGCACCGTGGCCCAGCAGGCGGCGCGCGAGCTGACCGAGGCCGGGGAGGCCCCCGACCAGCTGATCCTCCTGGACGCCCACGTCGGCGGCGCCGACCGGACCGACCCCGACCCGTCCCCGGAGGACGTGTGCTCGGCCGCGTTCGACGGCCTCGCGGTGCCGGTCGGTCCCGCGGACGACCGGCCGCGGACCCCGGACGTACGCGCGGCCCTGGAGGCGAGGGGGAGCGCTCTCTCGTCCCTGGACGACCCCGCCCTGGAGCGCCTCTTCCAGATCGCGCGCCACAACGTGGCGGCGATGGCCGCGCACCGTTCGGCGGGGACGGACGTGCCGACCGCCTTCGTGGAGGCGCGCCAGGAGGGGGACGAACCCCCCGCCACGCACGGCTGGGCGGGCCTCCTCGGTTCGGACGTGCGTGTCCGTGCCACCGCGGTCGACCACTTCGCCCTGCTCTCACCCCGATCCGCCGGGTCGGTGGGCCCCCTCGTCGCCTCTCTCCTTCCCGAGGTGGACCGGCTGGACGGCACCCCGAACCGCTGACGTCCACCCACCCATCACGCCCAGGTCCGTATCCACAAGAAATGGATTCCCGTGTGAACGCACATCTCGCAACCGCTCCGGAGAGCCGGGCTCCCGCAGCCGCCGACCGTGGCGGAGCCCCCGCGGCGATCGTCGGTGTCGGAACGGCGGTCCCGCCCACTTCCTACTCCCAGGACGAACTCCTGGAGATCTTCGACATCCGGGATCCGAAGATCCGCTCGGTCTTCCGCAACAGCGCCATCGACCGGCGCCACCTCACCCTCCCCCCGGAGGGGCCGGACGGCGGACGGGTCATGGAGGTCCAGGGAGAGCTGCTGGACAAGCACAGGTGGCAGGGTATCGACATGGGCGCCCGCGCCCTCCAGGAGTGCCTGAAGAGGGCGGGGGCCGACCTGTCCGACATCGGCTACCTGTGCTGTGTCACCACGACCGGCTTCCTCACGCCGGGGTTCAGTGCCCTGCTCATCCGTGAGCTGGGCATCCCCTCCAGCGCCAGCCGTCTGGACGTCGTCGGAATGGGCTGCAACGCGGGACTGAACGCGCTCAACGCCGTCGCCGGGTGGGCGCGGGCCCACCCCGGGAAGCTCGCCGTCATGGTGTGCATCGAGGCCTGCTCCGCCGCCTACGTGTTCGACGGGACGATGCGCACGTCCGTGGTGAACAGCCTGTTCGGAGACGGTTCGGCCGCGATCGCCGTGGTCTCCGGCGACACCGCGGACCGCCCGGAGCCCGCCGGTCCGCGCCTGCTGAAGTTCTCCAGCCAGATCATCGTGGACGCCCTTCCCGCCATGCGCTACGACTGGGACTCCGAGCAGGGCCGGTTCAGCTTCTTCCTGGACCCCGAGGTGCCCTACGTCGTGGGGGCCCACGCCAACATCATCATCGACCGCCTGCTGAACGGCACCGGGTTGCGCCGCAGCGACATCCGGCACTGGACGGTGCACTCCGGCGGCAAGAAGGTCATCGATTCGGTCATGGTCAACCTCGGCCTGACCAGGCACGACGTCCGGCACACGACGAGCGTGCTCCGCGACTACGGCAACCTGTCCAGCGGTTCCTTCCTGTTCTCGTACCAGCAGCTCCTGGAGGAGGGCGTCGCCTCCCCCGGCGACCACGGCGTCCTCATGACCATGGGTCCCGGATCGACGATCGAGGCAGCGCTGTGCCAGTGGTGACAACCCCTTCGAACAGAGGAGACACAGTGACCAGTACGTCCAACGACGGTAACGCGCCGAACCTGCGGATCGACGGCTCGCTTCCGTTGTCCGCCGCGCTCGTGGCCGAGGTGAACGCGTTCGCGGACGCGTGTGAGGACGCGGGCCCCGGGACCGTCGGAACGCTTCGCCTCCGGGGGGTCCCCACGGGCCTTCCCGTGTCCGACGAGGTCACCGTCCACACGGTGAACAAGTGGGAGCGGGCGCTGCGCCGTCTGGAGCGGGTGGATACCGCCACCGTGGCGATCGTCGAGGCGGACTGCGGCGGGGTCGCGGCCGAACTCCTCCTCTCCAGCGACCTCAGGATCATGGCGCCCGGATCGAGCCTGCGCTTCCCCGCGACGGAGGAGACCGCGTGGCCCGGCATGGTCCTGTACCGCCTGCGCCAGCAGGCCGGGCACGGAGCGGCCCGCCGTTGCGCGCTGCTGGGTCTTCCGTTCCCGGCGGAGGAGGCCCGTGGGCTGGGTCTGGTGGACGAGGTGCTCGACCCGGCGGACGCGAGGGTGGAGTCCCTGTTGGCGTCGGTCGCCGCCCGCTCCGGGCCGGAGTTCGCGATCCGTCGCCGCCTGGCGATGGAGGCGTCCTCGACGGCCTTCGAGGACGCCCTGGGCCGCCACCTGTCGGCCTGTGACCGTGAGCTGAGGCGTCTGCGGGACCAGACCCCGTCGGAGGAACCGGCACGCGTGTGACGCGCATCCGGCTGGGCGCCCCTCAAGCGGGGGAAGGCGCCCGGCCGAATTCCGGAACGCGGTACCGAAACCGCCTGCATTGTTGAACGAAAATCCGCCCAAAACTCCATCCATTCGGTGCTGGCGACTATTCGGGTGGTGGCGGCTGTCCAGAAATTTTCGGCGATCCGGACGGCGGGGGCCTACGCTCCGCACGGGCTGGCGGGGATCCCGGCGGCGGGCCGGGGAGTGTCCTCCGGGCTGCTCGCCCGTTTTCCCGCCACCGGACGTGCGCGGTGAGCGGGAGCGGGGATCGGCCCAGGGTCCGGCGGTCGGGAGCGGCGTGGCGGAGTCGGCCGGGCCGTCCTACGGCTTTCCACGCGCGCGATCGGCCGCTCGGGCAGGGCGGCGGAGCAGGGGGAGGTCAGGGGTGACCATGCCGCGCCGCTTCGGCCCCGGCCTTGCAGCGGTTTTCCGAAGACCGGCGCACGCGACCCGTCGCCCCCGCGCCCCGGCGGCCGCCTGCAAAGCGGTCGGCGTTGTCACCATGTCCACAACTGGCCAAGACATTGATGGAAACAGCCCATACTGGAACACTCAATATGGTCACTTCACTATATCGCGAACCCCCAGCGAGACATCTTTCAAAAATGAATGAACCAGCTATTCGGGAACCCGGCATCGACGTTTCTCTCGATGAGGGCGCCGAATCCCCCAATCCCCCGAACGACCATCTCGAAAACCCTGGTGCCCACTGGAAGATGAATCTGGCTCCTCCCCTGGACGGCGGGGACGAGGATGTCGACGCCCGCGACCTCACGGCCCGGTTCTGGGAAGAGGTGGAACTGCTCGGGGACCCCCTCCCCGAGGTGCGGATGACGACCGTTTCGGCCTCGATCCTGGGTGCCTCCGCCGTCACCAGGATCACCGAGTCCGCAGGCCCCTCCCGCAGGATCGACCTCAGAATGACGGCCACCCACTCGGACCTGCTGGAAGGAGGGAACCGGCGGGCGATCGCGCTCCTCTCCGACCGGGGCGTGCGCGTCCGCGTGGCCCCCGACGGGTTCCCCACCATGCTGGTGATCGGCTCGCGTGTCGGCTTCGTCGAGTCCAACCGGGCCGACGACGCGACCAAGCTGCGCGTCGTGCGCTCCCCGGGGATGATCGACTGGATGATCCGCTACCAGCGCGCCCTCTGGGACCGCGCGGTGGGCTTCTCCAACCTGCGGGACGCCCTCGGCATCCTCGACAACGACAACCAGGCACGGGCGATGTACTACCTGTGCTCCGGGATGAAGGACGAGTCCGCGGCCCGCTGCATGGGCGTGTCCGTCCGCACCTACCGCCGCCACGTGGCGGGCGTCATGTCCGCGCTCGGGGCCTCGTCCCGCTTCAAGGCCGGCCTCAGGGCCCACCAGCTCGGCCTGTACCGCCTGTGCTCCGAGGCCGGAACCGGCCCGAAGGAGACGGCGTCCCCGCTTCCGGACGTTCCCGCCCAGATCAACTGGTGCTTCTGAGCGCCCTCTGGTCCCCCTTTTCCCCACTTCGGAGTCCTCAACGATGAACGCCCTGCTCACGGCGGCGGACGCTCTGGCCAAGGTCGACGCCACAGCGCTCCCCCACGACCTGCCGACGGCGGCCGGGGTCCTCGGTGACGCCGCCCTGCGCCTGGACGAGGTGCTCGCCGCGGCCGCCGAGCCCGCGCGGCGCACGCCCGAGGAGCACCAGGTCGTCTCCCGGGCCAAGGACACCCTCCGTGCCGTCCGCTCCCGGTTCCTCGACGCGCACGTGGACAGCGTCTACGGTGACCTCACCGACGGCCACCGGCGGCGCCCGCGCCTGCGCGAACTGGTCACGGACGCCGCGACCCGGTTCCCCGGCCTGGTCCCGACCCCCGATCAGATGGCTACCGAGTCCGCCCGGCTCCAAGCCCACAAGGAGGGACTGGAGATCGACCAGGGGATCTTCTTCCGGGCCGTCCTGGGCTCCGAGGCTGCGGGGCGGCACCTCGTCGACTCGATGCTCCGCCCCACCGGCCGAGCCCGGGCCCTGTACCCCGAGTACCGCAGGACCGGCGTCGCGGACCTCGGCTCCGTCCGACTGGAAAGGATCGGCTCCACCGCGCACGTGACCATATGCGGCGCGGACCGGCTCAACGCCGAGGACAACGACCAGGTGGACTCCATGGAGACCGCGGTGGACCTGGTGCTGCTCGACCCCGACGTGGGAGTCGGCGTACTGCGGGGCGGCCCGATGGAGCACCCCCGCCACCGGGGCAGGCGTGTGTTCAGCGCGGGGATCAACCTCAAGGAACTGCACGCCGGACGGATCTCCCTCGTGGACTTCCTGCTCCGGCGGGAGCTCGGCTACATCAACAAGATCGTCCGGGGCCTGGCCGTCGAGGGCCCGGACTCGTGGCGGGCTCCGACGGTCCACAAGCCGTGGGTGGCCGCGGTCGACGCCTTCGCCATCGGCGGCGGGGCCCAGTTACTGCTGGTCTTCGACAGGGTGATCGCCGGTGAGGACGCCTACTTCAGCCTCCCGGCGGCGCAGGAGGGCATCGTCCCCGGTGTGGCCAACCTCCGGCTCGGACGCGTCGGCGGCACCCGGCTCTCCCGGGAGGTCATCCTCTGGGGCCGGCGGATCTGGGCCACCGAGCCGCAGGCGGCCGCGCTCTTCGACCACGTGGTCGACCCGGCCCTGCTGGACGCCGCCGTGGAGGAGGCGGCCGAACGCATGGACAGCCCGGCCGTCGTCACGAACAGGCGCATGCTCCAGCTGGCGGAGAACCCGTCGGAGCCCTTCCGCTCCTACATGTCGGAGTTCGCGCTCCAGCAGTCGCTGCGCCTGTACAGCGAGGACGTCATCACCAAGACCGGCCGCTTCACCGCGGCGCGCGCCTGAGACCGGACCGGAGGGCCCGCCGCGCCGGGTCGGACCGCCCGCCAACCCACGGAGGACCATGTCCGCAGAGCAGGAGACCGCCCCGCCACGGGTCCGGTACGTGAAGGAGGACAGGGTCGCCCGCGTGACCATCGACCGCCCCCACGTCCTGAACGCCATGGACCTGCGGACCCACGAGGAACTCGCCGAGGTCTGGGACGACGTGGAGGCCGACGACGACGTCTGGGCGGTGGTCCTGACCGGGGCCGGAGACCGGGCGTTCTCCGTGGGCCAGGACCTGAGGGAACGGGCGGCGCTGGACTCCGGTGGCGCCGAGGGGACCACCTTCGGCAGCCGGGGGGCTCCGGGCTGGCCCCGGCTGACCGAACGCCACGCGTTCGCCAAGCCCGTCATCGCACGCGTGGACGGGTACGCCATGGGGGGCGGGTTCGAGCTGGCCCTGGCGTGTGACGTCATCGTCGCCTCCGAGCGCTCGACGTTCGCCCTGCCGGAGGCACGGCTGGGGCTGGTCCCCGGGGCGGGCGGCGTCTTCCGGCTCACCAGGCAGATCCCGGCGCGGATCGCGATGGGCCACCTGTTGACGGGACGGCGGATGTCCGCGCGCCGCGCGGCGGACCTGGGCCTGGTGAACGACGTCGTCCCGCACGAGGAGCTGGACGCGTGTGTCCAGGGCTGGGTGGACGACCTCCTGCGCAGCGCGCCCCTGTCGGTGCGGGCCATCAAGGAGGCCGTCGCCCGCTCGTCCCACCTGTCCGTGGAGCAGGCGTTCGGCAGCCGCTTCTTCTGGGAGGAGCGGCGCGCACGCAGCGAGGACGCGCGGGAGGGCCCCCGGGCGTTCACCGAGAAACGCCCTCCCCGGTGGCGGGGCCGCTGAGGGTGCGCCGCCGGGCGAGGCGGCGGATCCCTTCGCCCGGCGGTCCGACGGGGGACCCGCCGGGGGTTGGACCGAAGGAGCGCCGCCGTCCGACCGCCCGCTGGCTGATCGGTGCCCCGGCCAAGCGGTCGTCGACCGCCTACGACCGCTGACCGGGACGCTTCCTCCCGTCCACGGTCCGGCGGCGTCGGCCGCGGCGGAGTTTCGGCATGATCGCGTCCGCGATCGTCGGGTCACAGGAGCCACAGGGTGACCGCGAGCGATCCGAGGAAGGCGGCTCCGGCCAGGACCTGCCTCGTCAGATGGGCGTCGTACACCTGTGGGGCGGTGCGCGTCGAGAGCAGCAGGTACCCGTCGGAGGAGCTCGCGACGAGGGTCTCCTCGTTCCACTCGTACGCGGTCCCGTTGACCAGCAGACGGGTCCCGGGCGCGATGGCCCACTCCCGGTAGGAGCGGCCGGTGCTCGAATGCGCGTGCTCGGGCCGCAGCTCCCGCCTCGCCTCCGCCCTGCCCGGAGCGCCCTCCGCCAGGGGGTCGACCACGAAGGAGTCGTGGGTGAGGGCGACCTTGTCCGTGACGGCTCCACGGGGGTGGCACCACGCGCTCCCCGTCCTGTCCTCGATCAGGAAGGGCGCCTCGCTCTGCTCCGCGTGGACCAGGCTCACGCGAAGGCGCTCGTGGCGCGAGCCCTCACCGGGGCGGTGGTCCCACACCTCGGTCCGGTACCACACGCACCTGGTCCCGGAGTAGGGGGCCACCAGCGGTCCCGAGGACCCCGGTACGGCGTTCCCGTCGACCAGGACCGGGGTACCGGAGCGGGGCAGGTCCCGTAGCGGAGGCGTCCGGGATCGGCGCATCCTCGTGGACCGTGCGCGCGTGCGCAGCGCCCGGGTGAGCAGGAGGGCGCTGAGCACGGTGGCCAGCAGGGCCAGGAGCTGGAACGCGGTCCGCGTTCCACCGACGAACATGTCATCCATAGTCACCGCCTCCTCGTGCCGGCGGCCGTGGTGACGGGCCGCCGGCACGAAGCAGGGTCAGCCCTCCTCCGAGCGGTCCGTGTCCGCGTCGGCGAGGGCGTCGTGCCGGGTGGCGGGGGAAAGCGGTGTTCCCGCCAGGTAACCCGCCCGGGCCAGGGCGTTGCCGCCGACCGCGGCGGTGGCCAGTTGCACGAGCAGCGCCAGGCCGATCTTGAGCGCGTTCTCCACCGAGGGGAACCACAGCAGCAGACCGAGCAGGAGCAGGGCCGTCCCCAGCCCGGCCGAGACCGCCACCCCGTGCAGGCGGGCGTAGAAGTCGCGCAGGCGCACCAGGCCGAGGGCTCCCACGGTGAACACGGACGCGCCCGCGATCACGCAGGCCACGGCGAGCGTCTCGAACGGGGTCATCGTTTGCCTCCGGAGATCAGTCGGGCCAGGGACAGGGCGGAGAGGAACCCCACGAGGGCGCACACGAGCACGATGTCGACCACCAGGGCGGAGTCGACGCGAAGGCCGAGGACGACCACGAGGCCGACGAAGCCGAAGAGGACCACGTCGGCCCCGGCGGCCCTGTCCGCCCGGTCGGGGCCCGAGAGGATCCGGTACGCGGCCAGGACCATGGACGCGCCGAGCAGCAGCAGCGCGATGTCGACGGGGTTCATCGGGTCTCCTCCCCGCGGGTCGCGGCCTTCGTCCGTCCGACGCGCGTCAGGCCCAACAGGTAGTCCTCCATCTGGTGGATGTCGTCGAGGAAGGCCCGCTCGTCAGCGGTGTACATGCCGTGCACCCACAGGGTGGGCGGGTCGGTGCGGGTGGCCACGGTCACCGTTCCGGGGGTCAGGGAGACCATGTTGGCGACGGCCGTGATCTCCAGGTCGGTGCGGCAGCGCAACGGGACCTCGATCAGGGCGGGCACGGACGCGCTGCCCGGGGTGAGGATGTCCCAGGCGACCTGGAGCGTGGAGGTCACCACCCGGGAGCCGTAGAAGAACGGGAACCACGCGATCCGCAGGGTCCTGCGCAGGAAGGGGGTCATCGGTTCGTCACCGCCTCGACGTAGGTGGAGGTGTCCAGCAGATGGGCCGCGGCCTGGGCGCTCAGGTCGAGCAGGACCTGGGCGCCCAGGCCGACGCACAGGGTGACGCCGGTCAACGCCGCCGCGGGCAGCACCAGGCCCGCGCGGATCCTCGTGGCGGCCGGGGGCGCGGTGACCGTCCCGGCTCCCTCCGCCGACCGTCCGCCCCCGGGTTCGGGACCGGAGCCCGGGTCGGGGCCCCAGAACACCGAGCCCCAGATCTTGAGCATCGACATCAGGGTGATGAGGCTGACGGCGACGGCGACGGCGGCGACCGCCCACTGGCCGTCCGCGAAGGCGGCGGCGACCAGGGTGAGCTTGGCGACGAACCCGGAGAAGGGCGGCAGTCCGGCCAGGGACAGGGCCGCGCCCAGGAAGGCCAGGGCCAGCAGCGGTTCCCGGCGGGCCACGCCTCCCAGCCGGTCGAGCCTGCCGGTGCCGTGGACGTGCTCGATCGCGCCGGTGGACAGGAACAGGGACGCCTTCACCACCATGTGGTGGATGAGGTAGAAGATGCCCGCCATCAGTCCCAGTTCGGTGAACAGGGCGACGCCGAGGAGGATGTAGCCGATCTGGCTGACCATGTGGAAGACCAGGATCGAGCGGGTGGTGTCCTCCCCCACCGCGCCCAGGACCCCGATCAGCATGGTCGCGCCGAACAGCACCAGGCCCACCCACAGCAGCGAGGACTCGCCGCCGAAGACCACCGCGTAGAGGCGGTAGATCGCGTAGATGGCGACCTTGGTGTGCAGACCGGAGAACAGGGCGGTCACCGCCGGGGAGGGCGCGGTGTAGGTGCGCGCCAGCCAGCCGTGCACCGGCACGACGGCGGCCTTGACCGACATCGCCAGCAGCACCACGCCCATGGCGGCCGCGACCACGGGCGACTCCTGGGCGGCGCCCGCGAGTTCGCCGAGCTGCACGGTTCCGGCGGTGCCGTAGACCAGGGCGACACCGGCCAGGAACACGGTCGAGGTGAGCAGGTTGACCGCGACGTAGGTCCGTCCGCCCCGCAGGCCGCGCAGGGTCCCGGCGATGGCCATCAGCCCGTAGGAGGGCAGCAGCATCACCTCGACGAACACGAAGAGGTTGAACAGGTCGCCCGTGAGCAGCGCCCCGTACACCCCGGCGGACAGCACCAGCACCAGGGACGGGAAGAAGCGCCGACCGGCCTCGCCGGTGGCCACGGCGAAGGCCGAGCACACCAGCACCAACAGGGCGGTGGTGGTGACCATCAGCGCGCTGAAGGTGTCGGCGACGAAGGGGATGGACACCCCGGCGGGCCACAGACCCACCTGGTGGGCGTGTACCTGTCCCTCCCGCGTGCACCAGACCAGTACGGCACCGGCGGCGAGCGCGAAGGCGCTGGTCCCCAGGAACAGGGCGCGGGCCGCCCCGCGTGCGAGGGGCAGCACCAGCAGCGCGGCGGCCAGGAGGGGAACCGCGACCAGCACGGGCAGGAGAACGGGGATCATGAGGCGTCCTCGGTGTCGTCGCTCTCACCGGTCGCGGCGAGGGCGAGCATGTAGATGGTGATGGAGAAGGCGATGACGATCGCCGTGAGCACGAACGCCTGGGGCAGGGGGTCGGCCATGGCGGCGCCGGTGTCCCGCCCCAGCAGGGGTTCGCCCCGGCGGAAGGTTCCGCCCGCCGACATCAGCAGGAGGTTGACCCCGTGGCTGAGCAGGACGAAGCCCAGGACGACGCGGACCATGCCGCGTTGCAGGATCAGGTAGACGGCTCCGGCGGTCAGGACGCCGATCGTGATGGCCAGGGTCATCGGGTGCCTCCGGTGGCCGGACCGTGCTGGACGGGGTCGGGTGTGCGGTGCGCGTCGGGTTCCGGGGGGCTCTTACGCCCGCTCCGGGGCAGCCCCAGCTGGTTGAGCGCGGTCAGCAGCACGCCGACCACGGCCAGGTAGACGCCCACGTCGAAGACGAGCGCGCTGGTGAAGTGGTAGTAACCGCCCCAGGGCAGGGGGATCTCGGCGTGCAGGGGCCGCAGGAAGGACCCGTCGGCGTAGCCGAGCAGCCCGGTGGCCGCGGCGGTGAGGACGCCCGCGGCGATGAAGGCCGGGTAGGCCAGGCGGATGCGGGCCGCCGAGGCGCTGGGCGCGGTCAGGTAGGCCAGGGCGAAGGCCGAACCGCCGACCAGTCCGGCGATGAAGCCACCGCCCGGGGCGTTGTGGCCCCGCAGCAGGAGGTAGAGCGACCACAGCACCAGCAGCGGGATGAGCCAGCGCGCCACGGTGCGCATGATCACGGTGTTGTCGTCGGCGTCCCAGACCGGATTGGTCCCGGCCACGCGCGAGGAGACCTCGCCGTTCGCGGTGAGACCGGACGAGCGCAGGACGGCGATGATGATCAGGCCGGCCACCCCCAGGACGGTGAGTTCGCCCAGTGTGTCCAGGGCCCGGTAGTCGACCAGGATCGTGTTGACCACGTTGGTGCCGCCGGTGTCCTCGGGCGCGTGGGAGAGCAGGTAGTCGCTGACCCCGGAGGGCTCCCTGCGGCCGGTGAGCAGGTAGGCACCCAGTCCCGCCACGGTTCCCGCGGCCAGGGCGACCGCCGCGGTGAGGGCGGTGCGTGAGCGGCGGACCCGGTGGAACTCGCGGGGGAGCCGGCGCAGCACCAGGACCGCCACGACCACCGTCAGGGTCTCCACCAGCAACTGGGTCAGCGCCACGTCGACGGCGCCGAGGAAGACGAACCACAGCGCGGTGGCGAACCCGGCGACCCCGACCAGGGCCAGGGCGGCCATCCGCGAGCGGGTCACCACCGAGGTGAGCACCGCGACCGCCACCAACGCCACCAGGAGCCAGTCCAGCGCGCGTGAGGTGGGAGCGGGCGGCAGCCCGTAGTCCAGTCCGAGAGCGCAGACCACGGCGGCGAGCACGATGAGCATGACGAACGGCACGGCCAGGTGGCGGGTGGGCGCGTCGGTGCGGGTCAGGTCGCCCACGCGCGTTCCCAGGGCGATGACCGCCGCGTGCACGCGTTCGAAGACGCCTGTGCCCCGGACGGGGAGGAACCGGCGCCCGGCGAGTTTCTCCCCGGAGCGGGAGGCCCAGGTCAGGAGGGCGCCCAGGAGCAGGGCGGCGGCCGACATCCCCAGGGCCGGGTTGAGTCCGTGCCACAGCGCCAGGTGGGAGTCCGCGGGAGCCAGGACCGCGTCGCCGGCCGCCCAGGAGACGGCCGGGTTCAGCGCCGTGGCTCCCAGCCCCAGGACCAGGCCCGCCGCCGAGGTGACCACGGGGGCGGCCAGGAGGAGCGCGCCCGCCTCGCGGGGCGGTTCCCGGTCGGGACGGCGTCTGCCGCTCCCGCCGAAGGCCAGGTACACGAAGCGGAAGGCGTAGGCGAAGGTCAACGACGCCGCGGCGACCGCGACGGCCCCGGCGACCGGACCAGCCCAGGCGGGCCCCGGTGTCTGGAGAAGCGCCTCGAAGAGGTTCTCCTTGCTGACGAATCCCAGGAGAGGGGGAACCCCGGCCATGGACAGGGCGGCGAGCGCGCTCACCGCCGCGGTGACGGGCATCGCCCGGCGCAGACCGCCGAGTTCACGCAGGTCCCGGGTTCCCGTCTGGTGGTCGATCACGCCCACCGACATGAACAGCGCCGACTTGAACAGGGCGTGGGCCGCGGTGTGCACGACGGCGGCGACGAGCGCCTGCGGGGTTCCCACACCGATGACGGCGACGAGGAAGCCGAGTTGGCTGACCGTGGAGTAGGCGGTGAGTTCCTTCAGGTCGTGCCGTCGCAGGGCCAGCACGGCGCCGACCACGGCGGTGGTCAGACCGGCGACGACCAGGGTGGTACCCCACAGCGGCGTGTCGCTGAAGGCCGGTGAGAAGCGCATCGCCAGGTAGACGCCGGCCTTGACCATCGCCGCCGCGTGCAGGTAGGCGCTCACCGGGGTGCTCGCGGCCATGGCGTCGGGCAGCCAGTAGTGGAAGGGGAACTGGGCCGACTTGGTGAACACCGCGATGACCACCAGCACCGCCACGGTGCTGGTGAAGGCGGTGTCCTGGGTCCAGGACGGGTCGCCCAGGATCGCGCTGAGGCGGGTGGTTCCGGTGCGCACCCACAGCAGCACCACCGCGGTCAGCAGCGCCAGGCCGCCCATGGCGGTGAGCAGGAACGTGCGCACGGCCGGTCGTGAGGCGCCCGGTCCGGACAGGCCGATCAGGTGGAAGGAGCAGATCGTGGTCAGCTCCCAGAAGACGAAGAGCAGGACCACGTCGTCGGCCAGGACCAGGCCGGTCATCGACAGGGCGAAGGCGCTCATCAGGACGTAGAAGCCGGTCCTGCGCCCGGGCGGGAAGTAGCGGGTGGAGTAGGCCATGACCAGGGCTCCCACGCCGAGCACGAGCACGCAGAACAGCCAGGCCAGGCCGTCCATGCGCAGGTGCAGGCCCACGTCGAGGGCGGGCATCCAGGGCAGGGACGCCTCCAGGACCCGGTCGTGGTTCCACAGGGAGGGCCCCCGGGCGCCGACCCACAGGGCCGCCAGGGCCAGAACCAGGGCGATGGGCCACCCCGCGGCGCGGCCCAGTGGGCGTCCCAGCAGCGGGACGAGCAGGGTGGTGACGGTGAGTACGGCAAGGAGGAGCAGCAGCACGCCGCTGTCCTTTCACGGTTGCGCGCCGGTCCCCGGGCATGCGGGCACACGCCGGGGACGGCCGTGGCGCACAGGGGTGCGGCACGGTCGGCGTTCAGCGAAAAAAGTGGAGGAGGGCACGCGAAAGGTGCCTCACGCGGGACGGAAGCCGGAACGGACCGCGGACGCCGACGTCAGATACCGGTGCCTTGGGCAGGCCGGTAACCGACGGCGCGCGGGCACGGGGCGACCGTCATGCGGAAAGGAGAAGACGCCTCGGGCGAGGCGGGAGGGTCAGCTGCGTCCGGGCGGGCAGGAGCTGAGTTCGCCGTGGGCGTTGGTACCCCACGAGGTGGAGTAGCCGTTGGTGCCCAGGGGGCGGGGGTTGCGCACGGGCAGCTTGTGCCGTTCAGCGAAACGCGAACGGCCGACGCGGGCGTAGACGTCCAGGGCGCGGAAGCGGGCGCCTTCGAGGAGTACGGGCGCGTGACGACGCGACGGGGGCGCCGTGGCCACTGACCGGGACATCACAGCACCTCCTCTCACGTCTCGCTGGGTCACAGCGAGTGCCACCGTACCAGCTGCTACTTCACGCGGGCCAGACGAGGACGCCGCACACTGGATGTGAACAGGATCTCAGTATGCTCTGGTTTCGACCGCCCGGCCTTCCGGGAGCCCCGGGAGGGTGCGGGCGACGGCTCCGGGCAGCCGGACGAACCCACTCGTCCGTCCCCTCGGACGGGTGCGCGGGCGGGGCCCTGACCGCGAGGAGGGATGCGCGGGCCGGGCACCCGGCGATCCGCGGCCTGATGGAGATGGGGGTCGCGGAGCGGTTCGGCTACCACCCTCTGCCCCTCGCCCCGGAGCAGGCCGCTCGCGAGGAGGTCTGGGCGGTACGCGCGAACCTCGGCGCCCCCGAGCAGCAAGCCGCGTACGGCTCCGGCGACGGCGGGAGCGGTTGTCGGTCCCAAGCCGAGGCCCGACTGCGCGAGGACGCCCCCGAGGTCGATCCGGGCCGCCCAGGACGGGCCGCTCTGGAACGGTCCCAGCGCCACCTCCGCTCAGCCGGGACGGCCCGCTCCGAGACCGACCGGCCCGTCCGCGCGCCACACCCGCTCCAGCTGCCCGCGGAGACCGCCCCCGGCGGGCCCCGCGGGCGGTGGCCGGGTTCGGGGAGGCGCCGGCGGGGTAGGACGGCGGGCGCGCGTCCGCCACAGCACGAGGAGAGGGATGGACTTCACCGGCTTCACCGAGGAGACCTTCGCGTTCTTCGACGGCCTGGCCCGGGACAACTCCAAGGACTACTTCCACGGTCACCACGAGGTGTACGTGCGCGCGGTGCGCGAGCCCGCGCGCGCCCTGGCCGAGGCGCTGGAGGAGGACTTCGGCCCGATCAAGGTGGGCCGCCCCAACCGCGACGTGCGCTTCTCCCACGACAAGAGCCCGTACAAGACCCACGTGGGCCTGGTCAGCCAGTCCCAGGGACCGGTCGGCTACTACCTCCAGCTCGGCCTGGAGGGGCTCTCGGTGGGCGCGGGGTACCACGCGATGTCGGGCGCGCAGGTGGAGCGCTACCGCGACGGCGTGGACGACGAGCGCCAGGGCCCGCGGCTGGCGCGGATCGTCGACGAGTTGACGGCCCGGGGCTTCGACATCGTCGGCGACACCCTCAAGACCCACCCGCGCGGGTACAGCGGCGACCACCCGCGCGTGCACCTGCTGCGCCACCGCTCCCTGGGGGCCGAGCACAACGTGCGGCGGTCGGACGTGCCGCTGTCCGCGAAGCTCCTGGACACCGTGCGCGCGGACTGGCGAGCCACCGGCCCCCTCATGGACTGGCTCGACCGGCACGTCACCAGCTGACCCCGCCGGACGCGGGCTCCCACCGGGCACGGCCTCCCGCCGCGCGCTGATCCGCCGCGCATCCGGAACCCGGACAGCGGGCTCCGCGTCCCGGCTACCGCCCGTGGCCGGTCCTGCGTCTCCGGGAGCGGTGGTACATCTCCCGCAACGACCTACCTGATCCGCGGGGGAGTCCGCGCTCGCGCGCCCTGAGCACGGAAGGCGGGTCCATGCACCGCTCCCCCGCCGTCACCGGCCCCACCGTCCAGTGGGACATGCTGGAGGGCACCGTCCCGCATGGCCTCCTCGGACTGAGCGACCCGAACGTGCACCGCGTCGGCGACCGCTGGTGCATGTTCGTCGGCGGTTTCTCCACCTCCTTCCGCAACCGCCTACCGGGCCGCGCTGCCGGTCGGCGCGGACGTGCGCCTGACCGGCTGGCGGATCGACTCCTCCGCACGGGGCCGCCCGCTCGCGCTGGCCCCGGACGCCCCGCGCGGCGCCCGGGACGCCGGGGAGATGCACACCCCCCGCTACGTGCCGCCGCGCGGCGCCCCGGACCCGTCGCACACCGGCACCACCCGCGAACGATGTGTGCCTGTCACGGTTTTCCCGTGAGGTTCTCACCGTCATCCCATGACACGGTGTCACTGGTGGGCTCGTTGGAGTGACAGCAGGCTGGACACGTGCCTCCGGCGACGGCGGTCACGGTCCTTCCGCGACGGACGGCGGAAGAGCCGTGCCCGCCGGGGCGCCGGTGAAATCGACATCCAGGAGGCTGGAGACATGGGACGAAGGCGGAGCGCGGGCCGGAGCCTGCCCCCGGTGGTGGCGGTATGCCTGGCCGGTTCACTGGTCGCGGCCGCACCGGTCGCGGCCGAAGAGCGGGACGGGGCGCCGACGACGGCACTGGAGTGGGGCGCCTGCCCCGAGGACGTCCCGGCCGGGACGCACCCGCTGGAGTGCGCCACCGTGCCGGTGCCCGTGGACTACGACGACCCCGAGGGCGCCGAGGTCGGGATCATGGTGTCGCGGCTGGCCAGTACGGACCCGGACCAGAGGCGCGGCGTGCTGCTGCTCAACCCCGGCGGCCCGGGCGGGTCCGGGCTGTCGATGCCCGCGGACCTGGCCTCCCTGGGCATGCCCGCCAGTGTCCTGAACAGCTACGACCTGATCGGCATGGACACCCGCGGGGTCGGGCACTCCTCCGCGGTGGGCTGCGGTTTCACCACCGACCAGGAGTACTTCGGCAACATCCCGCCCTACGCGGTCGACGAGGCGGCGGTCACCGAGCAGGCCGCGGTCGCCGAGGGGGTCGCCGACCAGTGCGCGCGCAGCGACGGGAACGGGCTGATGCGCCACATCTCGACGGCGAACATGGCCCGCGACCTGGACCGGATCCGGGCCGCCCTCGGCGAGGAGGAGGCCAGCTACTTCGGGCTGTCCTACGGGTCGGCGCTGGGCGCGGCCTACGCCTCGATGTTCCCCGGGAGCACCGACCGGATCGTGCTCGACAGCAACATCGGCGACACCTTCCTCGACTACGACGGCATGCGCAGGTTCGCCCTGGGCTTCGAGGAGACCTTCCCCGACTTCGCCGCGTGGGCGGCGGAGCGCGACGGCAGCTACGGTCTGGGCGGATCTCCCGAACAGGTGCGGGAGACCTACTTCGAGACCGCCGAGCGGCTCGACGAGGAGGGCCCGGTGGCCGGTGTCAACGGCCACGTCTTCCGGCTGGCCGTCTTCGTGGGGCTGTACAACGAGCGGAGCTACGGGCGGACGGCGCAGCTGTGGCAGTCGGTGCGCCTCGCGGACGAGGAGGCGGTGCGGCGGCACATGGAGGAGAGCGGGCTCGGCGGCGCCGGGGCGGCGACGGGCGAGCTGTGGCCCTCCGACAACGCCTGGTCGGTGTTCCTAGCGACGACCTGCAACGACGTCGAGTGGCCCGAGGACCTGTCCACGTACCAGCAGGGCGTGGCCGAGGACCGGGAGAGGTACCCGATGTACGGCGCGGCCAGCGCCAACGTCATGCCCTGCGCCTACTGGAACGACGCCCCGTCCGAGCCCGCCGTGGAGATCACCGGGGAGGGTCCGGCCAACGTCCTCGTCATGCAGAACCTGCGCGACCCGGCCACACCGCACCTGGGCGGAGTGCTGCTGGACGAGAAGTTCGGTCAGCGCTCCCGCCTGGTGAGCGTCGACGACAGCGGTCACGGCGCCTACGTCTACGGCGACAACCCCTGCGCCTGGGACGTGGCCACGAGCTACCTGGTCGACGGCGAGTTCCCGGAGCGGGACGTCTCCTGCGGGGCGTCCGGGGCCTCCGGACTGGAGCTGGACGGCCCGACCCAGCGGTCGCGGACCCAGACCCTCGACCGGCTCCGGGACACCGCCTGAGCACACGGTCGGGGACGAACGCCACTCCTGAGCGATGAGGGGCGGGACGGCACCGCCCGTCCCGCCCCTCGGCGTCCCCACGACCGGTCGCACACGGAGACGCCCGGCGTACGCCCGCTGTCCGCCGACTCCGTCAGCCCACGGCCGATCCCGCCCGGAAACACCCGGCGTACGCCCGCTGTCCGCCGACTCCGTCAACCCGCGGCCGAACACTCCCGGAGACGCCCCGGCCGCGCCACGAGTGCGTTCCTTCGCCGGTGCCCGCGAGGACGCCGGGGGCTTCGGGCACCGGCCCCGCGGAGCGCCCCGGTTCACCAACCGGTGAGCAGCAGGTGGTTGACCGCGAGCGCCGTGGCCGCCTGGGCGGCCAGCCAGGCCCTGTGGTGGCGGTCCGGAAGAAGGGCGGCGGCCGGGACGAGCCACAGCACGAACGGCAGCCAGATGCGTTCGGTCTCGCCCTTGCTCATCCCCGACAGGGTGGCGGCCACGACCGCGCCGAGTGCGGCGGCCACCAGCAGGGCCGTCGTGGCCTCCTCCCGGGACGGCGCCCGGCGCAGGCCGCGCACCGCTCCGGGCAGGCGCGCCAGCACCCGGCGCAGGCCCGCCGCCGTCGCGGGTCCGGTCGTCAGGCACGCCACGGCCAGGTTCGCCCAGACCCAGTAGCCGTAGGGACGCACCGACGCGAACCCCTGGTAGTAGCGCTCCACGAGCAGGTGGTAGCCCTCCCACCACCGGAAACCGGCCGCCGTGAAGGCCGTCGCGACGGCCAGGGCGCCCAGCAGCGCGTAGGGCAGGGGGCGCGCGGTCCGCGCGCACAGGAGCACCGCCACGGCCGGGATCCCGATGAGGACGAGCCCGTAGGACAGGTACACCGACCACCCCAGGAGCAGACCGGCCGCCAGCGCGGTGGCGCGCGGCGCCCGCGCGTCGGGCGCCGCGGCCACGGCGAGCAGGGCCAGGCCCCACGCGGTGACCGCCGCGAAGTACCCGTCCGCCGACGTGCCCACCCACACGGCGGCGGGCAGCAGCACGAGGAACGGGGCCGCCCGGCGCGCCGCCGACTCCGCGCCGAGCGCGCGCATCGCGACCAGGACCGCGGCGGCGGCCGAGCCGCCGACCACGACGCACCACATCCCGGCCCACGCCCCGCCGCCCAGGCCGATCCGGTCCAGCGCGACGAAGGTCAGGACGGCGCCCGGGGGGTGTCCGGCCACGTGCGTGGGCCAGTTGTCGGGCTGCCCGATGAGGATGTGCCGGGTGAACGTGCTCAGCGCCGCGCCCACGTCCTGGAAGCGGTCGACCGAGGCCAGGTACTCGTGGGGCGACAGCAGGCGGCCGACGATCCCGCGCCGCCAGCCGTCGACCAGCGCGAGCGCGGTGGTCCAGAGCACGGACGCGGCCCAGACGGCCCACACCAGGGCACGCCAGGGCAGGGCCCGCGCTACCGCGGGACCGCAGACCGCCACCACAACGGCCAGGACCAGGGCGGGGACCGTACCGGGCCCCGTGTGCGGGAACCAGGACGCGTACAGCGGCGGCCAGTCCACGTGCAGGACGCCGTGGGCGCGCTCGATGCGGGTGCCGAGAACCGCGGCCGCCGCGAAGAGGAGCGCGGCCAGGGCCGCCGCGGACAGGTCGGCGCGCGGTCCCGTCCAAGCGGTGCCGACCGCGCCCCGGAGGTCGCGTTGGCGGAGTCCGGGCCGCGTCACGCCGTCACCGCGGGACGGACGGGTCCCGGCGCCGGGTTGTCCCGAGGCGCGCGCAGTGCCGCGAACCGGCGCCCCCGCACCTGCCAGGCCTCCGACCACTCCCACCCGCTCTCGCGCGCGCACCACCGCAGGGCGCGGGGTCCGATCCGCGCCCACGGGAACGGGGGACCCGGTTCCCCCCGGCCGTCGGTGACCTGCACCGTCACGCACTCGTGGACCTCGTGGGCGGCGGTCTCGACGATGAGCAGGCCTCCGGGCAGCACGACCTCACGCATGCGGTCGAGCAGGTCCCCGGGGGCTCCGCCGATACCGATGTTGCCGTCCACCAGCAGCGCGGTGCGCCAACCCCCCTCGCCGGGCAGGGGGTCGAACACCGAGGCGCACACCGCCCGGCCGCCCGCCTCGACCGCGCGCGACACGGCCACGGGGTTCATGTCCACGCCCAGCGCCCGGCGGCCCCGGGCGGCGAGCGCGACCACCATGCGCCCGGGCCCGCACCCGGCGTCCAGCGTGTCGCCCTCGCAGCGCTCCAGTACGCTCTCGTCCGCGGCGTCGGTCCCCCCGCACCAGCGTTCGACCTCCAGGCGCAGCATCCACCCGTCGGGCCGTCGCAGGAAGAGGGGGCCGCGGCCGTCGGCGAGCGCCCGCGAGTAGGGGTCGCACAGCCACGGGGCCGGCCTCGTGTCGATCCCGGTCTCGGTCGCGCTCACCGCCGACACCCCGCTCTGGCGAGCCCGACCGCCCTGCCGAAGCGGCTGCCGGGGACGAGTGAGGCCACCAGCGCGGCGTCGCGGGGCGTGTCCACGTCCGTGAGCACGTCCAGGTCGCGTACGCGCAGCCCGGCCTCGACCAGTCGCGCGCGTTGGAACCGCCCGGTGCGCCGCGTGGACATCGGGACGCCGCGCAGCAGGCGGGGGTCGGGGTCGGCCAGGCCGAGCGCCCAGAAGCCCCCGTCCTCGCTCGGGCCGAACCACGCGTCGGCGCGCTCCCAGGCGTCCGGGGCCAGGGCGGGCCCCAGGAGCTCCCCGCTCACCTGGGGGGTGTCCATACCGATCAGCAGGGAGGGGCCCGAGCACCGGGCGAACGCCTGCGCGAGCCGTTCGTCGAGCCCGCCGCCCGGCTGCGGAACCACCTCGAACCCCGGCGGGAGCCAGGGTCCGGGCCGCCCCTCCAGCACCAGGAGCCTTCTGCTGGCGGGGAGCGAGCGCACCGTGTGCAGGGTGTCGGCCAGGGCGGCCTCGGCGACCGCGGCGGCCTCCCGCGGCGAGTACTCGGGGGTCAGCCGTGTCTTGACCCGTCCGGGGACGGGTTCCTTGGCGATCACCAGCAGGGTGGTTCCCCCTGCCGGGAGGTCGGGGTGACCGGCCCGGGTCATGGCCGCCCTCCCCTCGCGCGCACGCCCTCCGGGCCCGGCGGCTCGCGCAGCACCGCCGTCATGTCGCGCACGGCGGTCCACGTGCCGCGCCACGTCCCCGTCACCTTGGAGGCCCCCGACCTGGGCAGGTAGGGGACGTCCACCTCGTCGACCCGCCATCCGGCGTCGGCGGCGCGCACGACCGTCTCCAACGGGTAGCCCGAGCGCCGGTCGGTCATCCCCAGCTTGAGCAGGTCCACCCTGCGGGCGGCGCGCATCGGGCCGATGTCGCGCACCCGCACCCCGGTCCGCGAGCGCAGCATCCGCGCGACGACGGCGTTGCCGATCCTGGCGTGCGCCGGCCAGACCCCCCGGCGGACGGGGCGCCGCCTGCCCATGACCAGGTCCGCCCCGCCGACCCGCACCCGTTCCACCATCCGCGGGAGCAGGGCGGGGTCCAGGGAGGCGTCGCAGTCGCAGAAGCAGACGAACTCGGCGGTCGCGGCGGACAGGCCCGCGTGGCACGCCGCGCCGAACCCCCTGCGCGGTTCGGAGACGACGAGGGCCCCCAGCTCCGCGGCGATGCCCGCCGAGCCGTCCGTGGACCCGTTGTCCACGACGATCGCCCGCCACCCCGGTGGGACGCGTTCGATGACCCAGGGCAGGGCGGACGCCTCGTCCAGACAGGGCAGCACCACGTCGACCGGTGGCGGCGGGTCGCCGCCCGCCGTGTCGGTCGGCGCCTGCGCCGGTTCGTCCTGGCCGTACTCGTGTGGTTCTCTGCTCACCCTCGTTACGCTACGAAGTCATGTGGACACAGGCCGGGAAAGGCGGTCGCGACACGCGGACACCTGGGCCTCCGACGCCGCCGAACCGGTCGAACCGCGCAGTTCGGCGCGGGCGAACTCGGCCATCCCCTCGGCGAAGCCGACCCTGGGCCGCCAGGACAGCTCCCGCCTCAGCCGGTCGGAGGAGGCGGTGATGTGCCGGACGTCGCCGAGCCGGTACTCGCCGGTGACCAGGGGCTCCGGGCCGCCGTGCGCGTCCGCCAGCGCCCGGGCCATCTCGCCGATGGTGTGCGGGGTCCCGCTGCCGGTGTTGAAGGCGGACAGCTCCCCCGGGGCCCTGCCCGCGACGGCCTCCAGGGCCGCCACGTTGGCCCGCGCCACGTCGCCCACGTGCACGAAGTCGCGCCGCTGGCGGCCGTCCTCGAACACGCGGGGCGCCTCGCCCCGGGCCAGCGCCGAGCGGAAGAAGGAGGCCACGCCCGCGTAGGGGGTGTCGCGCGGCATCCCCGGCCCGTACACGTTGTGGTAGCGCAGCGACACCGCGCGTCCGCCGACGGACCGGGCCCACGCCGCGCACAGGTGCTCCTGCGCCAGCTTCGTGGTGGCGTAGACGTTGCGCGGGTCGCTCGGCGCGTCCTCCCCCACCAGGCCGGGCACGAGCGGCGCCCCGCACCGGGGGCACGGCGGGTCGAACGCCCCCGCCCGCAGGTCCGCCTCCGCCCTCGGGCCGGGGCGGACGTCGCCGTGCTCGGGGCACGTGTACCGCCCCTCCCCGTAGACGACCATCGAACCGGCCATGACGATGTCGCGGACGCCGGCCCTGGCCATGGCGGCCAGCAGGACCGCGGTGCCCAGGTCGTTGCAGCGGACGTAGTCGGGGGCGTCCAGGAAGTCCGCGGAGCCCAGCCCCACCATCGCCGCCTGGTGGCAGACCGCGTCCACGCCCCGCAGGGCGCGTTCGACGATCTCACCGTCCCGGACGTCGCCCACGACGTCCACGGTTCTGTGCTCGGTGTCCCTCCCGGTATGGGCCTGGGGCAGGTAGGCGTCGAGGGTGACCGCCTCGTGCCCGGCCAGGCGGAGTTCCTCCGCGACCCTCGATCCGATGAACCCGGCACCACCCGTGACCAGTACGCGCATGGATCCAACCTACGTTTCGCGCACGCTCCGTCACGGGTTGCGCCACGCGCGTCGGCGCCGATCCGCCGACGCGCGCGGCGGCCCGCGGGGAGGACGGGCTCACAGCAGCGTGGACCAGTAGGTCCAGAACGCCTGGGCGACCGCGCCGACGACCGCCAGCGCCCACACGGTGAGCACGACGGTGTGGTTGCGGGCCAGCAGGTCCAGGGGTCCGGCGGCCCACGCCGGTGCGGGCAGGTGCGCGGAGCGCACGTTGTGCAGGGTGACGTACCAGAAGAGGGGGATCGTCACCGCCCACACGACCACGCAGTACGGGCACAGCGCGCCGATGCGGTACAGGCTCTGGAAGATCAGCCAGTGCACGAAGACGGCGCCGAACACCACGCCCGCCTGGAGTCCGAGCCAGAACCAGCGGTCCAGGCGCGCCCCGGCGGCCAGCGCCGCGCCCACGGTGGTGACCACGGCGAAGCAGACCACGCCGATGACCGGGTTGGGCACGCCGAAGACCTCGGCCTGCGGGGTGGCCATGACGGTGCCGCAGGAGAGCACCGGGTTGAGGCTGCACGCGGGCACGTGCCCGGGGTCGGCCAGCACCCGGACCTTCTCCACCAGCAGGGCCAGGGCCGCGAGCAGCCCGGCGCCGCCGCCCAGGGTGAGCAGCCAGGGCAGGGCCCGGCTGATGACGGGTGTCGCGGCACCGGGCGGGGACGCCGAGGCGCGGCGGGGCGCGGTAGGAGTGTTCAACCCTCCAGCTCCCGGTCGATCATCGCCGAGAGCGTCTCGTAGCCGGGCATGCTGGGGGTGGGGCGGCCGTTGACGAAGATGGTCGGGGTGCCCCGCACGCCCAGGGCCACGCCGTCCCGGAAGTCGGACCGCACGCGCTCCAGCGTGGCGGGGTCCTCCGTCGCCCGGACGAACTCCTCCGTGTCCAGGCCCAGGTCCTCGGCGAAGCCGACGAACACCTCGGCCTCGGAGTCCTGGGACTCGCCCCACTCGGCCTGGGTCTCGTACATCCGGACGTACATCTGTTCCAGCGCGCCCTGCTGGGCGGCGGCCTCCACGGCCGCGGCGGCGGGCTCGGCGTTGGTGTGGCCGGGCATGGGGAAGTAGCGGATGACCGTGTTGATCCGCCCGTCGTAGTCCTCGCGGATCTGTTCCATGACGGGGAACTGGGCGCGGCAGGCCTCGCACTCGAAGTCGAGGAACTCCACGACCGTCACCGGCGCCTCCTCCACCCGGTCGAGGTGCCGGCTGTCCTCGCGGACCAGGAGTCCGGCCGGTGCGGTGGGTGCGGCCTGCGGGTCGGCGGAGCCGTCCGGGGCCGCGGGGGCGGAGCCGCCCCGGTCGTCGAGGGCGACGAGGAGGCCCAGTCCGATGACGGCGACCATGATCAGGCCGAGGGTGATGCCGAGGTTCTTGCTCATGTGGGTGTCCTGGGGTACGGGGCGCGGCGGAGCGCGCCCGGGGAAACGGTCACGGGGAGGGGCCGCGCGGGGCGCGGCTGGGCCCCCTCGCGCGGGGCGCGGGGAGGGGGCGGGTGACCGTGTCCTAGACCCGTTGGACGCAGAGCAGGGTCAGCAGCCCGTACCCGTGGGGGGCCAGGGGCGGACGGCTGACGGGGCGCGGGGCCGGTCCCGGCCGCGGGGCCAGCAGGAGCGCGAGGACCAGGGCGACGCCGAGCGCGACGAGGAACAGGGGCGGCGCGGTGGGCAGTCCGTGTCCCTCGGTGACCTCGCACGCGTGCGCGGTCTGCGGGGCCGGGGCCGCGTCGGTGACCGCGGCGGCCTCCCGGGGGCGCTCCGGGCAGTCGGCCGTCGCGACGGCAGTGGTAGCGCTGGACGCGGCGGCTGTGGCCGCGGGGGCGGCCTGGGCGACCGGGCCCGTGCTGTGGCACAGCGCGCACATGAAGCACATGAGCACCAGCGCGACCAGCGGCACCGCGAGGGTGCGCTGTCGCCGCGTGGAGGTGTGCCGGTCCATGCCAGGAACTGTAGCGCTGGTGTCGCCGGGGCCTTCGGCGGCCACGGGATAGGGGGAACCGCCGCGGGTCCTGACGGTGGGCCCCTGGCCCCGAAGCGCCTCCCGCGAGCAGGACTCCGGCAGGCGCGAACCGCTCGTCGGACTTCCCCCGGGTCGGGGCGTGGACCTCGCGTCCGCCTCGGCCCCGCGGCGGCGCGGACGCCCCGGGACGGTCTGCCGGACCGGGCTCTGCCCTCCGGCCCCGCTCTGGGCGGGTGCGGCCTGCGCCAGGCGGTGTCAGTCATGGAAGGGCTCGCCCGTCACGACGTGGTCGGCGTGGTTGAGCGCCTCCAGCACCAGGCGGCGCAGGTGGCCGTCGCGCAGCTGGTAGATGGCGTGCCGGGACTCCTTGCGGAACTCCACCAGACCGGCCAGGCGCAGTTTGGCCAGGTGCTGGGAGACGGCGGTGCGCGACGCTCCGCAGGCCTCGGTCAGCTGGCCCACGTCCGCCTCGCCCCCGGCCAGGGTCCACAGCAGGTGCAGCCGGGTGGGGTCGGCCAGCAGGGCGAACACGCTCGCGGCCACGGCGAGCCGCTCGGGTTCGGGCGGAGCCGGGTGCACGCGGCTGGGGACGGCCTGCTCGTCGCTGGTGCGCATGTGCGCAGTCTAGGGCCCGGAGGAGGGAGGACCCCGCGGAATATGACATCATGTGCGTACTTGCGCACACATATGGTGCGCTTGGTCGTGCTCTTCCTTCTTCTCCGGGTGGTGGTCGTGGTGTGGCGGGTGCTGACGGGCTTCGCTTCCTACCGCAGGTTGTTCTACGCCCAGGTCGTGGCACTGGCGGGCACCGGGCTGGCCACGGTCGCCCTGGCGCTGCTGGCCTACGAGCTGGCTCCGGGTCGGGCGGGACAGGTGGTGGCCACCGCCCTGACCGTCAAGATGCTCGCCTACGTGGGCGCGGGGCCGCTGCTGACCGCGGCCCTGGCCCGGGCCCCGCGCAAGGCGGTGCTGGTGGGCTCGGACGTGGTGCGCGCCCTGGCGGTGGCCTGTCTGCCGTTCGTGGACCAGGTCTGGCAGGTGTACGCGCTCATCGCCGTGCTCCAGTGCGCCTCGGCGACCTTCACCCCCACCTTCCAGGCGGTCATCCCCGAACTGGTGGACGACCGCGGCTACACCTCGGCGCTGGCCCTGTCGCGGCTGGCCTATGACCTGGAGGCGCTGGCCTCGCCGCTGCTGGCCGCTCTCGTGCTGCTCGCGGTCCCCTTCGACGGCCTGTTCGCGCTGACCGCGCTCGGCTTCGCCGCCTCCGCCGCCCTGGTGGCCACCACGGCCCTGCCCGCCCCGACGCCCGAGTCGCGGAGTCCCCGCCGGGCCGCGGCGAGCTGGCGGGCCTTCGGCACCGACCGGCGCCTGCTGGCGCTGACGGCGTTGAACACGGCGGTGGCCGTGGTCACCGCCCTGGTCCTGGTCGACACCGTCGTCCTCGTCCGCTCCCACCTGGGCGGCGGCGACACCGCCGTGGCGTTGGTGCTGGCCTGCTTCGGCAGCGGTTCCATGGCGGTGGCGCTGGCCCTGGGGGCGCTGGTGGAGCGGTTCGGCACGCGCGCGCTCATGCTCACCGGTCCCGGCGTCCTCACGGCGGGAGCGGCGGCCCTGGCGCTGGGCTGGGCCCTGGCACCGGGACCGCTGGTGCTCGGCGCGGGATGGGCGGTGCTGGGCGCGGGGTGCGCGCTGGTGTCCGCGCCCACGGGGCGGCTGCTGCGCGAGGCCGCTCCCGAGGGCGCGCTGGCGGGGGTCTTCGCCGCCCAGTTCTCGCTCTCCCACGCCTGCTTCCTGCTCACCTACCCGCTGGCCGGGTGGGCCGGGGGCCTGGAACCGGTCCTGGTGCTGGGCGGCGCCGGGGTGCTCACGGGCGCGTGCGCCCTGGCGGCGGCGGGCCTGTGGCGCCCCGGCGCGGTCACCGCGGATCCCTCCCCCGCGGCCGAGGACCGCTGACGCCCCCGCCGCCCCGGCTCCGCCCGTGAGGCGGCGGGAGGGGCGCGGGGGACGTCGCGGCGGCGCTCAGCGGCCGGTCCTGCCGTCCACCAGTTCGCGGAGGATGTCCAGGTGCCCGGCGTGGCGGCCGGTCTCCTCGATCATGTGCACGAGCGCCCACCGCATCGACGGGGCGGATCCGTTCCGGCGCCCCGCGTGCGCGGGCCCGCCGAGGTCGTCGCAGTCGGCTATGGCACGGTCGGCGGCGGCCACGGCCGCGCGGTATCCCTCCAGAACGCCCGCCGTGGTCTCGCCGGTGCCGGCGTGGAACGTGGCCTGCCAGTCGCTGACCTCCTCGCCGAGGAAGAGGGCGCGCTCGACATGGGCCAGGTGCTTGACCAGGCCGAGCAGGTTCGTGCCGGACGCGACGCCCGGAGTGCGCACGTGCTGCTCCGGCGCGCCGTCCAGCTTGGCGAGGACGCTCTCGCGCAGGTAGGCCAGGAACCCCGTGAGGACCTCCTTCTCCGCGGACCCCGTCCTGGGCGGGGGCTGGTCGCGTCGGCGCGAGGGTGTCTCGGCCGTCCTGGTGGAACCCTTCGGCGTCGCCCCCGTGCGGCGCCGGGCCACCACCACGTTGTCGCTCACCCGTGCGCTGCGGCCGTCGGGGCCCTGGGCCAGCCGCGAACGCCGCTCGCACACGAGGCCGGTCCAGTCCGCGCCCAGGTCCAGCGACCGCCACAGCTCCTCGGGGGCGGGGAAGTCGTCGCGCTGTTCCCAGGACCAGGGCGCACTGGACGCGTGGTCGATCACGACCAGCAGCCCGCCCCCGCCCACCGACCGCGAGACCCGGCGCAGCACGGCGTCACGGTCGATGTCCACCGGGGTGTGGAAGTAGTTCGCGTAGACCAGGTCCCACGGTCCGGCGTCGGGCACCGACAGCGCCAGGTCGTGGCGCCGCGTGGTGAGGCGGTCCCCCACCCCGGCCCGGCGGGCCCGCTCGCCCAGCACGGCCAGGGCGTGTTCCGCGACGTCGACGGCCGTGACGTCCCATCCCCGGCCCGCCAGCCACAGGGCGTCCCCGCCCCGGCCGCAGGCGAGTTCGAGGGCGCGGCGCGCGTCCGCCCCGCACTCCGGTTCCGGCGGTGGCACCAGGGCCAGTTCCCCGGCGAGGCGGGCGAAGGCCGCGTTGGGGCCGGGCGGCGGCGTCGAGGGGTCCTCACCCCGGTAGTGGGGTTCCCAGAACTCCCGGCTGGGCGAGGTGTCCTTGTCTGTCTCCATGGACGCCAGTGTTCGCGCCGCCGGGGCCGCCGGGCCAGCTCTCGTGCAGAACTGCAAAAGCACGTGCGCGCGGCGCGCCCCCGGTGCTCCTGGTCCTCTCCCCCGGCGGCCGCGCCTCCGGCGTGCCGGTCGCGGAGCCGCCGCGAGCGGGCGCCCGACCGCTCCGCGCACCCGTCCCCCTCAGGTCCCGTGCAGGTGGACGCGTTCGCCCTGGGTGCCGAAGATCGCGATGGTCTCCGCCGGTTCGTGCTCGGCCGGGTTGCCGATCCAGTGCGGGATCCGGGTGTCGAACTCGGCCGCCTCCCCCGCGCCCAGCAGCAGGTCCTGCTCGGCGCCCAGGACCAGCCGGACGGTCCCCGAGAGCACGTAGAACCACTCGTGTCCTTCGTGTGTGCGCAGCTCGGGCGGCGGCAGTGTCCGCACCGGCGGGTAGAGGACCTTGTACGCCTGGACCCCGCCCGCGCGCCGGGTGAGCGGGACGAACGTCAGGCCGAAGCGGCGTACCGGGTGCAGGTGCACCCGCGGGTCGCCCACCCTGGGCGCGTCCACCAGTTCGTCGATGGGCACCCGGTACACGCGCGAGAGCGGGAGCAGCTGGCCCAGGGTCGGCTGCACCCGCCCGGTCTCCAGACGCGACAGCGTGCTCGGGGTGACCCCCGTGCGCTCCGACAGCTCGGCGAGGGTCAGCCGCGCGCGGTTGCGCAGGCGCCGCAGCCGCGCGCCCACGGCGCGCAGCACCTCGGCGTCGCCCTCGTCGGCACGGTGGTTCCCACTCTCATCCATATCCGCAAACTACCGCGCGGCGGCCCGCGCGCACCACGGCCGCTCCGGCTCCGCCCTTCCGTGCCCGGCCGGGCGGAGCCCCGCCTTCACGGGTCACCACCACCCGTGCATGCGGGCCTTCTCCTCCACGTCCATGTAGTCCTCGACGTCCTGGTTGGCGATGGCCAGGTTGACCAGCATGATCCCGGCCTTCTCGGGGACGAGCCGGAAGGTGCGCCCCACGTGCTCCTCCAGCGGGACGACCAGGAGCCGGTGCTCCGGATCGCTCATGGCGGCCCGGTCCGCCACCAGCAGGGCGTCCGCGACGCCCTCGTCGGAGTCCTCCGGATCGGCGCGTACCAGCGACATCAGCTGCTCGGGGGTGGCGCCCTCGAACACCGGGTCGTCCACGACCCCGACGTAGTCACCGAAGTCGTCGATCGGATTCCCGTAGCCCGGCCCCGGACGGTACACGGTGTCCAGGAGCGCGGTCCAGGCGGCCTCGTCGGTGAAGTCGGTGCGCACGAGCAGGCCGTCGTTGACGTGGGTGAGCGGGGGCAGGGGCCGGGCCGGGGGCTCGTAGCGGGGCGGGACGTCCAGGGCCTCCAGGTGGGCGCCCACGGGGTCGGGGAGGCCGGACTCCCAGTCCTCCACCGTCTCGTCCTCCTCGGTCTCCCATTCGGGTTCGGCCGGGGCCCACTCCTCGAAGTCGTCCAGGACCGTGTCCAGGTCCTGGCAGTGCATCACCAGGTAGGTCAGGGCCGCCTGGCGGGGCGTGATCCGGAACATCTCCCCGCCGGTGCCGCGGAACGCCAGCAACGGGCGCGGACCGGCGTTGGCCGCGGTCCTGTCGTTGGCGAGCAGGACCACGTCCGGGACCCACGCCCCGTCCCGGTCCAGGGCCTCACCCACCTCCTCGGGGTTGGCGCCCCGCCAGGCGGGGTCGTCCACCACGACCAGGCGCCGGGGAACGGGGGCCTCCGACGCCGCGGAGGTCTCGTGGCCGGGGCCGGGCACTACCAGACCGGGCAGCTCGCCCATCCGGGAGAGCACGTCCTCCCAGGCATCGTCATCGTGGTCGGTGCGCAGGAGCAGCATCCCGGACACGTGCGACGCGTCGTCGGCGGGCGGCAGGGGCAGGGCGGGACGGTCCATCAGGGGGTACCTCGCGGTGGTCGTGGCGTACGGATTCCTCCGTTTTATCGGAGGTCTGCGACAGAACGGCGCCCTCTCCCCCAGGGGCCCCGGACCGGTACGCGGTGCCTCAATTAGGCGCTCCGCACATCTTGTGGCGGCACACCGCTACACATAGCATCGACCCGACCCCACCGGGTCACCAAGCAACATCAGCACCCTCACCCCCGGGAGACCCCCATGCTGAGACGCGTCCTCTTGCCCGTCCTGATCGCCCTGAGCGCCCTCGCGCTGACACTGGTGGGCACCGCGCCGGCCACCGCCGCGCCCGCGGAGCAGAGCCAGCCGCTGCGCCAGACCGTCCTGTACTACGACGCCAGCCGGGCCGCGGAGTACACCTCCGCCGTCGCCTCGGCCGTGAACGTGTGGAACTCCAGCGTCAGCAACGTGCGCCTGGAACCGGCCTCCGCCGGACGGCGCGCCGAGATCCGGATCGTCGCCGACGACGGCTGGCCCCGCGCCCACCTGGGCCCGGTGCGCCCGGGCGGACAGGTCACCGTCTGGATGGGCCGCCAGGGCACCGCCCAGGGCTACGACGCGGTGCGCATCGCCGCGCACGAACTCGGCCACAGCCTGGGCCTGCCCGACGTCAAGCCCGGCCCGTGCTCGTCGCTGATGTCGGGATCCACCGGCGGCGTGAACTGCACCAGCCGTTACCCCAACGCCTCCGAGCGCTCGCGGGTGGAGGCCAACTACGGCAGCGGCCTGAGCGGCCAGCGCGCCGCCGACGGACAGCTCCTGGTCGACCGCTTCTGAGCCGACCGCGCCCGCGCGGGCGCCCCGGCTCCGAACCCGACGGCCCCGGGCGCCGGTCCGCTCCGGCGGGCCGACGCCCGAGTCGTCGCACACCCCGTCGCGCCCGGACGGGACCGGCCCTCGCGGGCACGGGGGCCCGCCCGCCGGGGCCGCCGCCAACCGCGCGGCCGTCCGCCTCCGCACGGGGCCGCCGCGCCTCCGGCGGAGGGCGGGGTCGTCCCGCGCGGCCGGAAAAGGGCCCCCTCCGGACCGAACCGGGCGTATCCGCCTCGGCCATCCCGCGCGCGGCCGGAAAAGGGGTTCGGGGACTGCTTCCCGCCGGCCATCCGCACCGGTCATCCCGCTCATCCCGCGCGCGGCCGGAGGAGGGGGACCAGAGGACAGCGGTCACCGATCAGGCGGCACACCAGGGCCAGGGCCGCCAGACCCGCCGCCACGGCGACCAGGACCGCGCCGAGGGGGTCGAAGAGCCCCTGGATCAGCACGAACACCCCCGTGAGCAGCACGAAGCCGCCGAACCCCTTGCGCAGGGCGGCTTCGGGCACGCGGGAGGTCAGGCGCACCCCGACGAGTGAACCGGCCACCGCGAGCGCGCTGACCGCGCCGAGCAGGGCCCAGTCCGGGCTCACGGCGGTCAGGTAACCGGTGAGTCCGGCGAAGGACTTCATGCCGATCACGAGCAGGGAGGTGCCCACGGCGGCCGGCATGGCCAGTCCGCCCAGCAGCACCAGGGCGGGCACGACGAGGAACCCTCCTCCGGCGCCGACCAGCCCGGTGACCGCGCCGATCACCACCCCGTCGAGGACGACGCGTCCCAGCGGCGGCGCCACGGCGGCCGACCCCCGGCCGGGGATCGCGCTCCCGCCCCGGAGCATGGCCAGGGCGGTCGCGACCATCATGAGGGCGAAGGCGGTCATCAACAGGGCGCCCGGGACGTGCGCCCCCACCACGCCGCCCACGAAGGCCCCCGCCATCCCGGCGGCTCCGAACACCAACCCGGTACGCCAGCGCACGTTTCCCGCACGTGCGTGCGCGAGCGCGCCGACGAGCGAGGTGAGTCCCACGACGAACAGGGACGCGGCGATGGCCTCCTTGGGCTCCATGCCCGCGACGTAGGTCAGCAGCGGCACCATCAGGATGGAACCGCCTCCGCCGAGCAGTCCGAGCGCGAGCCCCACCACCGCGGCGAGGCCCAGGGCGAGGACGATCTGAAACTCCATGTTGACTCCGCTTCCGTGGCTCGCCGCCGCGGACGCGGGCGGCCGATGACTCGGGGATGGTGGGGCGCGGGGGCGGTCCGGACGACGCGGAGGCCGTCCGGACGGCGCGGGGGCGGCTCCCGCCCACGCGCGCTCCGCTGCGGGGGCGGCGGGAGCGCGGCCCCGCCGTGTGCCTCAGTCGACACCAGCGCGCACCGGCGCGTCCCGGTCCCGCCTCCAGTCCTCCCAGGCGCCGTAACCCCGATCGAGTTCGACGACGTCGTATCCCGCTCGGCGCAGAGCCGAGGCCGCCACGGAACTGCGGGCGCCCGACTGGCAGTAGCTCACGATGGTGCCGTCGGTCGGCAGCGCGTCGAGGTTCCACAGCACACGGCCCGCGCTGAGCTGCCGCGAACCGGGGATGTGCCCCTCGGCGTGCTCGCCCCTGGTGCGCACGTCCAGCAGGAGCGCGGCACCGGCCTGTTCGAGTTCCTCGGGGGTGACGCGCGGCGGCACGGTCCTCGGCAGGCCCTCCGTGCTGGTCGTGTAACCGGACACGCGGTCGATGCCGACCCGCAACAGGTGGTCGCGCACCCGGCGGGCGGTGTCCCCGTCCTCGGCGAGCAGCACCAGGGGGCGGGTTTCGGACTCGGGGTCGTGGGCCCAGGCCCCGAAGGTCGCGGCCTTCTCCGGGCCCGGGATGTTCAGCGCCCCCGCCACGGTGCCCCGGTGGACCTCGACGTGGGGCCGGGTGTCGACGAGGACGCTCCCGCCCTCGTTCAGGGACCTGCCGACCTCCTCGTCGGAGAGCGCGGGCGGCGGGGCGAGGCGGCCCAGGACCCGGGGCCCCTCCCTGTTCTGGCGCTTCATCCGCGCGAAGTAGGCGTGGGCGTCGGGCTGTCCGTCGAGCAGTTCCGCGACGAAGCCCTCCATGTCGTCGGCGCGCAGGTAGGGACCCCACCAGGCGTTGAGCCGCTCGTATCCGACCGTGGTGGCCGGAAGAGCGCCGAGGGCCTTGCCGCAGGCGCTGCCCGCCCCGTGCCCGGGAAGGACCTGGACGTGGTCCGGCAGGTTCAGGAACACCCGGCGCAGGCTCTCGAAGAGCTGGCGGGCGCCCTCGAACCGGGTGCCGCTCCCCCCGGCGGCCTCGTCGAGCAGGTCGGGACGGCCCAGGTCGCCGGCGAAGACGAAGTCACCCGAGAGCAGGTAGCCGGGGTCGCGGCTGAACGCCCCGTCCGTCACCAGGAAGGAGAGGTGCTCGGGCGTGTGCCCGGGGGTGTGGCTCGCGCGGACCGTGATGTTGCCGACGGTGATGGCGTCACCGTCGAGCAGCCGTTCGGCGTCGAATCCGTACTGCCAGTCCCGGCCGCCCTCGCCGGAGACGTACGCGGTGGCGCCGGTGGCCGCGGCGAGTTCACGGGCGCCGGAGAGGTAGTCGGCGTGGATGTGGGTCTCGGTCACGGCGACGATGCGCATGCCGTGTGCGCGGGCCAGTCCGAGGTAGTCGTCGATGTCGCGGCGGGCGTCGACCACGACGGCCTCTCCGCTGGCCTGACAGCCGACGAAGTAGCCGGCCTGGGCGAGGTCGTCGTCGTAGAGGCGTTCCAGCAGCATGCTCTGCTCCTTGTCCGGTGGGTGCTGTGTGGTGTGTCAGACCTGGTCAGATACTGGGGGGAGTATCCAGAGGGCAGAAGGCGGCCCTGTTCGCGCGCGCTCATCGACCAGCGCCGATGCGGGTCAGGGAGTCCTCGATGTCGACCTCCTCACTCGGCCGGTTGCAGGGAAGGCGGGACAGGGCCATGCCCATGGCGCAGGTGTCGGTGACGGCGGCGAAGACCAGCCCCGCACCGACGACACCGGCGACCGCCACCGCCGGGAACCACATCAGGGAGGCGAGCACCGAGCCCAGGACGATGCCGCCTGCCACCAGTCGGACCTGGCGTTCCAGCGCCCATCTCTCGCGGCCGCGCTCCAGGGGCGCCCCCTGCGCCTCCCAGGCGTTCATGCCGCCCTCCAGCACGACCGTGTCGCCCAGGCCCGCCCCCGCCAACGTGTTCCGGCACCGCCCGGCCCGCTTGCCGGAGCGGCAGACCAGGACGAGGCGGCCGCCCGCGCCGGCGACGATGCGCTCCAGGTGGGCGTCCACCTGCTCCAGCGGCAGGTTGACGGCCCCCGGGATGTGTGAGCCCTCGTATTCGGCGGGGGTGCGCACGTCGACGATCAGGGCGCGGGGGTCGGTTTCGAGCAGTACGCGCACGTCGATGCCGTGGTCACTCATGTGTTTCCTTCCTTCGGTGGTGTGGAAGTGGATCTGGATACACCCGGGGGTATCCAGTGGACGGACCGGGACTCCGGACGCGCGGGAACACGGACTATCCGATATCCGCCCCCACATACTGGGGGGAGTATCCAGAAGTCAGGGAGACGCTCCGGTCGAGGCCGGAGGGGGACTCCGCGCGAAAGGCGGCGCGCGGGCGCCCGACACCCGGCCGGCGCCCACGAACCCTCAGGCCAGGGCCAGGAACAGCTTCTCCAGCTCCTCCTCGGTGAGCTCGGGCTCCTCGCCCCGCTCGCGTGCGGTGTTGCAGTGCCGCATGCCGCTCGCGACGATCTTGAACCCCGCCCGGTCCAGGGCCCGGGAGACCGCGGCCAGCTGCTGAAGGACGGCGGCGCAGTCCTCCCCCGCCTCCATCATCGAGATGACACCGGAGAGCTGGCCCTGCGCGCGCTTGAGTCGCGTGATGGCGTCGCCCACCATTTCAGGCTTCATCTGGTCTCCTTCCGCCCGTGCCCCCACCATACCCCCGGGTGTATCCGCGCGGCCAGTCGCGTAGGTCACACCGGCACCAGGAGCCCGTCCGTGGTTCGGCTTCTCGCACCGCCTTCCCCGATAGGACGCCCCGGAGGCGGGACCGCCCGAGTCCATGGCAGCCGGGGGCGCCCTGCCGGATCCGGTGTCGGGCACCCCGATTCACAGGGCCCAGGGCAGCCGTACCGCCTCGATCCCGGTGTCGCCCAGGAGGGCCTCGACGAGCGGTGCGGGACCGGCCACCTTGGTCGCCCACAGGTCGTAGTCCGCGCAGACGACCCACGAGCGGTCCCGGGCCCAGAGGTTGGACGGGCTGAAATCCACCCCGGGGAGGTCGTACAGGACCTCGGCGTCAGCGAGTCGGCCGGTCCGGACGTGCAGGTCGTCGAAGTCGACGGTGTCGAGCATCAACGGACTGTGGTAGCTCAGACAGCGGGTGTCCGCTCCGGCCGGGCTGTGCCGGACGAGGACGTCGACCAGCCGGTTCCAGCTCTCCCGGTCCGGGCTGCCCTCGGTGGGCGGGATGACACCGAGCGGCCAACTGCCCTCCCTCCTCACCGAGGGGAAACAGCGGTGGGAGGGCAGCGACCCCTCAGGCACCAGCGGATCACCGGTCCGGTGAGCCAGCTCCTCCCAGCGCAGACGCCGCCAGCCGGGGCCCGGGTGCCCGGTCCGCCCCACCCCGCCTCCGGTGACGGTGCCCACCCGGGTGAGGTCGACGCCCCCGACGATCTCGGGCGCGATGCTCCCGTCCGCCAGCCGGGCCCTGTGGTGGTCGTCGTACGTCACGCCGGAGGGGCCTCGTTCGTGTTCGTACATGGCGTGGAGGACCCAGGCCGCGTCCGGCAGCGGAGACGGCATGAACCCGGTGAGACCGTCATCGCCGGTCAACTCCGACAGCCAGCGGGTCTCCTCCGACGACACGACCGGCCAGCGCGCGGCTGCCTCCGACATCTCCCCTTGGCTTCCTCTCCCGTGACCGGCACCGCTTCAGGACGGGTGACGACACGGATCCGGGCCGTGGTCACCCGGGCATCAGGCCCTCCCGGGGCCGGGGTCCGTTCGCCGCAGAAGCGCCGTCATCCCTTCCCTGGTCGTGGTGTGCGGCTCCTCCGTCTCAGCCAGACGGAGCACGGACACCGCCTCCGCGGGCAAGGGCCCGTCCGGCCACCCTTCCAGAGCCGCGGTCGCCGCCGAACGCACCCTTGTGCAACGGTTGCGCAGGCCGACACGGATGAGCGGCCAGCCCGATCCCGGGAACCGGGCGACGCAGCGCAGGAGGCCCTCCAGGACACGATCGTTCTCGTACCCGGGCCCCACCGACGACACCTCGGACGGCCCTGTCGCCAACTCGTCCATCGGCAACAGGACCCCTGCGAGTTCCACGAGCTCGTTCACACGCCCGGGGTTCGCCCAACGGAAGGCCCAGTGCCAGGCGAAGGAATCCTGCGGTGCGGCGCGCAGGCGCCGGAGGACGTCATCGAACGGTCGCATCCCCATGCGGTTGGCCGCCGCGAGCGCGACACCAAAATCCCTCCCCTCCGGCTCGGCCAGGCGTGCACGGACCTGCGCTCCCCATTCGGGGCGCTCCAGCACACGGGCGAACCGTCGACCGAGTTCGGCGACCCTGTCGGCCACGTGCTCCAGTTCCTCGGGGCGGCCACTCAGGTGGTCGCGGATCACCACCAGGTCGGTGAGACGCCCCAGGGTGGCAGGGGCGGTGTCGATCAGTTCGGCGTAGCGCTCCAACGCGGCCAGCGCGTCCGGGTAGTCGGCCAGTCCTTCGGCCGGGCCGCCCTCGGGAACGGCCATGGCGCTGAGGATGCCGCCCGCCCCGTCGAGCAGTTCCTCGTCCGCTTCCCCCCGCGTTCCGTCACCGGTCAGGGCTTCCAGCAGCCCGCCGTTCACGGCGGCGAAGCGGGCGAGGTACTCGTTCATGACCCCGTTACGGAATCCCTCACGCAGCAACCATGCCCGTATGGCGGGGTCAGCGGTGCCCTCCAGACGCTTCACCGCATGGATGCGGCCCCACCCCGTGGCCCGTCGGGCGAGACGGAACAGGTCCGGCTCGGGGTCGGGTACGGCACGCCGCAGCGCGACGGCAGCGTAGAGGGAGAACTCGTCCAGCGACCCGAGCAGGACGAGGAGGTCTCGTTCGCGCTCGTCCGCGCACAGTCCCAGCAGTGCGAGCGCGATCTTGACGGCGTCGCGGTGGGTGCCGTGCTCGACCGTCCACCGGGCGAGCTCCCGTGTGCGGCGATGGGACACCTTGCGTGCGGTGAGCGGTTCGAGGAGGTGGTCGACGACCGTCAAGGCGTCGGTGTCGGCGAGCGCGTCGTGGAAGAGCTGCGCGGCGGCGATGTCGGGAGGTCCCTCGACGGTCCGGGAGACGAGCTCGGCCAGGCTGTCGGCCCGTTCCGTGTCCGCGTCGGTCCCGAAGTGGTGGGTGCGGATGCCGTCGAGGACGACGCTGCTCATCACGTCGTTGGCCCAGTTGGGGGGATCGTCGGGAAACGGGCGGCCGTCGTCCGGCCAGGGAAGTTCGCCGTGCTCGGCGAGAAGGGAGGTGATGTGTCGAAGAAAAGTGGATCGTCCGTCCGCGGGATCGCCGAGGGTCCACTCGGAAGGGCTCAAAGGCCCGGGCGGAGGCCGCCCTTCCATGCGATGTGCGTGATCATGACGGCAAGAGTGGCCTGTTTCGCTCTCAGGCGCAAGTCCGCGACCTCGCCCACGAACGCGGAGAAGACCGCTGCGCGAGGCGCCGGGGCTTCGGTGACTGTTCGTGGCGGGTCCTTCGCCGGTTCCGGACGCCCCACCGGGTCCTGACCCCCACACTGTGAGGAACCGTCTGTTCCCACCCGTGCTGGAAAGGCCTTCCACCCTTGCCGACCCTCTTCTCCAAGATCATCGCCGGCGACCTCCCCGGACACTTCGTGTGGAAGGACCCCGAGGTCGTGGCCTTCCTGTCCATCGCCCCGCTCCGGCCGGGCCACACCCTGGTCGTCCCCCGAACGGAGGTCGACCACTGGACCGATGCCGACCCCGCCCTTCTGACCAGGTGCATGGAAGTGGCCCAGGCCGTCGGCCAGGGCGTTCGCGCCGCCTGGAACGCGCCCCGCGCCGGGCTGCTCGTCGCGGGCTTCGAGGTGCCGCACATGCACGTCCACGTGGCCCCCGTCTGGGGCATGTCCGACTTCGACCTCAGCGGCGTCGAGACGGAGACGGACCACAGCGTCCTCGACCGCTCGGCCGAGCGGCTGCGTACCGCCCTCCGGGAACTGGGGTTCGACCACGCCGTCGCGCCCAGGGACTGACGCCCCTCACGGCGCGGAGGGCTACTCCTCGCCGTGAGGCGTGTAGAGCATGATCCAGTGGTCCCGCTCGGGGTCGTGGAGCACCTCGATCTCGAAGCGGGACCACCCCTGGGTCGGGTGGCGCATCTGTTTGACCGCGGACCTCGAAACGCCGACCTCACCCTCCTCCCAGTGGTCGCGAAAGCTCTGGCTGGTCGCGGTGAGCTCGGCGAGCAGGGCGCGGAGGTAGGCGTCGCCGGGGTACCGGCTCAGCGCCGTCCGGAGTTCGGCGGCCGCCACCCGCAGGAACCGGTCCGCGCCCTCGCCCCCGAGCAGCTGCGCGAGCACGTCGGTCGTGAAGGCCTGGTAGGCGATGTTGCGCTCGAACGGACCGCCGCCGGTCAGGGACCCCAGCAGCTCCTGCGCGGCCTTGTTGCGGGCGAGGAGGTCGAGCCGCCCGTCGTGCACGGTGACCGGCATCGTCTCGTCCAGGCCGCGCAGCAGACGCAGCAGCCCGGGGCGGATGACCGAGGAGGGGGAGGCCGGTTCGGGCGGGGGCTCGCCCCCCAGCCGGAAGAGGTGGTCGCGTTCGGCGTCCGAGAGCCCGAACGCCCGGGCCAGCGAGGAGAGGATCTCACGTGAGGGGCGGGGCGCCCGGCCCTGTTCCAGGCGCGTGTAGTACTCCACCGAGATACCCGCGATGTCGGAGACCTCCTGGCGGCGAAGCCCCGGAACCCGCCGACGGGACACCCGCACACCGCCCCGGGGCTCCGGAGGGCTCATCGCGGCCCTGCGCCGCCGCAGGTACTCCCCGAACTCGGTCCGATCGCTGCTCGACATACCCCCCATTGTCCCCGCCCCGTGCCCCGTGCCGTCGAGCGAGCCTGGTCCTGCCGGTACCACCCTCGACGCGGTCTTCCTCCCCCGCCCGGCGCCCCGGATCATCGAGAGCACACCGCACCGGGCGGGCCGGGTCCGCCCGGAACGCGCGGCGGAACACGACGATCGGAGACCCTCATGCACGACCAGAAGCTGACCCCCGCCGCCCCCGCCACCCACGCCGGACTCGCCGTCGCCCGGGAGTTCATCCGCGCCGTCGAGGCCAAGGACATCGACGCCGTGACCCGGACCCTGGCCGAGGACGCGCGGCAGTTGTTCATGCACGCCCGGGGCGCCACGACCCCCGAAGGCGTCACGGACATCATCGAGGGGCGCACACGGGGCCTGTGCGTCGCGGACGTCAAGGGCAGGAGCGAGGTCCTGGCCTACACGGGCGCGCTGTTCGACAAGTTCGCCCCGCTGCGGTGGCGCGACCACGCGTGGCGCGTCTCGCCCGACGGCCGCCAGCTCTTCTTCCACGGCGTCGGCGACATGGTCGTCGCGCGCACGGGCCAGCCCTACCGCAACACCTACGTGACGCGGTTCGACGTCGAGGACGGCCGGATCGTCCTCATGGCCGAGTACGGGAACGCGCTCATGTACGCCGGTCTGGGCGTGCGCCCGAACGGGGCCGAGTTCCGGGCCCTGCTGCGCGCGGTCGGACGCATGGTCTCGCCACGGCTGTCCGCCCGGTCGGGCCGGTAACCCTCCAACCCCGCCCTGAACGGGCGGGGCGCGCCCCCCGTGCGGTCCTGGCCAGTGTCCCGTAGCCGCCCCGGCCGGGCCCGTCCCCGCCATCGACATCGGCTGCGGCACCGGCCGGACCACCCGATCGGACGCCCGGCGCACGGGGCCGCCGCCGCGCTTCGCCGCTCCGGGGTCGGTGGCGCGTCCGCCGACCGGCTCGCCCGGCGGGCGGGGTCAGTCCGTTGCGCCCAGCCGGGAGATCTCCTTGCTCACCGCGCGAAACCCCTGTTCGAGGGCGCGCAGGTCCTCCATGGGCAGGCCCATGAGGATGTCGTCGCGAAAGGGCCGCGCCACCATCAGCCGCCGCACGACCGAGGCGCCCAGGGGTGTGGCGCGGAGGCGGCGGACGCGCTGGTCGTCGGGGTCGGCCGAGCGCTCGGCTACGCCGTGGGCCACGAGCCGGTCGAGCACGCCCGACATCGACGCCATGGAGACGCCGAACGACTCCGACAGCCCCCTGCCCGTCGCGCCCTCCTTGGTGGTGACCAGGACCATGAGCACCCTGAGCTGCTGGATGGTGAGGTCCATCGACAGCAGGTTCTGCAGGAGGGCGGCCATCACGGTCTCCTCCATCATCCCGTTCAGGGCCTGGATCTCGCGCACGATGCGTTCGCGTTCGTGTTCGCCCTGTTCGGTCGCCTGTTGCCGCATAGCCGCCATGATAGAGCGCCGCGACGGGCGCCCCCCGACCCCAAATACTTAGCCTGATGCTAAGCTTTTGGCGCACGGTTCAACGACACCGCCGCCGCATCGGGATGGCAGCCGCCCGGATCCCGTTCCACGCTCCCGTGAGCACCACGGCCATCCCCCGCGCGAGCCCGGCGCCGCGTCCGCGTCGCGATGTGACGGCAACGAAGTGAGGACGGCACATGGGCACAGCCTCCGACACGACCGCCGACACCGACGACCGCACCGAGGAGATCGACCTCGACGCGCTGCGGGCCAGGTACGCCCGCGAGCGCGACCGCCGCGTCCGCCCCGACGGCGCCGGCCAGTACCGCTCGGCCGCGGGCGAGTTCGGCTACTACGCCAAGGACCCCTACACCCCCTGGACCGAACGCGAACCGCTGACCGACACCGTGGAGGTGCTCGTGATCGGCGGCGGCTTCGGCGGCCTGACCACCGGCGCGCGGCTGCGCCAGGCGGGCGTGGAGTCGATCCGGATGATGGACGAGGCGGGTGACTTCGGCGGGACCTGGTACTGGAACCGCTACCCGGGCATCCACTGCGACATCGAGTCCTACTCCTACATGCCCCTGCTGGAGGAGGTCGGCTACGTTCCGAAGTGGCGCTACGCCCCCGGCGAGGAGATCCGCCGCCACGCCGTGGCCGTCGCCGAGACCTTCGGGCTGTACCGCGACGCGCTGTTCCACACCCGCGCCACCGCGCTGACCTGGGACGAGGACGCTGACGAGTGGGTGGTGGAGACCGACCGCGGCGACCGGATGCGCGCGCGGTTCGTCATCACCTCCTCGGGCACGCTCACCCAGCCCAAGCTGCCGGGCATCCCGGGGATCGACACCTTCAGGGGCCACACCTTCCACACGAGTCGCTGGGACTACGGCTACACCGGCGGCGACCAGAACGGCGGCCTCACCGGCCTCGCCGACAAGAGGGTCGCGGTCGTGGGCACCGGCGCGACCGGCGTGCAGGTCATCCCGCACCTGGGCCGCGACGCCCGGCACCTGTACGTGTTCCAGCGCACCCCCTCCTCGGTGGACGTGCGCGACAACCGCCCCACCGACCCGGAGTGGGCGGCCTCCCTCAAGCCCGGCTGGCAGCGCGAGCGCATGGAGAACTTCCTGGCGATCGTCTCCGGCGAGCGGGTCGAGACCGACCTGACCCGCGACGGCTGGACCTCCACCGCCCGGCTCCAGCGCAAGATGATCTCCGGCGCACTGGACACCAGCGTCCCGGCCGAGGAGCGCGAGCGGATCGACGAACTCGTGGACGCCCGCAAGATGAACCAGATCCGGGCGCGCGTGGACGAGGTCGTGGACGACCCGGCCACGGCCGAGCTGCTCAAACCCTGGTACCGCTACATGTGCAAGCGGCCCTGCTTCAGCGACCACTACCTCCAGACCTTCAACCGGCCCGACGTCACCCTGGTGGACACCGCCGACCACGGCGGCGTCACCCGCATGACCGAGGACGCGATCGTGGTCGGGGACACCGAGTACCCCGTGGACTGCGTCGTCTTCGCCACCGGGTTCGACGTGGGCGTGTCCGGGGTGATGTCGGGAACGCTGCCGGTGCGCGGGCGCGGCGGGCGCGACCTGCTGGGCTCCTGGAGCCGCGGGCCCAGCACGCTGCACGGCTTCTACAGCAACGGGTTCCCGAACCTGTTCCACCTGGGCGCGCTCCAGAACGCCAACTCGGTCAACTTCGCGCACATCCTGCTGGAGCAGGCCGAGCACATCGCCGCCGTCGTCGCCGAGGCCCGCAAGACCGGAGCCCCGGTGGTCGAGCCCTCCCAGGAGGCCGCCGACGCGTGGGGGCGGACCGTCCGGGAGAGCGCGCACGACAACTCGGCGTTCCAGGCCGAGTGCACGCCCGGCTACTACAACCGCGAGGGCGCGGGCGTGCACGGCGGGTTCTCCTACAGCCCCGGCCCCGTGGCCTTCCACCGGCTGCTGGCCGACTGGCGCGGGAGCCGCATGCACGAGGTCCTGGACGCGCGGTCCTAGCCGGCCCGGCCGCCCCGGCCGGGACGCCTCCGTGGGCGCCCCTTCCTGAGCGCCCACCCTCCAGGGCGTGTTCGGCGCATGTCCGCCTCGCCGCGCGGCGGGGCGGACGTGCGCCGAACACGCTCCCGGCCCCCAGACACCTGATCCCAGACCCCGAGGGAACCGTATGGAACAGCACTGCCCCAGGCCGCGACGAACGGTGGCCGCCCGCGCACTCGCCGCACTGGCCCTGACCGGCGCGGCGGCCGGATGCGCCGCCCCCGCCGCCACCGGCGAGGACGGCCAGGACGGCGGAACCGAGCGCACCGCCGACCTCCTGGTCCAGGTGACCTCCGTCCACGAGGAGACGGGGATGACCCTGCTCGAAGGCCCGACCTTCGACGCCGACGGGCGCCTGCTCGTCGTGGACGTCACCGCCCCCGCCGGGGAGCCCAAGGTGCTCCGGGTGGACACCGCGACCCGGGAGGTGTCCCCGGTGTTCACCGACGAGACCGGCGCCTACACCTCGGCGCAGTTCAGTCCGCACGACGACCGGCTCTACCTGACCGACTTCGCCGGAGGCAGGATCGACAGCATCACTCCCGAGGGCGGGGACCACACCACGTTCTTCTCCGGGGAGGTCGACGGAGCGCCGATGAACCCGGACGACCTGGCCTTCGACGAGGCCGGGAACATGTACGTCAGCGACTCGGCCGGGTTCGACGGCCCGGCGTGGGAGGCCCGGGGCAGGGTCGTGCGCGTCGACCGCGACACCGCGGAGGCGACCGTCCTGGCCGAGGAGCTGCCCGCGCCCAACGGCATCTCGTTCACCGCGGACTTCTCGGGGCTGTGGGTCGGCCAGTACGGCGCCAACCGCGTCGACCACTACGCGCTGAACGAGGACGGCACCGAGGTGGAGACCTCCCACGCGGCCCTGTACTTCGACGGCGGCACGAGCCGGATCGACTCCATCGCGGTGGACGCCGACGGCAACCTCTACCAGGCCGTCCACGGCCAGCCGCGCGTCTTCGTGTACAGCCCGCTCGGTGAGCACCTGGCGACGGTCGGCGTCCCCGACGACGCCGCCGAGGGGCTGTACTCGGCCACCAACGTGGCCATCGCGCCGGGGACGACCGACGCCTACATGACCGTCAGCGGGGACGACGGCGGGTTCGTCTACTCCTTCGACGCGCTCGCCGAGGGGATCCGCCAGTCCAACGGCGGCTGACCGTCCGCCCCTGCGGGAGAGGGGTCGGAACCGGTCGCGCGGCCCGGCCGGTACCGGCCGGGCCGCAGGGTCGTACGGGGGTCCGTACGACCCTGCGTTCAGACGGTCTGGTTGACGCGCACGAGGTTGCCGGACGGATCGCGGAAGGCGCAGTCGCGGACCCCGTAGTCCTGGTCGATGGGTTCCTGGACCACGTCCGCCCCGGCGGCCTCCAGGCGCTGGAAGAGGCCGTCGAGGTCGTCGGTGGCCAGGGTGATCGCGGTGTAGGTGCCCTTGGCCATCAGCTCCAGGACGGTGCGGCGCTCGTCCTCGGTGACGCCGGGGTCGACGGCGGGCGGGTGCAGCACGATGGAGGTCGCGGGCCGTCCGACCGGCCCGACGGTGATCCAGCGCATGTCCTCGTAGCCGACGTCGTTGCGGACCTCGAACCCGAGGAGGTCGCGGTAGAAGCCCAGGGCGGCCTCGGCGTCGGTGTGCGGCAGGAAGGCGTGGTGAATGGTGATGTCCATGCCCCCAACGCTAGGTCCGGCTACGGGGAGCGCGCTTCTTGATTCCTGACCGGTCTGGTCACCTGTTTGGCCAGGCAGGGCGGGATACCCGCCGCCGCACGCGAGTGGTCGCGGCGGTAGACGCTCGGCGGCACGCCGACCAGCTCGGTGAACCTCGTGCTGAACGTGCCCAGCGAGGACGAGCCCACCGCGAAGCAGACCTCGGTGACGCTGAGGTCCCCGCGCCGCAGCAGCGTCATCGCCCGTTCGATCCGCCGGGTCATCAGGTACGAGTACGGCGACTCACCGTAGACGCGGCGGAACTCCCTGCTCAGGTGTCCGGCCGACATGTGCGCCCCGCGGGCCAGTGCCTCGACGTTGAGGGGCTGGGCGTACTCGCGGTCGATCCTGTCGCGGACACGGCGGATGGCGGCGATGTCGCGCAACCGCTGTTCCTGTGCGTCCCTGTCGGCCATGGACGCCATCATCCCACGCCGCGCCCGGGGCGGACCGGTTGTGCACGGGGCGGGGGCGCCGCACCCGGACGCGGCCCTCAGCAGCCCGCGTGCCGTTGGGAGCCGGACCGGCGGCAGTCGGGGTAGGGCACGAGACGGAGGGTCGTGGCTGCCGCCTCGGGGCTGGTGATGGCCCTGAGGCGGCTGGTGGCGTAGTGGCCGTACTTGGCGCGGTAGGCGGCGTCGATCCGGTCGTTGAGGCCGGGGTCGGCGTCGACGAAGACCACGTTCCTGGCGACCCGGCCGACCCGGACGCGGCCCTTGGGGCGCACCCGGGTGCTCCGGTACCAGTCGGAGACGCGTCCGCTCAGCGAGCGGACGTAGAGGTCGTCGCCGTCACGCACGACCCAGACGCGCCCGCGGCTGTCCGGTCTACCGTCGACGCGCAGGGGCGCGAGCCGCAGCTCCTCCGCGTCCGTGATCCTGGCGAGCTCCTCGCTCGTCCACGTCGTCATCGGGTGCTTTCCTCTTCTCGGGTCGGGTGTCGTGAGCCCGCCGTGTCCCGCACGGCCGCGACCACGGCGGTCGGGTCCGGCCGCGGCGGATCCGCACGCGGACACCTCGGGTGCGAAGGCGAACGGGCCCGCGCGGGGGTCGGGGTCGTCCGTCTGTTCTCCGGTCCGGGAGCGGGGGCCGCGGGCTCCCCCGGCGGCTCCGGGCGCGCTAGACGGTATGTAGGGAGGGTTCGCTGAAGGGCCGGGACCCCGCTCACACGTTGCCGTGGGTTGCCGACCAGGCAGAACCTGGACGGTAGTGCCTACATGTGTGGGAGGTCCCGGTGTCTTTCGAGCCTACGACCGTGGGACTGGACGTGCACGCCCGCTCCACCACCGCGTGCGCGATCCACGACCCCACCGGCGAAATCACCACCACCAAACTCACCAGCGACCACGCCCAGATCTTGAACTGGCTTCATACCCTGCCCGGCCTGGTCCGGGCCGTCTACGAGGCCGGGCCCACCGGTTTCGCCCTGGCCCGCACCTTGAACGACGCTGGCATCGACTG
>NZ_KB906887.1:0-41432 GCF_000381685.1 Nocardiopsis sp. CNS-639
CGCGACCACACGATGTCCAGGGGTTCGGTCATCTTGGCCAGGGTCAGCTGCCCGTCGCGGTAGTGAAAGGCGGACCGGGTGTACTCCGCGCTGGCGCGCGACGTCTTCTTCGACTTGAACCGCGGGTACTGCGCACGCCGGTCGAAGAAGTTGCGAAAGGCGGTGTGCAGGTGGCGCAGCGTCTGCTGGAGCGGGACGGACGAGACCTCGGTGAGGAAGGACAGCTCCTCGGTCCTCTTCCAGGCGGTGAGCATGGCCGAGGTGTGGGAGTAGCCCACCCGCTCCCGGCGCTGGTGCCAGGCGGCGGTGCGTTCGGCCAAGGCTTTGTTGTAGACCAGGCGCACGCACCCGAACGTGCGCGACAGCTCAGCCGCCTGCGCATCGCTCGGGTAGAAGCGGTACCGATAGGCCCGCTTCACGCTCTTCCTGGCCATGGCACACACCGTAGCGACCGCCCTGCGATCGCGTGAGCCAAACCCAACAGAAAGTCACGAGAAGGGAGAGGGCGTTTCCTCCCCGCCCTGAAGGACGGGGTGTCCACGCCCAACAAACAGATGAGCTTTCCTCGCCAACAGGCCCGCACGCAGCGCTTCTCGATCGGTGTCCCCCGCGCGTTCCAGATCTCGCCGGACGGACGGCGCGTCGCCTTCCTCCGGGGGCGCGACGGGGTGGACAAGGCCACCTGCCTGTGGGTGCACGACACGGAAGGGACGGGAACGGACACGGTGGTCGCCGACCCCCGCTCCCTGGGCGCCGACGACGAGAACCTTCCGCCCGAGGAGCGGGCCCGCCGCGAGCGGCTGCGCGAGAGCGGCGGCGGGATCGTGTCGTACTCGGTGGACGAGGCGTTCACCCGCGCGGTGTTCGCCCTGTCCGGACGGCTGTTCTACGTCGACCTGGTCGGCGACGACACCGCTCCGCGCGAACTGCCCGCCGCCACCCCCGTCGTGGACCCGCGCATCAGCCCGGCGGGTGACCGGGTCGCCTACGTCAGCGGCGGCGCGGTGCGCGTCCTGGACATCGCCGCCGCCGAACCGGACCACGGCGACCGCCCGGTGGTCGAACCGGACGGCCCCGACGTCACGTGGGGCCTGGCCGAGCTGGTGGCCGCCGAGGAGATGGGACGCTACCGGGGCTTCTGGTGGGCTCCGGACGGCTCCGCGCTCGCCGTCGCGCGCGTGGACGAGTCCGGGGTGAACACCTGGTACGTCTCCGACCCCGGCAACCCCGCCCAGGAGCCGACGGCCCTGCGCTACCCGCCCGCGGGCGGCGCCAACGCCGACGTTCGCCTGGCCGTGTTCCGGGTCGGTCCGCGCGGGGACGGGCGGCCCGAACCGGTCTGGGTCGAGTGGGACCGCGAGGCCCTGCCCTACCTGGCCACGGTCGGGTGGACGACCGGGCCGGACGGCACACCGACCGTGGTGTTCACCGCGCAGAGCCGCGACCAGCGCACGCTGACCCTGTTCAGCGCCGATCCCGCGACCGGCCTGGTGGTGGAGTCGCGCACCGAGTCCGACGGCGTGTGGGTCGAGCTGATGCCGGGCGTGCCCGCCTTCACCGGTGCGGGCGACCTGGTGTGGATCGGCCGCGAGGCCGGGGGCGAGCGCCGGGTCTACGTCGGCGACACCCCGGTCAGCCCCCCGGACGTGTACGTGCGCGGGGTGGTGGACGTGGACGGCGACCGGCTCCTGTACTCGGGGTCGCCCGCCGGGAGCCCCGGGGACGTGTCGCTGTGGCTGGTCGAGCTGGGCACGGGTCTGGCCGCGCCGGTGGAGGTGCCCGGGCACGGGTGCAGCAGGTCCGCGGACTCGGGCGCGCACAGCGGTCTGCGCTCGGGGCGGCTGCGCGGTGACACGCTGGTGGTGCAGCACCGGTCGATGGACTTCCCGGGCGCGCACACGGTGGTGCTGCGCGGCGCCGGTACCGAGACGCGCCGGTCCTGCTCGGAGATCGAGAGCCTGGCCGAGGCCCCGGACCTGCCGGAGCCGCGCGTGGAGTTCTGGCGCGCCGGTGAGCGCCGGATCCCGAGCGCCCTGGTGCTGCCGTCCTGGTACCGGGAGGGGCTGCGTCCGCTGCCGGTGCTGATGGCGCCCTACGGCGGCCCGCACGCCCAGCGGGTGCTCAACGCGCGCGGGGCGTACCTGACCGCCCAGTGGTACGCCGAACAGGGGTTCGCGGTGCTGATCGCGGACGGCCGGGGCACCCCGGGCCTCGGGGTGGAGTGGGAGCAGAGCGTCCACCTCGACCTGGCCGCACCGGTCCTGGAGGACCAGGTGGCGGCGCTGGAGGACGCGGCGGAGCGGTTCGACTTCCTGGACGTGTCGCGGGTGGGCATCCACGGCTGGTCGTTCGGCGGCTACCTGGCGGCGCTGGCGGTGCTGCGCCGCCCGGACGTGTTCCACGCGGCGGTGGCGGGCGCGCCGGTCATCGACTGGGAGCTGTACGACACCCACTACACCGAGCGCTACCTGGGCACCCCCGGGGGCGAGCCGGAGGCCTACGGGCGCAGCTCGCTCCTGGCGGAGGCGGCCAAGCTGGAGCGCCCGCTGATGATGATCCACGGACTGGCGGACGACAACGTGGCCTTCGCGCACACGCAGCGGATGTCGTCGGCGCTGATGGCGGCGGGGCGCCCGCACACGGTGCTGCCGCTGTCGGGGGTGACGCACTCGCCCTCGGACCCGACGGTCGCGGAGAACCTGATGCTGCTCCAGGTGGAGTTCCTCAAGGAGAACCTGCGCGGCGAGGGGTAGCGCCCGTCCCACCCCGGTGCCGCGCGCGAGGGCGCGGCACCCGGGCGGGTTCGGCGGCGCTGCCGCCCCCGGAACCCCTCCCGGGGTCCTCACGGGCGCCCGCGTGCGGGGCGGCGCTCAGCCGGTCCCGGTCTGCGGGGCCGCCTCCTCGCGGCTGGCGGCGATCTCCGACTCCTCGGGGACCTCGACCTCCACGGGTCCGTTGAACTGGAAGAAGCCGACGGTCGTGGAGTGCCCGGTCATGAAGGCGCCGTTGATGCCCTCCTCCTCCGAGGACTCGTAGGTCTGGAAGTGCTGCGGGTAGCCGTCCTCGCCGATCCACAGGTCGAAGGTGAGCTCCGCCTCCTGCTGGCCCGGGGCCAGGGCCGCCTCCCCGACGTAGGTTCCGGTGTAGTGGTGCCCCGTGCGCCCGGCCAGGTCCATGCCCTCGGTCATGTCCTCGGGGTAGTCGGTGACGGGGGGCGCCGACTCCCCCTGGTAGCTGACCTGGCTCCCCTCGCCGAGGACGGCCCGGAGGGACTCCACGGTGGTCGTCCAGCCCGCCCGGGGCCCCTCCTCCAGTTCCTCCGGCGTGGGGCGGTAGTACGCGCCCTCGACCACCCCGACCAGGTTGGAGTCCGTGCGGGCCAGGACGTCGTCGGGCCCCTCTCCGATCTCCAGGGTGATGTAGGTGGCCGGTCCCGCGTAGAGGCTCTGGAAGTACCTGGGTTCGGGGTCCTCGGTGTAGGCGTAGCTGGTCGTGCCCCCCGTGCCCATCTCGGCGTCCCTCGTCGCGGAGTAGGCCGTGAAGCTCGTCGCGCCCAGGGCCAGCTCGACGGCCTCGCCCACCACCGCCTCCGCGTTCTCGGGGTCGGCCAGCACGGCGGGTTCCCCCGTGTCCGCCGCGCCCCCGCCGGTGCCGGTGTCGTCTCCGGTCTCGGTTCCCCCGTCGGCGGCTCCACCGCCCGCGGCCTCCTGGCCGTCCTGGGGGCGCACGACCAGCCAGGTTCCGACCAGCGCGGCGGCCAGGACGGCCGCGGTGGCCGCGAGCAGCGGCGTCCGGCCGGACCGGCGGACCCGGCCGGACCGGCGCACCCGGCGGGGCGTGGGAGCCTCCACGCCCCGCCACTCGGTGGCGAGCAGGCCGGGGACGACCTCGGTGACCGGGTCGCCCTGGAGCGGCTGGACCCGGGTGGCGTTCCAGCCGGAGGTGAGCTCGGTGACCACCTCGGCCGCCGTGGGCCTGCGCCCGGGGTCCTTGTCGAACGCCCGCCGCACCGGGTCCAGGAGTTCGGGCGGCACCCCGTCCAGGTCCGGCTCGCCGTTGCGGACCCGGTGGGAGACCACCTCGGCGGACTCCCGGCCGAAGGGGTCGCGGCCGGTGGCGGCGAAGGCGACCAGGCCCGCCCAGGCGAACATGTCGGAGCGGTCGCTGGCGGCCCGCCCCTCGTACTGCTCCGGCGCCACCCACCCCGGGGTGCCGAACAGGCCGCCGGTGCGGGTGAGCGCGGTGCCCTCCACCGCGCGGGCGATCCCGAAGTCGAGCACCTTGGGGCCGCTCGGGGCCAGGATGACATTGCCGGGCTTGAGGTCGCGGTGCACCACGCCCGCCGCGTGGATCGCGGTGAGCGCCTCGGCGAGGCCGACGGCCAGGGCCAGCAGGACGCCCCCGGAGAGCGGTCCGTGCCGCCGCACGTGCTGGCGCAGGGTCAGTCCGGGCACGTACTCGGTGGCCAGCCACGGCGTGTCAGCCCGCGTGTCGGCGTCCAGGAACGCGGGCGCGCAGGCGGCGCGCACCCGCCTGACCATCTCCACCTCTCGGGCGAACCGGGCCCTGAAGTCGGGGTCGGCGGCGAAGTGGGCGTGGACGACCTTGACCGCGGCGCAGCCGCCGCCCGCGTCCAGGCCCGCGTAGACGGCCCCCATACCGCCCGCCCCGACGCGGCCGACCACGCTGTAGCCGCCGATGCGCTCGGGGTCGGACCCGGTGGGCGGTTCCACGCCGGGGGGAAGCCGTTTCCGGTCGAAGGCGGGAGTGGTCGCTGTGGTCAACGTGGGCCCTTCCTGGGGGTCGGGGGTCGAAGGCGGTGGGCGCGGCTCAGGAGAACGGGTCGGACTCCTGGTACGCGCAGCTGTTGACGGGGACGCCGTCCACCAGGGCGGCGTCGTGCGGGGCGAGCCCCGGCGAGTCGGTGAAGCCGGGGTAGGACTGCTCGTCGCCCGGGTTCGGTGCCACGTGGCAGAAGCCGCCGGGGTAGCCGGGGGCGATCCGCTGCTCCTCGTCCAGGGCCTCGGCGGGCAGGTAGTAGAAGACGCCGAAGGTGACGGCGCCGACGATCGTCACGGTGAACTCGGCCACGGGGTTGTCCGGGTCGAGTTCGGCGAGCACGCCCCTGCTGCCGGGCCGGGAGAAGTCGAGGTGGTCCTGCTCGGGGGTGATCTGGCTCACCCAGGCGAAGTCGTCGTTGTGGACGCTCAGGCCGCCGAAGTCGGGGAGGTACTCGGCGGTGGCCGTGACGGTGATCGAGTTGGTGAAGCGCTCGCCGCGGGTGAGGGTCAGCCGCAGCTGGTCCAGTGCCTCGCCCTCCCCCTCCGCGGGTTCGAGCGTGCGGACCAGTTGGGCGCTGTCGCCGGGGACGGACTCCACGGCCGCGGTCCCGGTGGCGTACAGGTCCCGGTACTCGGCGGGCACGTCCTCCCCCGCGCCGCCCTGTCCCGCGCCGTCGCCGTCGGCGGTGTCCGGGGCGGAGGTGCCGCCGCCGGTCGCCGCGGGCCCCTCGTCCCCGCCCCTGGAGAGGGCGGTCAGCCCCGTTCCGGCCAGCAGGGCGAGCGCGAGTCCGGCCGCGCCGAGCGCCAGGGGCCGCTGGTTGCGGCGCGCCCAGGAGCGCCGGGGCGGGGCGTGGAAGCGCCAGAGGTCGGTCCGGCCGTGGTCGGGGTCGACGGCGCCGGTCCAGGCCCGGGCCACGAGCCGGGGAAGGTCCGCACCGGGGTCCGTACCGGGACCGGTGGCAGCGCCCCCGGAAGCGTCCGCCGGAGCGGCACCGGTCGTGGGCGCGCCCGCCGGAGGAACGTCGGTCCCGGGAACGTCGGCCGCAGGAGCACCCACCGGAGACACGTCGGCCCCGGGAGCGCCCGGCCCGAAGGCACCCACCGCACCGGAGGCCCCCGTCCCGCCCGGGGCGGCGCGCAGCAGCGCGGCCGTCTCCCGCAGCGCGGCGGCAGCGTCCGGCCGCCGCGCGGGGTCCTTGTCCAGGGCCCGCTCCACCAGTGCGCGCAGGGCCCTGGGAAGGCCCTCCAGATCAGGCGGCTCCGACAGCACGCGCGGCACCAGGGTGTCGGTGCCGCCCGCGCCGAACGGGTTGCGCCCGGTGGCGGCGAAGGCCGTCAACCCGCCCCAGGCGAACATGTCGGAGCGGTCGGTGGCCTCACCGCCTGCGTACTGCTCCGGGGAGGTCCAACCCGGTGTGCCGACCAGACCGCCGGTCCGGGTGAGCGCGGTGCCGTCGACCGTCCGCGCGATACCGAAGTCCAGCACCCTCGGACCGCTCGGAGACAGGATCACGTTGCCGGGCTTGAGGTCGCGGTGCACCACGCCCGCGCCGTGGATCGCGGTCAGGGCCTCGGCCACGCCCAGCGCGAACGCGGTGAGGGCCGCTCCGGTGAGCGGTCCGCGGGCCCGCACACGGGCGTCCAGGGTCGGTCCGGGGACGTACTCGGTGGCCAGCCAGGGGACCTCGGCACGGGTGTCGGCGCCCAGGAAGCCGGGCACGCAGGCCGCGCGCACCCGACGCACCAGGGCGACCTCCCGGGCGAAGCGCTCCCGGAACTCACCGTCGCCCGCGTAGACCCGGTGCACGCACTTGACCGCCACCCGCCGGTCGGCGTCGTCCAGCGCCGCGTAGACCACGCCCATGCCGCCCGAGCCGATCCGGCCCACCACCCGGAAGGGGCCGACGCGCCGGGGCTCGTCGGAGGCGAGCGGTAGCACACCGGGCGGCAGGGGAGGCGGCGTGGAACCGGGGTGCATGGGCGAGGGGGCAGCGCTCATGTGGCGTGGACGACCTTCTGTTGTCGGGGGTTCGGATGGGACCGCGGGGGCACGAACAGTGCCGGAGGCCGGAGCGGTAGGCGATCACCAACCTAGGACACGGCCGCGACGGTCATGGTTCTCGTCCGCTCCACCCGGTCCCCCGGTTCCCCGACCGCCGCCGGAGCGGCCGGGACCGGAATCCGCGCTCCGCCGACGCGGCGCTGCGCCCGCCCCGCCCGGCCGTTCCCGCGGCCCGGGCATAGCCTGGCCGTATGCGTTCCTCCACCGCTCCGCGCGCCCTCGCCGCGCTGCTGGCCGACCTGGTCTGCGTGCTGGCCTTCGTCGTGATCGGCAGGACCGACCACGGGACCGGCACGGCCCTGGCCGAGATCGCCTGGACCGCGTGGCCCTTCGCCGCCGCGACCGTCCTGGGCTGGGCGGTGACCCGCGCCTGGACCGCCCCTGTCCGGATCTGGCCGACGGGCCTGTTCGTGTGGGCCGTGACCGTGGTCGGCGGGATGGCGGTGCGCGTGTTCCTCGGGGAGGGCGCCCCGACCAGCTTCGTCATCGTCACCTCCCTGTTCCTCGCCGCGACCATGCTCGGCTGGCGCGGGGTGGCGCTCCTCGTCGCGAGGAGGAGACAGCGCCGCGCCTGAGGGGGAAGACTGGGTCGCGGAACGCAACCTCCCTCACGAAGGAGCCCCCGTGGCCGATCCCGTCACCCTCGCCATCGCCGCCGCCGTCGTCACCGGCGCGGTCGGCAAGATCACCGAGGCGGCGACCGAAGGCACCGTCGCCGCCTTCAAGTCCCTGCGCAAGGCGGTCTTCGCGCGCTTTCGCTCCGACCCCGAATCCCAGCAGGTCCTGGACGACGCACTCCTGGAGCCGGAGGACCCCGAGGCGCTTGCCGCCGTCGCCGCGCACCTGGAGCGGGCGGAGGGCGAGGACCCCGCCGTGCGCGCGCTGATGGGGGAACTGCGCCGCGAGTTCGTCCAGGAGGGCGACGGAGCCGTGCACAACAGCATCCAGGGGGACGTCAGCGGCAGGGCGCGCGTGTTCCAGGGCCGCGACTTCCACGGGGACATCCACCTGTAGGAGGTCCCACCGCGGAGCGTTCGTAAGCTGGAACGGATGAACGAGCACCCCGCACCCCAGTCCCCTCCCTCCGGCTCCGTCCGCGGTCCCGCCTCCCGCGAGCCCGCGGACGGAGTCGGCGAGGACGAGGCGCGCGAGGTGGGCGTGGGCCCGTGGGAGGGCCCCTGGCCCGAGGGCGACCACTACGATCCCGAACTGCTCGCGGGCGGCGACCGCCGCAACGTCGTGGACCGCTACCGGTACTGGCGGCGCGAGGCGATCGTCGCCGACCTCGACACCGTGCGCCACCCCTTCCACGTCGCCGTGGAGAACTGGACGCACGACTTCAACATCGGCTCGGTCGTGCGCACCGCCAACGCGTTCGGGTGCGCGGCCGTGCACATCGTGGGCCGCCGCCGCTGGAACAAGCGCGGCGCGATGGTCACCGACCGCTACCAGCACGTCCACCACCACCCCGACACCGAGGCGCTGGTGGCGTGGGCCGAGGAGCGCGGTCTGGCGCTGCTCGGCGTGGACAACCTGCCGGGTTCGGTGCCGCTGGAGACCTACCCGCTGCCCAGGAACGCCGTGCTGGTGTTCGGGCAGGAGGGCCCGGGGCTCTCCGAGGAGGTGCGGCGGGTGTGCCGGGCGGTGCTGTCGATCTCCCAGTTCGGTTCGACCCGGTCGATCAACGCCGGGGCCGCGGCCGCGATCGCCATGCACGCCTGGGTGCGGGCCCACGTGTTCGACCAGCCGGTCCCGGCCGCCTTCTCCGCGGACGCCCCGGCACCCACCACGGCACTGTCGTGATGGTTCCGTGATCTACCATGGTCGAAAGGCCCCTATCAGAGAGATTTCGGGATGAGTCCAACCGTCACAGCAGCCTCCCGTACCGCCACGATCGACGACGTCGCCGGTGTCGCGCGCGTTCTGGCCAGGTCAGCGCAGGAGGACCCGCTCTTCCGGTGGTTGTTCCCCGACGACGAGATGCGGATGGCCCGGACCCGCCGCTTCTTCGCCCTGACCGCGGGCTTCGGCTACGTCCCCTCGGGTGACACACGGGTCGCCGAGACCAGGGACGGCAGCGAGGACGCGCCGGTGGTGCGCGGCGCGGCGCTGTGGGCTCCGCCCACCGCCAACCCCGAGGGCCAGCTGGTGTCGCTGCGCACCTGGCCGCACTGGGGTCCCCTGATCGGCCGTACCCGGCTGGCCGCGTTCGTGCGCGTGTTCGCCGAGTGGAAGCTGGCCGCGCCCCAGGAGCCCCACCTGTACCTGGCGGCGCTGGGCGTGGACCCGGCCGCCGTGGGCACCGGCGTCGGCGGCGGGCTGCTCACCTCGGGTCTGGACCGCGCCGACTCCCAGGGCCTGCCGGTGTTCACCCAGACGCTCAACCCCAAGACCGTCGGCTTCTACGAGCGGTTCGGGTTCCGGCTGGTCCGGGAGGCGCAGAGCCCCGAGGCGGGAACCAACTACTTCCTGCTGCGCGAACCCTCCTGAGGCCCCGCGAACCCGCTGCCCCCTCCCGGGGTCCGTCCCTTCCCGGAGAGCCGTCCTTTCCCGGGAAAACGCCCCACCCGCGACGGTCGCGCGCCCTACCATGAGCGGTGATCGGAGCCCCAGGCACAGGGGGACCCCGGCCCCAGGGAAGAGGCAGCGCCCGTGACCCCCACAGCGGTACAGCCGGTCCGCACCGCGACCATGAACGACGTGCCCGCCGTGGCCCGGGTTCTGGGCCGCGCCCTCTACCACGACCCGCTCTTCCGGTGGCTCTTCCCGGACGACGACCTGCGCATGGCGCAGAACTTCCGCGCGTGCGCGCTGCTGGCCGGGTTCGGGCACGTCCCCGGCGGCCACGCCACCGTGGCGGAGTCCCCGGAGGGCCCCGCGCGCGTCCCGGTGGTACGGGGCGCGGCCCTGTGGACCCCGCCCGGCGCGGGTCGGGAGGGAGCCGCGGTCCCGCTGCGGTCGCTGCCGCACTGGTTCAGCCTGGTGGGGCTGTCCCGGCTGCCTGAGCTGACCTGGTACAACGGCGAGGTCAGGGCGTCCGTGCCGGAGGGTCCGCACTGGTACCTGTGCGTGCTGGGCGCCGACCCGGCGACGGACGGGACCGACACGGGGGCGCGGCTGCTGCGCGAGGGCCTGGCCCGGGCCGACGCGGACGGCGTGCCGGTCTACCTGGAGACGGCGGACCCGGCGGACATCGGCTACTACGAGGGCTACGACTTCCGGGTGGTGCGGGCGGTCCACCCCCCGGCGGCCCCCTCGACCTACTGCATGCTGCGCCCCGCCGCCTTCTGAGGTCCGCTCGTCCGGCGGTCCGCCGCCCCGGGCGTTCCGACGCCTCCCGGAGCCCGGCGGTCCGCCGCCCCCGCCGTCTCCGGAGCCTTGCGCCTCCGGGGTCCGGTACCTCCGGGGTCCCGGCGCACGCGGAGGCCGACCGGGGACGGGCCCGGGACGGAACCCGGACGGATCGGGGCCTTCTGATCCCCCGCGCCCCCTGACAGGATGGGCGCGTGGACATCCGAGGAATCTCCCACCACACCGACAACGTCTCCGAGGACGCGGCGGCGCGCGACATGCGCGTCATCCGCGAGGACCTGCACTGCACCTCGGTGATGCTGATCGGCGCCGACACCGGACGGCAGCGGGCAGCCGCGCGCGCCGCCCTGGAGGCGGGCCTGGACGTGTGGGTGCGTCCGCAGCCGGAGAACCCGCCGCTCGCGGAGCGGCTGGAGCACCTGGCCGCCACCGCCCGCATGGCCGAGGAACTGCGCCTGGAGCACCCCGGCCGCGTGACCCTCATGGTCGGCACCGAGTTCTCGCTGACCTCCCCCGGCCCGCTCCCCGGCCGGAGCGAACTCGGCCGCCTCCAGTTCGTGACCCGCCCGTGGCTGCGCCGCCCCTTCGAACGGAGGATGCGGCGCAGGCTCGCCTCGCTGCTCGCCGCGGCCCTGGACGTGGCCCGTGAGCACTTCGGGGGGCCGGTGACCTACGGGGCCGGGGCCTGGGAGCAGGTGGACTGGTCGGGCTTCGACCTGGCCGGGGTGAACCTGTACCGGTTCGGGACCGACGCCGACGCCTACGAACGGCGCCTGGACGCCCTCCGGGACGGCTGCGGCAAGCCCCTGGTGATCACCGAGTTCGGCTGCGGCGCCCACGACGGGGCCGACCTGCGGGGGGCCGCGTCCTTCCTCGCGGTGAACTGGTTCGCCGACCCGCCGCGCCTGCGCCGGGGCACCGCGCGCAACGAGGCCGTGCAGGCCGGGTACCTGGACGCGCTGCTGGGGCTGTACCGGGAGCGGGGGGTGCACGGCGCGTTCGTGTTCACGTTCGCCATGCCGGGCTTCCCGCACAGCGAGGACCCCGTGTACGACCTGGACGCGGCCGGGTTCGGCGTGGTGCGCACGGCCGGGGACGACCCGTCGTCCTGGGAGCCCAAGGAGGCCTTCCACACGGTCGCGCGGCGCTACCGGACCTGAGGGCGTCGGCTGCCGCCCCGAGGCGCGGCACGGCACTCCCGAGGCCCGGCGCGCCTCGGCGGGCGACGCGCCGCAGCATCCCCGAGGCGCGGCACGGCCGCCGGACGACACACCGCGAACGCCCGGGTGACACTCAGCGTCATCAAGCCCGGCGTCGGACTCCCGCCGACACACCGCGGACGCCCGGGTGACACGCCGCGGATGGGCCCGGTCGCCGGACCCCGCGCGGTTAGGGTCCTGAGCCATGACGGGTAGCGAATGGCCGCGTCCGGGGCGTCCCCGCAGGTCCGGGGGCCTCCTCTCGCGGTGCGCTCCCACCGCCCTGGCGGCGGCCCTCGCGCTGGCGTCAGCGGCCTGTACCGCCCCGGCGCTGACCGGTGACGCCTACCTCGACGACGCCCGGCAGACCACCGGGGACCTGCTGTCGGCCGTCCGCACGGGGACGCTGGTCGCGGAACTGGCCGAGGACGACCGGGCGTTCCGGCCCTACCTGGAGGTCAGCGCCAAGGACGCGGAGGATTCGGCCCGGTCCCTCACCGACACCTTCGGTTCCCTCCAGCCGCCCTCTCCGAGCTGCGACGGCCTGCGGGACGAGGTGACGGACCTGTCCGACGCCGCCGTCCACGGCCTGTCCGCCCTGCGCATCGCGCTGGGGCGGGAGGACCGCGACGGGGTGGCCGGGGCCGCCGAGGCGCTCCGCGGGACCGCCGACGCGCTGGCGGAGCTCCAGGAGGAGCTGCGGTGAGGATCCTCCTGTCCTTCACCCTGGGCATGCTCACCGCCGTCGGCGGGTTCCTGGACATCGGCGACCTGGTCTCCGCCTCCGTGGTCGGCTCCCGCTTCGGGATGTCCCTGGCCTGGGTGATCCCCCTCGGCGTCGTCGGGATCATGCTCTTCACCGAGATGGCGGCGCGCGTCACGGCCGTCAGCGGCCGGGCCGTCTTCGACCTGGTCCGCGAGCGGCTCGGCGCCCGCGCGGGCCTGGCCAACCTGCTGGCGTCCTACGTCATCACCCTGCTGACCATGTCGGCGCAGATCGGCGGTATCGCGCTCGCCCTCGAACTGGCCAGCAGCGTCCACTACCTGCTGTGGGTTCCGGTGGCCGGGTTCCTGGTCTGGGTGGTCGTGTGGCGGATGCCGTTCGGGTGGATGGAGAAGACCTACGGGCTGCTCGGCCTGGCCTTGGTCGTGTTCGCCTTCGCCCTGTGGCGGCTGGAGCCCGACTGGGGCGGTCTCGCGGCCAGCGCCACGAGCCCCTCCCCTCCCCCGGACGAGGAGTGGTCGGTGTGGTCCTACTACGCGATCGCGCTGTTCGGCGCGACGATGACCCCCTACTCGGTCCTGTTCTTCTCCTCCAGCGGGGTGGAGGAGCGGTGGACCCCCCGCGACCTGGCCACGGCCCGGATCAACATCTTCTTCGGCTTCCCGGTGGGCGGCCTGCTCGCCCTGGCCATCATGGGCTGCGCCGCGGCCTGGCTCATGCCCGCCGACGTCCACGTGGAGGACCTGGGCCAGGTCGCGCTCCCCGTGGTGGCGGCACTGGGCAGGCTCGGGCTGGTCGTGGTCGTCGTGGGCTTCTTCGCGGCCACCTTCGGCGCCGCGCTGGAGTCGGCCCTGGCGTCGGGCTACAGCGTGGCCCAGTACTTCGGCTGGCCCTGGGGCAAGACCCGGCCGCCCGTGCGGGCGGCCCTCTTCCACTCCGTCATCCTGCTGGGCCTGGTGGCGGGCACCCTCTTCGTCCTCACCGGGATCGACCCGGTCAAGGTGGTCGAGTACAGCATCGTGCTGTCGGCGGTGGCGCTGCCGCTCACCTACCTGCCGATCTTCGTGGTCGCCAACGACCGCCGCTACCTGGGCGACCGGGTGAACTCGCGGTTCACCAACATCGTGGGCTCGGTCTACCTGGTCCTGCTGCTCGCGGTGTCGGTCGTCGCCGTCCCCCTCATGCTCTACACGAAAGCGGGGCAGTGAGATGCCGAAGGACCGGGAGCGCGGGTCCGTGTTCCGGATCGGCTTCACCGTGCTGGACCGACAGATCGTCGACCGCGACGGACAACCGGTGGGCAAGGCGGACGACGTCGAGTTCTCCTGGGAGGAGGGGGCCTCTCCGACCATGGCGGCGCTGCTCACCGACTCCGCCGCCCTGGGTCCCAGGCTCTCGGGGCGCCTGGGGAGGCTGTGGCGCACGGTGCTGAGGAGGCTACGGCCCTCCGAGCACGAGCCCGTGCGGATTCCGGTGGGCGACGTCGAGGAATTCTCCCCCACGACCCGCCTGTCCACTCCCGCGCCCGAGGGGAGCCGCGCGGCGGAGAGGTGGCTGAGCCGCAACGTCATCGGCCGGATCCCGGGGGCGGGGCGGTGAGCGGGTTCCTGTTCAGCGAGCTGCTCGGCCGCCGGGTCACGGACGGCTCCGGCCGGACGGTCAGCGAGGTCCAGGACGTGGTCGTGCGCCGCGACGGGGAGGTCTACACCGTCCTGGGCCTGGTGCTGGGACGGGGCGCGTTCGCGGGCCGCCTCGGCTACGGGGGCTCGCTGGAGCCGCCCTCCCCCTGGCACCGGGTGCTGGGCTGGATGCGCCGCCACGAGCGGTACGTGGCCTGGGAGGACGTGCGGAGCCTGGACGGAGAGTCCGTGGAGATCGGCGTCGGGTACGGGGACCTGCCCCGGCACTGGCGCGAGCACGAGGGCTGAGCCCGCGCGGACGGGCCGCGTCCGCGCCCGGAGGCATCGGTCTCCGCGTTTTCCCCACGCCCGGACCCGGCAGCCGCTACCTTCGTGCCATGGACATGCATCTGCACATGCACGACGGCCTCCATGCCCTGATCAGGGAGGTCGCGGAGCGGGACGGCGTCAGCGTCGAGGCCGCGGTGATCACCGCCGTCGAGGACTTCGTCGCGAGCCGCCAGGCGCACAGGGTCCCGGAGCAGTCCCGGAAGACGGTGGAGCAGGACGCCGAACCGCCCCGCCGTCCGGCGGAGTGACCTCCGCGAACGGCGACGGGCCGCGCCCCCGGGGGAGCGCGGCCCGTGCGGTGCGACAGGGGACGGCGGTCAGCCGACGCCCTTGCTGAGCGAGCCCAGCAGATCGCGGTTGAGCTGCGAGATCGTGTCCAGCGGGATGCCCTTCGGGCAGACCGCGGCGCACTCACCGATGTTGGTGCAGCCGCCGAAGTCCTCCTCGTCCTGCTGGTTGATCATCTTCACCACGCGCGAGGCCCGCTCGGGCTGTCCCTGCGGGAGCATGCCCAGGTGCGTGACCTTCGCGGCGGTGAACAGCATGCTAGAGGCGTTCGGGCAGGCCGCCACGCACGCGCCGCAGCCGATGCAGGTCGCGGCGTCGAACGCGCGGTCCGCGTCCGGCTTCGGGATCGGGTTGGCGTGGGCGTCGGGCGCGGTACCCGTCGGGGCGCTGATGTAGCCGCCCGCCTGGATGATGCGGTCGAACGCGCCGCGGTCCACGACCAGGTCCCTGACGACCGGGAACGCCTTGGCCCGCCACGGCTCCACCGTGATGGTGTCGCCGTCGTTGAAGCTGCGCATGTGCAGCTGGCAGGTCGTGGTGCGCTCGGGGCCGTGCGCCTCACCGTCGATCACGACACCGCAGGCACCGCAGATGCCCTCACGGCAGTCGTGGTCGAAGGCGACCGGGTCCTCGTTCTCCAGCGTGAGCTTCTCGTTGAGGACGTCGAGCATCTCCAGGAACGACATGTCCGGGGAGACGTCGGTGAGCTTGTACGTGGCCAGCCGACCCTCGTCGTCCGGCCCCTTCTGACGCCATACGCGCAGGGTGATGTTCACTTGTAGCTCCGCTGCTTCATCTCGACGTACTCGTACTCCAGGGCTTCCTTGTGGAGCACGGGCTTGCTGTCATCGCCGCCGAACGCCCAGGCGGCCACGTAGGCGAACTCGTCGTCGTGACGCAGCGCCTCGCCGTCCTCGGTCTGGCTCTCGGCGCGGAAGTGGCCGCCGCAGGACTCGCGGCGGTGCAGGGCGTCGATGCACATGAGCTCGCCCAGCTCCAGGAAGTCGGCCACGCGGTTGGCCTTCTCCAGGGCCTGGTTGAACTCCTCGTTGGTTCCCAGCACCTTGACGTCGCGCCAGAACTCGGCGCGCAGCGCCCGGATGAGCTCGATGGCCTTGGTCAGGCCCTCCTCACTGCGCTCCATGCCGCAGTACTCCCACATGATGTGGCCGAGCTCCTTGTGGAAGGAGTCGACGGTGCGGGAGCCCTGGACGGAGAGCAGCTTGTCGATGCGGGAGGTCACCTGCTCCTTGGCCGCCACGGCCTCGGGGTGCGACTCGTCGAGGGCCTCGAACGGGCCCGACGACAGGTAGTCGTTGATGGTGTTGGGCAGGACGAAGTAGCCGTCCGCCAGCCCCTGCATCAGCGCGCTCGCGCCCAGGCGGTTGGCGCCGTGGTCGGAGAAGTTGGCCTCACCGGTCACGAACAGGCCCGGGATGGAGCTCTGGAGGTCGTAGTCGACCCACAGACCGCCCATGGTGTAGTGCACGGCCGGGTAGATGCGCATCGGAACCTCGTACGGGTTCTCGCCGGTGATGCGCTGGTACATGTCGAACAGGTTGCCGTACTTGGCCTCGACGGCGTCCTGCCCCATGCGCGCGATGGCGTCGGCGAAGTCCAGGTAGACGCCCAGACCGCCGGGGCCCACACCGCGGCCCTCGTCGCAGACGTTCTTGGCGGCGCGGGAGGCGATGTCGCGCGGCACCAGGTTGCCGAAGGCCGGGTAGATGCGCTCCAGGTAGTAGTCGCGCTCCTCCTCCGGGATCTGGCGCGGGTCGCGGGTGTCCCCGTGCGCCTTGGGCACCCAGATGCGGCCGTCGTTGCGCAGCGACTCGCTCATCAGGGTCAGCTTGGACTGGTAGTCGCCGCTGACCGGGATGCAGGTCGGGTGGATCTGCGTGTAGCACGGGTTGGCGAAGAGCGCGCCCTTGCGGTGCGCGCGCCAGGTCGCGGTGACGTTCGAGCCCATCGCGTTGGTCGACAGGAAGAACACGTTGCCGTAGCCGCCGGTGGCCAGCACCACGGCGTCGGCGAAGTGCGTCTCGATCTCACCGGTGACCATGTCGCGGACGATGACGCCGCGCGCGCGGCCGTCCACGACGATGACTTCCAGCATCTCGTGGCGGGTGTGCATCTTGACGCTGCCCGCCGCGATCTGGCGCTCCAGGGCCTGGTAGGCGCCGATGAGCAGCTGCTGGCCCGTCTGGCCGCGCGCGTAGAACGTACGCGAGACCTGCACGCCGCCGAAGGAGCGGTTGTCGAGCAGGCCGCCGTACTCGCGGGCGAAGGGCACGCCCTGGGCGACGCACTGGTCGATGATCTCGACGCTGGTCTGGGCCAGGCGGTAGACGTTCGACTCGCGGGAGCGGAAGTCGCCGCCCTTGACGGTGTCGTAGAACAGCCGGTAGATGCTGTCGCCGTCGTTGCGGTAGTTCTTGGCGGCGTTGATGCCGCCCTGGGCCGCGATGGAGTGCGCGCGGCGCGGGCTGTCCTGGTAGCAGAACGAGGTGACCTTGTAGCCCGCCTCGCCCAGGGTCGCGGCCGCGGAGGCGCCGGCCAGGCCGGTGCCCACCATGATCACCGAGAGCTTGCGCCGGTTCGCGGGGTTGACCAGCTTGGCCGAGAAGCGCCGCTTGTCCCAGCGCTCGTTGATCGGGCCCTCGGGGGCCTTCTCGTCCCGGATCGGGTCGCCGACGCGGTAGAAGTCGTTGTCAGACAATTAACTCACCAGTCCAAAGGTGACCGCCAGAGGCGGGAGCAGGAAGCCGACCGTCACGATCAGCGACAGACCCACGGCGACCGCGTTGAGCTTGCCCTGACGGCTGGCCTGGTTGGCGCCGAGGGTGGCCAGGGCGCTCCAGATGCCGTGCCGCAGGTGCAGGCCCACGGCGATCACGGACAGGATGTAGAACAGGGTCACGTACCAGAACTCGGGCTGGAACCCGTTCACGAGCCGCTCGTAGGGGCTGTCGGACGCGCCGCCGGGGGCGATGGTGTTCGTGGTCAGGTGCAGGATGTGGAAGACCACGAACAGCGCGACCAGGACGCCGCCGTAGCGCATGGTGTAGGAGGCGTAACTGCGGGCCACCCTCTTCTTCACCTGGTAGCGCTGGGCCGCCGGACGCGCTCTGCGGGCGCGGGCCCACAGTGTCACCGCCGCGTAGATGTGGATCAGGACGCTCGCCAGCAGGACGATGCGGAAGATCCACAGGAATCCGCTCTCGGGCAGCAGCGGGTAGCCCAGCTCCCGGAGGCTGTGGGCGTAGCCGTCAAAAGCCTCCTGGCCCGAGAACACTTTCAGGTTGCCGTACATGTGCGCGATCAAATACAGCACGAGGATCGCCCCGGTGATCGCCATCGCTGCCTTGAGCGCCACCGTGGACCCGTAGGCCGTAGACCGCTTCTTGGTCAAGGTACTGTTCGCCACAGCCTGTCACTGTAAGTTCTGGTTAAGTCGGCGTCCAAGTCATCAGGACGCTTGAGTCGATAGACGTAGGCTATGGAACATGCAGTTCCAGCAGCTGGCCTACTTCGTCGCGGTGGCCCGCACACGCCATTTCACCCGCGCAGCAGAGCTTTCGCGCGTCGCACAGCCCAGTCTGAGCAAGCAGATCCGCAGCCTCGAACAGGAGCTGGGTGCGCCGTTATTCAGTCGTGCCCGGGGAAACATCACACTCACACCGGCCGGCGAGGCGCTGCTTCCGCTCGCCCAGCGCATGCTCGCCGACCTGGAGACGGCCCGGCGCGAGGTCGCCGAACTGGCCGGGGTGCGCCGGGGCCGCGTGCGGCTGGGCGCGACCCCGTCGCTGTGCGCGGGGCTGCTGGCCGACGTGCTCGCCGACTTCCATACCCGCTTCCCCGGCATCGAACTCCAGGTGGAGGAGAGCGGCTCGCGCGACCTCATCCGCGACCTGGGGCGGGGCGAGCTGGACCTGGCGCTGATCATCCTGCCGCTGCACAGCAGCGACCCCGACTTCTCCACGACGCCGATCCTGCGGGAGAACCTGGTGGTGGCGAGCCCGATGTCGGGCCCCTCCCCCAACGGGCGGGCCTCGATCCGCATCACCGAGCTGCGGGGGCGCCCGCTGGTGATGTTCCGGCGCGGCTACGACGTGCGCGAGGCGACGCTGCGCGCGTGCCGGGCGTCCGGGTTCGAGCCCGAGCTGGCCGTGGAGGGCGGGGAGATGGACGCCGTGCTGCGGTTCGTGGAGGCGGGCATGGGGTTGGCGGTGGTGCCGAGCATGGTGCTGCGCAACCGGCAGAGCCTGCGCGGAACTCCGCTGGCCCGGCCGCGCCTGCTGCGGACGGTGGCGCTGGCGCGGCGCCGGGACGTGGAGCCCTCGCACTCGGCGGAGGCGTTCCGCCGCCACCTCAACGGCTACCTGCTGGGCATGTCGCCGCAGGACCTGGGCCCGGACCTGGAGGTCCTGCTCTCCCCCGAGGACGGGGCGGACTGACCCGCCGGGCCCGCTCCCGGAGGGCGGGATGGGCTGACCCGGCAGCCCCCTCCCGGAGAGCGGGACGGACTGACCCGTCAGGCCCCCTCCCGGAGGCCTCGCCCACAAACTCGCCCAGAAGGGCACCCGCGCCCCTTCGCCACGGGGCCGGAACCGCTGGCGCCGCACCGGTAACGCTTCCGGCCGTCCCGAACCCGGCAACCCGTCGGCGGACACTCCACGGCCCCCGCCCCGGGCACCCGCGCCCTCCGCGCGCCTGCCGGAGCACCCCGCTCCGGGGCGACCGCTGCCGGATTCAGGCGGCAACCTCCTTTACCACACGTCACCGGCGTCCCTGAAGCAACCCCACCGCCATAAGGGATTTTTAGCTACTTAAGGCGACAAAACTCCCCAAATAAGCGCTCAGAAGTGGCGCATTTCACATAGCTTTCCCCGACGCCTCCCGCCCTCCGGGACGTGACCGTGATCACAACGCCCTAACGTTGCGTTGCGGGACGGTTCGCCACGGCTCCTCCACGCGGCCGTCCTGCGCAGCGGTCGCGGCCGAAGCAGGCGGGTACCGCGCCCCGCCCGACCGGGACCTTCCCACAGGAGGTGCAAGACAACGGTGACAGCGACCGAGAACGCAGGCCCCGGGGGCGGCCGGGCACGCATCCCCCAACGAACCCTGCGCACCGACACCTGGTGGCTTGGCCCCCTCCTCACCGCGCTGGGGCTGGCCACCTTCGTCGTCTACGCGACCCTGCGGGTGTTCCAGCAGGACCACTACTGGGTCCAGGAACACCACTACCTGACCCCGTTCTACTCGCCGTGCATCGCGCAGCAGTGCGCGCCCGACGCGGCCCTGTTCGGACGCCTGCCGGTGGAGTTCCCGCCGCTCATCCCCTACGCCCTGGTCAGCCTGCCGATCCTGCTGCTGTTCCGGCTGACCTGCTACTACTACCGCAAGGCCTACTACCGCTCGTTCTGGTTCTCTCCCCCGGCGTGCGCCGTGCGCGAGCCCCACGGCGCCTACACCGGCGAGACCCGCCCCCTGATGCTGGTCCAGAACGGCCACCGCTACTTCTTCTACGCGGCCTTCGTCATCACGCTCATCAACACGTGGGACATGCTGATCGCCTTCTTCCACGGCGCCGAGGGCGGCTTCGGCATCGGGCTGGGCAACCTGATCATGCTCGTCAACGTGCTCATGCTGTGGGGCTACACGCTCAGCTGCCACTCGTGCCGCCACATCTTCGGCGGACGGCTGAGCAGCTTCGGCAGGCACCCCGTCCGCTACTGGATGTGGGGCCGCCTGTCCGTGCTCAACCACCGGCACATGTACTTCGGCTGGCTGAGCATCGCGACCCTGATCCTCACGGACGCCTACATCGCCCTGGTCGCCAGCGGCACCATCAACGACCTGCGCATCCTCAACTGAGCCAAGGGGAAGGAAGGCACGACCAGATGCCCCCCACAGCAGAACCCGGGATCACCCGGTACGCCTACGACGTCGTGGTGATCGGGGCGGGCGGAGCCGGGCTGCGGGCCGCGATCGCCGCCCGCGAGCAGGGCAAGCGCACCGCGGTCATCTCCAAGTCGCTGTTCGGCAAGGCCCACACCGTGATGGCCGAGGGCGGCGCCGCAGCCGCCCTGGGCAACGCCAACCCCGACGACGGCTGGCGCGTGCACTTTCGCGACACCGTGCGCGGCGGCAAGTTCCTCAACGATCCGCGCATGGCCGAACTGCACGCCCGCGAGGCGCCCGAGCGCATCCTCGAACTGGAGTACTGGGGCGCGCTCTTCGACCGCACCGCCGAGGGCAAGATCAGCCAGCGCAACTTCGGCGGCCACGAGTACCCGAGGCTGGCGCACGTGGGCGACCGCACCGGCCTGGAGATGATCCGCACCCTCCAGCAGCGGGTCGTCGCGCTCCAGCAGCAGGACGCCGCGGAGCTGGGCGACCCCGAGGCGCGCATCCGCGTGTTCGCCGAGACCGCGATCACCCGGCTCATCACCGAGGAGGACGCACCCGGCGCCGGTACGGGAGCGACGGCCGTGGACGCGGCCGTGCGGCCGGACGGCGGCTCGGGCGGGGCCACCGCCGTGGACGCGGGCGGGAACACGGGTGCGGACCCGGCCGGGAGCGGAAGGACGCCGGGCCGGATCGTCGGCGCGTTCGGCTACCGCCGGGTGGACGGCGGGTTCGTCCTGTTCGAGGCGCCCTCGGTGGTGCTGGCCACCGGCGGCATCGGCAAGGCCTTCCGCACCACCTCCAACTCCTGGGAGTACACCGGCGACGGCCACGCGCTGGCGCTGCGCGCCGGGGCCTCCCTGATCAACATGGAGTTCGTCCAGTTCCACCCCACCGGGATGGTCTGGCCGCCGTCGGTGAAGGGCATCCTCGTCACCGAGTCGGTGCGCGGGGACGGCGGCGTGCTGCGCAACTCCGAGGGCAGGCGGTTCATGTTCGACTACGTGCCGGACGTGTTCCGCTCCCAGTACGCCGAGAGCGAGGAGGAGGCCGACGGCTGGTACGACGACCCCGCGGGTCACCGCAGGCCGCCGGAGCTGCTGCCCCGCGACGAGGTCGCGCGGGCGATCAACACCGAGGTCAAGGAGGGACGGGGCTCGCCGCACGGCGGCGTGTTCCTGGACGTGTCCACGCGCCTGCCCGCCGAGGAGATCGTCAAGCGGCTGCCGTCCATGCACCACCAGTTCAAGGAGCTGGCCGACGTGGACATCACCGCCGAACCCATGGAGGTGGGCCCCACCTGCCACTACGTGATGGGCGGGGTGCGAGTGGACGCCGACACCGCCGCCTCCGACGTGCCCGGGCTGTTCGCGGCCGGTGAGGTGGCGGGCGGCATGCACGGCTCCAACCGGTTGGGCGGCAACTCCCTGTCGGATCTGCTGGTGTTCGGGCGCCGGGCCGGGCTGGGCGCGGCGGCCTACGTGGACGGGCTCGGCGACCGGCCCGCACCGGCCGGGCTCCTGGACCGGGCGGCGGACGAGGCGTCCTCGTACGCGCTGCACTTCCTCAGCGCGGAAGGCGGCGAGAACCCGTACACGCTGCACGCCGAACTCCAGGAGACCATGAACGACCTGGTCGGCATCATCCGCAGGGGTCCGGAGATGGAGCGGGCCCTGGAGCGGCTGGAGGAGCTGGCGGAGCGGTCGCGCACGGTCAGCGCGCCGGGCGACCGGGTCTACAACCCGGGCTGGCACCTGACTCTGGCGCTGCCCAACATGGTCCTGGTCTCGCGCGCGGTGGCCGCGGCCGCCCTGGAGCGCACCGAGTCGCGCGGCGGGCACACACGCGAGGACTTCCCCGGCATGTCGGCCGAGTGGCGGCGGGTGAACCTGGCGGTGCGGGCCGACCGCTCCGACCGGGTGTCGCTGTCGCGGCTCGCGCTCGCCGACATCCCGGCCGGGCTGCTCGCCCTCTTCGAACGCGACGAGCTGGCCAAGTACCTGACGGAGGAGGAGCTGCCCGCGTCGGGGGCGGCGGACGGCGCGGCCGAGGAGGGCCAGTCATGAGCGAGCGTGTGTTCCGGGTGTGGCGGGGTTCGGGCGAGGGCGGGCTCGCCGAGTACCGGGTCGAGGTCAACGAGGGCGAGGTGGTGCTCGACGTGCTGCACCGCCTCCAGGCCACCCAGACCCCCGACCTGGCGGTGCGGTGGAACTGCAAGGCGGGCAAGTGCGGTTCGTGCTCGGTGGAGATCAACGGCCGTCCCCGGCTGTCGTGCATGACGCGGATGAGCGTGTTCGAGGACGACGAGGTGGTGACCGTGACGCCGATGCGCGCCTTCCCGGTGGTCCGGGACCTGGTGTGCGACGTGTCGTACAACTACCAGAAGGCACGGGAGATCCCCTCGTTCACACCGGATCCGGCCAAGGCCCCGGGCGACTTCCGGATGAGCCAGGAGGACGTGGAACGCCAGCAGGAGTTCCGCAAGTGCATCGAGTGCTTCCTGTGCAACAACACCTGCCACGTGATCCGCGACCACGAGGAGAACAAGGAGCACTTCTCGGGTCCGCGTTACCTCATGCGGGTGGCGGAGCTGGAGATGCACCCCGAGGACACCGCCGACCGCAGGCTCATCGCCCAGGAGGAGTTCGGGCTGGGGTACTGCAACATCACCAAGTGCTGCACGGAGGTGTGCCCGGAGAACATCCGCATCACCGACAACGCGCTGATCCCGCTCAAGGAGCGGGTGGTGGACCGCAAGTACGACCCGCTGGTGTGGCTGGGGTCCAAGATCGGCGTGCGGCCCAAGGACACCCCGCCGGTGCCCAACGTCGGTCGGTACTCGGACCTGGCCTGACCTGACCTGGCCTGGGGCCGGTCCCGTCCGCCGACCCGGGGGTGCGTTCCCGGGTCGGCGGACGGGGTGCGTACCCGAAGCAGCCCCGCTGCCCCCTCGCCGGTTCGGTGGGAGGGATACGCACCAGGGCCCCCGCCGTACGTCCTGCGGGGTCGGCGGACGGTCGCGTTCCCGGAGTGTCCTGCCGCACCCCCTGGCCGGTTCGGCCGGAGGGTCGTCGGGGCGTGGACCGGGGCCCTCCCTCGTCAGGGCGGCGTTCACACCGTCGCGCCCTGCCGCTGCTGGAGCAGGAGGTGGATACGGGAGGTCAGTTCGTCCCACTCGCCGGGCTGAGCGGGTGCGGGTGCGGGTCGCAGGGGCCCGACGACGCCGAACTGGGGTACGGGGCCGCCGAGCAGGTCGCCGCCGGGGTCCTCCCGCCACTGTCGGACGATGGCGGCGGCGCGTATCCGGGCCTGCTCGAACGCGCGGCGCACCTCCTCGGTCTCGGTTTCCCGGGGCGCGGGGACGGAGCCGGGTCCGCCAGGTGCGGGGGTTCGGGGCGCGAGGTTCTGGGGCTCGGGTTTGCGGGGTGCGGGCTTGCGGGGTGTGGGAATCCGGGTCTCGGCGGCGCGAAGGCTTTCATGGGCGGTGAAGTAGGGGCGTACGAGGGCGACTTCCTCGGCGTCGATCCGTTCCCCGGGCGGCGCGAGTCGCGGTGCGGGAACCCTGGTGCGCGCGGGCGTTTGGTGAGGCCCGGGAGACGCGGGAGGTTCGGGAGCCGCGCGACGTGAGGGGGCCCGGTTCCGACCGGCCTGCACGGGAGCGGCGGGCAGTGGAGGAGCGTAGCGGCGGACGCGGGAGGAGCGTCGTCGGCGGCCGACAACGGTGGAGTGGCGTCCGCACGGGGAGGAGAAGAACGCGATCAGCGGGCCGAGGGCACGGCTGAGAAGCGCAGCGCTAAACTGGCGCATGCTGGCAATTCCTTTGGCTTAAGGGACGAAGTTGCTGGCCACGACCCCGGGCGGTGGGAAACCGTCGCGGGGTCTTTCTGCGTATGGAGTTGTGTGTTCGGGTAGAAGATTAGGGCACACCGAGCGTGATGGCGAACTTTTCTTCGAACCCGACACGAGAAAACCACCCGGTCGGACATAACCCCAGATCAGAGCACACGCCGGAAAAGGACAGGTGGGTTTTCACCCTCCGCCAGAGTTATCCTGTTAGCCCGAATTAGAATCATTTGCGATCGCCCTGCCGGGCATGAAGAAGGGCAGCGCCTCCCATGGAGGTGCTGCCCTTGGTCAGGTGGTCGCTAGCCGTGGTGCTTGAGGGAGTCCACGAGCGCGGTCCACTCGCTGGCGGTGAACTCCAGTTGCCCCAGCTCGCGGTTCTGGGTGTCGCGCACGTCCACGCCCCCGGCGTGCTCCCGTGCTTCTACGCAGTTCGATCCTGTCGAGCTATAGGTGCTCTTGTGCCAGTCGTTCACACCAACTCCCCGAGTGCCGGATGGGCTGTTACAGGCCCCGCTCCAGTCCGGCCAGAAGCGCCACCCACTGGACCGCCGGGACCGTGATGTATCCATGTTCCCGGTTCTGGGTGTCGCGTACGTCCGCGCCTCCCGGGTGCTCGCGCGCCTCGACACAGTTCGAATGGTTGGGGCTGTAGCTGCTCTTGTGCCAGTCGTTCATACCAGTTCCCTGAGTGCGTCAAGTGAGTGTCTGGCAGGGAGCGCCACCGCCAGCGCATCCGTCATGAGTGCGTGCAACCGCTCATGGGAGTGGGCCGCATGGATGACGTTACCGTCTGGGTTGTCGCTCGTGATCACCAGTTCGCCGGAGTGCAGCCGGAACGCCATCATGGTTGAAGGAGGCTCAACCAGAATCGAACCCTCCGGAACCAGGTGCACCACCACCCGCCCCGAGCCGATCAGGTCCAGCAGACGGGCGGCCTGCTCCCGTCGTATCGTCTCTTCCATCCCGGTCAGCGCCGTCACCGGGAACACCGCCGTCACCCGGAGTCCGGGCAACTGGTCGAGCCGTTCCGTGCGGAGCTTAGTGAGCCCGGCTATCTCCTCGTCCGTGGCCAACGACAATCCGGTCCGGAACACAGCAGTCGCGTACGACGGGCTCTGAAGGTATCCCGGGACGATGACGGGCGACACGACCTGGACAGTGCGCGCTTCCGAGTCGATGTTCGCGAGCGAGCGCGCCCATTCCGGCAGTGTCGTGCCCGCAGTAGCCTGACGCCACGCGGCCAGTAGTTTTCCGCCCGCTCCCAGCGCGTCGTCCAGTTTTTCCGCCATAGGCAGTTGAGGCAGTGCGTGCCCGTTCGTCCATCGGGAAGCCGAGGCCACGGATGTGTGGACACGGTGCGCGAGTTGCTTCTGGGAAAGCCCGTTCAGCTCTCGCAGTTTGGTGAGCACATCGGGAAAAGGGGGTTCCGCCATAAGCGAGAGATTACGCCCGGATTCCCCATCCCGTCAGGCGTTTGCCGAAACTCCGTAGACGGTGGAGCGACCCTTCTCCCAAGGCACGTGCTGACTCCGTGAGCGGCCCCCTGCCAGCGGGCGGAGCAGACGGTGCCGGGTGGGCGGTCGTGCCTCCGTGGGGAACGGGCTTCCCCAGCGGGCGCGGCGCCTCCGCCGTGTCCGGCTCCTACGCGACGTCCCGCATGTCCACCACGAACCAGTCACCGGAGTTGTTGACGGCGAAGCACGTGTACTCGGCGCGCTCCACCTCGCCGACGTCGTTCTCCGTGGTGGCGCTGGCGACGACCTCGTACTCCCACGGGTCCTCGGCGCTGGTCACGGTGATGTCGGAGGAGGTCTCGAACTCCGCGCTGACCAGGGACTCCCACGAGCGCTCGACGTGCTCCTGGCACGTGGCCGCGGCCGTCGGCTTCTCGCTCTCGGCAGTGGGCTCGGGGCCGCACGCGGTGGCGGCCAGGGCCACGAGGAGAACCGCGGGGGCGAGACGGGTGGGGTTCATGGTGCTCCGATCCAGAATGTGCGATCCGAGCGTAGAGGACCGGTTCGGAAGGGGCTGACCGGCCCTGCTGTCCCGAAAGGCCCCGACACGGCGGATGCCGGAGCGGGCCCCGGACGGCCCCCGGGAGCGGCCCGACCGGCGCCGGTCGGTGCCGAGCAGTACCCGGCTCAGAACCCCCGGGACGCCCAGGCGTCGAGGTTCTCGGCGGCCTCGGCCACGGCGGTGGACTCCCCGTGGCCGGGGTGGACGACCGTGTCCCGCGGCAGGCCCGCGAGGTGTTCGCGGATCGAGGCGATGATCGTCGGGAAGTCCGAGAACGGCTGCCCGGTGGCACCGGGACCGCCCGGGAAGAGGGTGTCGCCGGTGAAGACCGCCCCGAGCGCGGGCGCGTACAGGCACACCCCTCCGGGCGTGTGGCCCGGGGTGTGCAGGACGTCCAGCTCCACTCCCCCCACCACCAGCGTCTCGCCGTGCAGCAGCGGGGCGTCCGGCTCCCGGTGCGGGTGCACGCGGTACCACAGTTCGGCGTCGTCGGGGTGCAGCAGGATCGGGCAGTCGGCCAGGTCGGCCAGCGCGACGGCCGCGTTGACGTGGTCGTTGTGCCCGTGGGTGGCCACGATGGCCATGAGTTCGCGGTCTCCCAGACCCCGGGCGATCGCCTCGTGGTCGTGGGCGGCGTCGATGACGATGGCGCTGTCGTCGTCTCCGACGATCCACACGTTGTTCTCGACGTCGAAACCGCTGCCCTCGAGGCTGAAGACACCCGAGGTACGCAGACGATGGACTGGGGAGGGATCGGTCACCGGCTCACCACCTGGCCTCTCGCGGTCGGGTGCGACGCCTTCGAGCCTATCCCGTCGGGCCCGGGCGCACACGGTGGTCGGGCGGGGAGGGACGGGGGGGTTCTCAGCCCGCGGGCTCGAAGTTGCGGCGCAGGGCGTAGGGCTGGATGAGGCCGAGTCCGTGCGCGTGCCGGGCGCGCACCTGTACCACCTGGAGTCCCTCCTCCTCGGCCAGGCTCTCGGCGAGGCTCTCGTCGATGAGGACGGTGCCGGGTCTGGCGAAGGAGGTCAGGCGGCTGGAGCGGTTGACGGTCGTGCCGAACACGTCGCCGTGCAGGGTCAGCACCGGCCCGGCGGCCAGGCCCACCCGGACGTCGGGCACCTCCACGTGGGTCTTGACGCCCGAGGCCAGGCGCAGCGCGATGTCGGCGGCCTCGGCCGGGGAGTCGGCCACGTAGAGGATCTCGTCGCCCAGGGTCTTGACGACGCGGCCGCCGCCGGAGGCCACGATGTCGGCGGCGGTGGCCTCGAAGCCCTCGACCACCCCGGCCAGCTCGACCTCGTCGAGTTCGCGGCTCAGCGTGGTGAAGGAGACCAGGTCCGCGAACCCGACGACCAGCGGGTAGTAGTTGGGCACGGCGTCGTTGTCGGACATCACCGCGAGGGTGCGGGCCGAGGAGGCGGCGAGCTGTCTGCGCCAGATGTGCAGCAGGAGCCGCTCCACGTCGGGCAGCAGCTCCTTGACCCGGTTCATCAGCGGGCTGACGGAGTCCTCGCCCTCCTGGTAGATGAGGGTGCTCAGTATGCTGGTCTGCCAGTCGGCCAGGCGGGCCATGGTCTGGCCCATCGCACGGGCGAAGCGGACCACGCCCTCCTCGTCCAGAACGCCCTCCTGCACGAGGGAGTTGGCGATGCGCAGCGACTCGACGTCGCTCTCGGCGAAGGTGACCGTGTCGTCGCCCTGGTTGGGAAAGCCCAGGGCGCGCCAGATACGCCCGGCCAGCTCGTTGTCGGCGCCGGCGAGCTCGATCGCCTGCTCCCTGGTGTAGACCGCTTCACCGCCGAGCAGGGCGGACTCGATCGCTTTCGGGTCGGGACGCGACGGCATACGTTCTCTTTCACGGGCCATCCCCGCCAGGGCGGGGAACAGTCACTTCGGCACCGGCCGACAACGCGGCACGGGGTTCCACTCCAGCTTACGCCCGCGGTTCTTCCCCTGACAGGGTGCCTGCCGGCAGGCCCGCGCGGCCGCGGTCGGCGGCGGCCGCACCCGGTGATGATCGCACACGGAAGGGCCGCCGCGGGAGTGCCCGAAGCCCCCTGTGGACGGGGGCGAAGGGCCCGGGGGCGGGGGCCGGGAGCCGGGGACGGTCGTCAGGAACCGGGGCGCACGTGGACGACGTCGCCCGCGCTCAGGGCCCGCTCCCCGCCGGGTCCGCGCACCAGCAGCTGGGCGTCGGCGTCGACGCCGGTGGCGGCACCCTCCAGCACCCGGTCCCCGGGCAGGTGGACCCGCACGCGGCGCCCGATGGTGACGCACGCGTCCCGGTAGGCGGCGGCCAGCCCGCTGGCCTCGGCGTCGCCTCCGGCGGCGGTCCACACCGTGTACAGCTCCTCGAACCCACCCAGGACGGCGGCGAGCAGGACGCCCCGGTCCAGGGCGTCCGACCCCTCCCCGCGCAGGGAGACGGCGGTGTCCACCGGGAGTTCGGCGCGTTCCTGGGACACGTTGAGGCCCATCCCCACGACCACGCCGGGCTGGCCGGAGGAGAAGTCGGCCTCGGAGAGGATGCCCGCGAGCTTGCCGTCGGCCGTCGCGGGCTCCGAGCGCAGGTGCGCGGGGACGATGACGTCGTTGGGCCACTTGAGCGCGGCCTTGACCCCCGTCACCCGGTGCACGGCGCCGACCGCGGCCACGCCCATGAGCGCGGGCAGCCAGCCCAGGCGGGTGACGGGCACCGCGGGCCGGACCAGGAGGGAGAAGGTGAGGGCGGCGCGCGGCGGGGTGGAGAAGCCGCGGCCGAGGCGTCCGCGCCCGGCGGTCTGGTGCTCGGTGACCAGCACGCTGCCGTGCGGGGCGCCCTCCACGGCGCGCGCGGTCAGCTCGGTGTTGGTGGAGGCGGCCTCGGGGAGCACCTCGACCCGGTGCCACATGCCGCCCGGTCGGGCGAGGGCGGCGTCGAGGGCCGCCCCGTCGAGCGGGGGTCGCGGGAAGGGGTCGTGTGCGCTGGCCATGCCCCCATTACAGCAGCGCCGCAACCCTGTCCGGAAACCCCTGTGCGGCAAAGGGCCGCCCGTTAAGCTGAAACCAGCACATGGGTGATCACGCGTTGCTACGTTCAGTTACCGGAGGTGGCGCCAGAGATGAGCATCGCAGAGGCGGAGACGGCGACCCGCACGCCGTCGCACTGGGAAGTCTTGCTGCGCGCCTGGAAACAGCTGAACCTGCCAGAGGGCTGGCGAGCCGAGATCATCGAAGGCGACATCATCATCACATTGTCGGCAGGGGTGGCGGAGTCCATGAGTATCGCGGAAGCGGAAGCACTCGGCATACCGTCCCGCTGGGAAGTCGTGTTGCGCGCCTGGGAGGAACTCGACCTACCAGAGGGCTGGCAGGCAGAGATCATCGAAGGCGACATCACAATCATGACTCCCCCCAAGTACGGGCACAACGTCATCGTCTCCAGTATCCAGAGGGAGATCTACCGCGAGGTTCTGCGCCCGGGCAGCCAGATCGCCAAGGCCGAACTCCACCAGGCCCAGGACATCCGTGTGCCGCTGACCGACAGCCTGTACATTCCCGACCTGATGGTGCTTCCCGAGACAGCCCCGGATCCCGGCACTGAGAATCCCGCTGCTGACGCGATCCTCCTCGTCGAAGTCACGTCCAGGAGCACGGCTAGTAAGGACCGCAAGGCCAAGCTGTGGGGATACGCGCACGCCGGGGTTCCTCTGTACCTGCTCGTGGACCGTTGGGATCCTGAGGCGAGCGGCCGTGCCACGACCACCTTGTTCGCGGAACCTGACCGAGGCGTCTACAAGCACGTCGAGAAGGTGTTCTTCGGCGAAGCGATCAAGCTGCCCACACCATTCGACCTCGTGTTGGACACGAGCGAGTTTCCCGGGTCGGAAGAAGGCTGAGGAGGCGTCCGGCCGGTCGGCGTCCTCCCGCCTGCCTCTGGTCGGCCCGAGTGATCGGTCGGGCGCTTTCCCCGAGTAACGGGCTCGGGCACGCGCGAGGGCGCCCCGCGGCCCCCTCCCGGGTGCGGGGCGCCCTCGCGTGTACGGGCCGACCGGCGGTCAGCCGGTGTTCTGGAGTCCGGCGGCCACGCCGTTGACCGAGAGCAGCAGCAGCCGCTCCAGGTGCTGCTGGTCCTCCTCAGACAGGGAGTCGGCCTCCTCGCCCCGCAGCGCCTCCAGGGCGCGCAGCTGGAGGTGCGAGAGCGCGTCCACGTACGGGTTGCGCAGGTCCACCGCGCGGGAGAGCACCGCCCGGTTCTCCAGCAGGCGGCTGTGCCCGGTCACCTTGAGCACCAGGTCGCGGGTGCGGTCGTACTCGGCGAGCACCCGCCCGGTCAGCTCCGGCCGCCCGCCCAGCGCCAGGTAGCGCTGGGCGATGTCGCGGTCGGTCTTGGCCAGGCTCATCTCCGCGTTGTCCAGCAGGGACGAGAACATGGGCCACTCGCGGTAGGCCGCCTGGAGCACGCCCGGGTCCTCCACCGCGGCCAGGCCCGTGCCCAGGCCGAACCAGCCCGGCAGGTTGACCCGGGTCTGGGTCCAGGCGAACACCCACGGGATGGCCCGCAGGTCGCCGAGCCCGCGCGCGGCGCCGCGCCGCGAGGGGCGCGAGCCCAGCCGCAGCTCGCCCAGCTCCTCCAGGGGGCTGACCCGGGAGAACCACACCGCGAAGTCCTCGGTGTTGATCAGCTCCAGGTAGGCCTCCTGGGCGGCGCGGGCGATGGTGTCGGCGTGGGCGCGGTACCGGCGCTCGGCGGAGCGCTCGCGCTCCTGGACGGCGTCGGTGGAGGCCATCAGCACCGCGTGGCCGACCTGCTCGATGTGGCGGCGGGCGATCGCGGGCTGGCCGTAGCGGGCGAAGATGACCTCGCCCTGCTCGGTGACCTTGAACCGTCCGCCGACCGAGCCGGGCGCCTGGGCGAGCAGGGCGCGGCTGGCCGGGCCCCCGCCGCGGCCGAGCGAGCCGCCGCGGCCGTGGAACAGGGTCAGGCGCACGTCGTGCTCTTCCGCCCACGCGGCCAGGCGGGCCTGGGCGTCGTAGAGGCGCAGGGTGGCGCTGACCGGCCCGACGTCCTTGGCGGAGTCGCTGTAGCCGAGCATGACCTCGATCCTGCGGCCGGTCTCGTCCAGGCGCTTGTTGACCTGGGGCAGCTTGAGCATGCCGTCGAGCACGTGCGGCGAGGCGTCCAGGTCGGCGCCGGTCTCGAACAGCGGGACGACGTCCAGGACGGGCACGCGTCCGGCGGGCAGCGCGTGGGCGGCCAGCTCGTACACGGCCGCGATGTCCTCGGCCGAGCGGGTGAAGCTGACGACGTAGCGGCGGCAGGCCTCCACGCCGAAGCGCTCCTGGATCCAGGCGATCACCCGGATCGTGGCGAGGACCTCCTCGGTGCGCTCGGAGAGCTCCCCGCCCTCGCGCAGTTCGGCGAGCGCGGCGGCGTGCACCTCGCTGTGCTGGCGGATCTCCAGTTCGGCGAGGTGGAAGCCGAAGGTCTGCGCCTGCCAGACCAGGTGCTGGAGCTCGCCGTAGGCCTGGCGGACCGCGCCCGCCTCGGCCAGGGACTCCTGCACGGTGCGCAGGTCGGCCAGGAAGGCGTCGGCGTCGGGGTAGGCCAGGTCGGCGTCGCGCTCGCGCGTGGCGCGCAGCCGGGCGGCGGCCAGCAGCAGGAGCTGGCGGTGCGGTTCGTTGGGCGAGCGCGCCCCGATCTCCGCCGTCAGCTCGGGCTGTCCCGCCTTGGCCGAGGCGAGCGCGTCGAGCAGCGCCGGGCTGGCGGGGGTGAGGTTGGAGTAGGCGGTGAGGGTGCGGGCCACCTTGGTGCAGGAGGCCTCCAGTCCGCGCAGCACGTGCTCGGACTGGATGAGCACGGCCTCCCGGGTGATGTCGGAGGTGACGTAGGGGTTGCCGTCGCGGTCGCCGCCGATCCAGCTGCCGTAGCGCACGAAGGGCGTGGCGCGGGGCGGGCGCACGCCGGTTCCCTCGGGGTCGATGGCGGCGTCCAGGCTCCGGTAGACCTGCGGGATGACGGAGAAGATGGTCTCGTCGAACGCGGCGAGGGCGGTGCGCACCTCGTCGAGCGGGTTGAGCCTGGTGTAGCGCAGCTGGGAGGTGCGCCAGAGCAGGTCGATCTCCTCCAGCAGGCGCCGGTGCGCCTCGGCCGCGGCGCTGCTGCCCTCGTGGGAGGCGTGCCAGGCCTCCAGTTGGGCGCTGACGCGCAGGATGGAGGTGGACACGGCTCGGCGGCGCGCCTCGGTGGGGTGGGCGGTGACCACGGGGTGGAACTCCATGCCCGCGATCAGCTCGTTGAGGCGTTCCTCACCGCCCTCGTCCTCGCGGATGGCGCGGACGGCCGCGGCGAGGGACTCGCGGGGCGGGTTGGCGGCGTCGTCGCGCTCGCGCAGGGCCCGCATCCGCTGGTGTTCCTCGGCCAGGTTGGCCAGGTGGAAGTAGACGGTGAAGGCGCGGGCCACCTGCTTGGCGCGCTCCAGCGGCCAGGCGGCGACGATCGCGGTGATCTCCTCCCCCGTGACCGACCCGTCGCGGGCGCCGATGACCGCTCTCCTGAGCTTCTCGACATCGGCGAGCAGATCCTCGCCGCCGCTTTCGGCGAGGACCGTTCCGAGCATCTCGCCGAGCAGTTTGACGTCATTCCTGAGCTGCTCGGGAACTTCCTGCCGTGCACTGTCGCGTTCCGCGCTTACCGCTGTCATGGTCACCGACCCTACAGAGATCGCACCCGCCGCCAGGTGCGCGGGGGCGTATTTTCGATGTTTTGCCCGGGCGTTAACCATTGTTGCTCACAAGAAAGGAGAGCACATTTCCTCACGCGTTTTCGGTGATACCGCGTTCCGCGCCGCGGACTCCGCGTGTACGTTCCGTGCGCTTTGTGTGCTTCTCGTGCACGCTCCGGATCCGGGCTCCGGCGACGGGCCTGGTCGGAGGCCTGCCGCCGCATACCTACTCGTCGGTAACCCGGGCTGGGTTCTCGTGTGACGACCCCTCGCGGTTAACCTGCGTAGTTATGGCCACCGAAGCCCCTGAACCACTGTCCGCGGACGAGATCGACATCCACACGACTGCGGGCAAGCTCGCCGACCTGCAACGACGCCGGTACGAGGCCGTACACGCAGGGTCTGCCCGAGCCGTTGAGAAACAGCACGCCAAAGGCAAGATGACCGCCCGCGAGCGGATCGACGCACTGCTCGATCCCGGCTCGTTCGTGGAGTTCGACGCCCTGGCCCGACACCGCTCCACCAGCTTCGGCCTGGAGCACAACCGCCCCTACGGTGACGGCGTCGTCACCGGCCACGGAACGGTCGACGGACGTCCCGTGGCGGTGTTCAGCCAGGACGTCACCGTCTTCGGCGGATCGCTGGGCGAGGTCTACGGCGAGAAGATCGTCAAGGTCCTCGACCACGCCCTCACCAACGGGTGCCCCGTCGTGGGCATCAACGAGGGCGGCGGCGCGCGCATCCAGGAGGGCGTGGTCGCGCTCGGCCTGTACGCCGAGATCTTCAAGCGCAACACCCACGCCTCGGGCGTCATCCCGCAGATCTCCCTGATCATGGGCGCGGCCGCGGGCGGCCACGTCTACTCCCCCGCCCTCACCGACTTCGTCGTGATGGTGGACGAGACCTCGCAGATGTTCATCACCGGCCCCGACGTCATCAAGACCGTCACCGGCGAGGACGTCTCCATGGAGGAGCTGGGCGGCGCCCGCACCCACAACACCAGGTCGGGTGTGGCGCACTACATGGGCGCCGACGAGCAGGACGCGATCGAGTACGTGAAGACGCTGCTCTCACACCTGCCCGACAACAACCTGGAGGAGGCGCCGCCGCTGCCTCCCGAGGACGCCCCGGGCGACGAGGCCACCGACGCCGACCTGGCCCTGGACGCGTTCATCCCGGACTCGGCCAACCAGCCCTACGACATGCGCACGGTGGTCGAGGCCGTCCTGGACGACGGCGACTTCCTGGAGGTCCACGCCCAGTTCGCCACGAACATGGTGGTGGGCTTCGGCCGCGTGGACGGCCAGTCCGTCGGCATCGTCGCCAACCAGCCCCTGAGCCTGGCGGGCTGCCTGGACATCGACGCCTCCGAGAAGGCCGCGCGCTTCGTGCGCACCTGCGACGCCTTCAACGTGCCGGTGCTGACCTTCGTGGACGTGCCCGGGTTCCTGCCCGGCACCGACCAGGAGTGGGACGGCATCATCCGCCGCGGCGCCAAGCTGCTGTACGCCTACGCCGAGGCCACGGTGCCCCTGATCACCGTCATCACGCGCAAGGCCTTCGGCGGCGCCTACGACGTCATGGGCTCCAAGCACCTGGGCGCCGACGTCAACCTGGCCTGGCCCACGGCGCAGATCGCGGTCATGGGCGCCCAGGGCGCGGTGAACATCCTGCACCGGCGCACGCTGGCCGCCGCCGACGACGTCGAGGCCGAGCGCACCCGGCTGGTCGGCGAGTACGAGGACACCCTCCTCAACCCCTACTCCGCGGCGGAGCGGGGCTACGTGGACGGGGTCATCATGCCCTCCGAGACCCGCGTCCGGATCGCTAAGTCCCTCAAGGCGCTGCGCAACAAGCGCAAGCAGCTGCCGCCCAAGAAGCACGGGAACATCCCGCTGTGAGCGCGCCGAAGAACCCGCCGCACCTGGCCGTGATCCGCGGCGAGCCCACCGCCGAGGAGCTCGCGGCCCTGACCGCCGTGCTCGGTGCCCGTGCCCGGGCCGCCCGGGCCGCCGAGGAGCCCGCCCCCGAACGCCCGTCCGGGTGGCGGGACCGCTCGCGCCTGACGCGCGGCGCCCCACCGCGCCCGGGCCCCGGCGCCTGGCGGCTGAGCACGCGATGACCCCGCCATCCCCACCCTCGGACTCACCATGGAGCGGACGGCGCGCTGCCCGCCCCGCGCCGACCGGAAGGACTTCCCACCGTGCGTAAAGTACTGATCGCCAACCGCGGCGAGATCGCCGTGCGCATCGCCCGCGCCTGCCGCGACGCCGGACTCGCCAGCGTCGCCGTCTACGCCGAGCCCGACCTGGACGCCCTGCACGTCAAGGTCGCCGACGAGGCCCACTCCCTGGGCGGGAGCACCCCGGCCGACTCCTACCTGGACATCGCCAAACTCCTGGCGGTGGCCGAGGCCTCCGGGGCGGACGCCGTCCACCCCGGCTACGGGTTCCTGGCCGAGAACGCCGACTTCGCCCAGGCCGTCATCGACGCCGGGCTGACCTGGATCGGTCCGCCCCCCTCGGCGATCACCGCCCTGGGCGACAAGGTCCAGGCCCGCCACATCGCCCAGAAGGTCGGCGCCCCGCTGGTGGCGGGCACCGCCGACCCCGTGGAGTCGGCCGAGGAGGTCGTGGCCTTCGCCGAGGAGCACGGCCTGCCCATCGCGATCAAGGCCGCCTTCGGCGGCGGCGGGCGCGGCCTCAAGGTCGCCCACACCCTGGACGAGGTCGCCGACGCCTACGAGTCCGCGGTGCGCGAGGCGGTCACCGCCTTCGGCCGGGGCGAGTGCTTCGTGGAGCGCTACCTCGACCGGCCCCGGCACGTGGAGACCCAGTGCCTGGCCGACACCCACGGCAACGTCGTGGTGGTCTCCACCCGCGACTGCTCGCTCCAGCGGCGCCACCAGAAGCTGGTGGAGGAGGCGCCCGCGCCGTTCCTGTCCGCGGAGCAGATGGAGCGGCTGCACAGCTCCTCCAAAGCCATCCTCGCCGAGGCCGGGTACACCGGCGCGGGCACCTGCGAGTTCCTGGTGGGCGTGGACGGCACCATCTCCTTCCTGGAGGTCAACACCCGTCTCCAGGTCGAGCACCCCGTGACCGAGGAGGTCACCGGGATCGACCTGGTGCGGGAGATGTTCCGCATCGCCGACGGCGAGGAGCTGGGCTACGGCGACCCCGAGGTGCGCGGGCACTCCTTCGAGTTCCGCATCAACGCCGAGGACGCCGGGCGGGGCTTCATGCCCGCGCCGGGCACCATCACCGAGCTGAACCTGCCCGGCGGCCCGGGCGTGCGCGTGGACACCGGCTGCGAGGCCGGGTTCACGGTGCCCCAGGCCTTCGACTCGATGGTCGCCAAGCTCGTGGTGACGGGCCGCACCCGCCAGGAGGCGCTCCAGCGCTCGCGGCGGGCCCTGGCCGAGTTCACGGTCGGCGGGATGCCGACGGTGATCCCGTTCCACCAGGCCGTGGTGAGCGACCCGGCCTTCGCCCCGGCCGACCCCGAGCAGCCGTTCGGGGTCTACACCCGGTGGATCGAGACCGAGTTCGAGAACACCATCGAGCCGTGGTCGGGCACCCCGGGCGAGCCGGTCGAGGCCGAGCGCGAGAGGGTCACCGTCGAGGTGGGCGGCAAGCGGGTGGAGGTGGTCCTGCCCGCCGGGCTGGGCGCCTCGGCCGCCCCCGCCGGTGGCGGTCAGAGCCGCAGGAAGCGGACCGCGCGCAAGGGCGGCGGAAACACCGTGGCGGCGGGTGGCGACTCGCTGGTCTCGCCGATGCAGGGCACCGTGGTCAAGCTGGTGGCCGAGGAGGGCCAGCAGGTCGCCGAGGGCGACACCGTGGTCGTCATCGAGGCGATGAAGATGGAGCAGCCGCTCAACGCGCACAAGGCCGGGACGGTGACGGGCCTGAGGATCGCCGCGGGCGAGACCGTCGGCAACGGCGCGGTGGTCTGCGAGATCAAGGACGCCTAGCGTCCGCGCCACGCGCGGGTGGGCCACCCGCAGGCGAAGGGGGAGGTACCGGCGACCGGTGCCTCCCCCTCGCACGTGGTCAGCGGTTCGGGATGTCGGTCAGGTCGATGTCCGGACCGCAGGGCGCGCTGACCCGCACACGTTCCCGATGGACACCGACGTTCACGTACCCGCCGTTGACGGGGTCGAACAGCATCCGCCATCCCAGGACACGGGGCGCTCATCCCGGAACGGAGCGTAGCCTCCCTGGGACGGTCCGCGCGGGCTTCTGGGACTCCCGCCCTGCGGAACGAGTGATCCTCGACGCATCCGCGCCGGGCGGAACGCGCCGCAGTGCCCGTGGAGTGGACGTTGTGGCGCCAGGGACAGGAAGTTGTCGACACCCGCGTATGGAATAGATAAGGAACGAACGTTATTGTCCTTGTCTGTGACGAACATCTGGGGACTGACGCGACGGTGGCACATCGACCTGTGCCGCCGCGGCTGTCAGGCGTGTCGCTAGGTCCACGCGCGCCCTTCCGGGCAGCGCGCCGCGCACCCTTCTTCCCCGTGTCACCATCCCCTCGGTGATGCCCGCCGTTCCCCGTGCCGGAAACCCCGGCGGTGCCGACCGCTCCGCCGTGCGTACCCCTCCGGCTGCCTTCACCACCACTGGAGTCCCATCCCGTGTCCGCACAGAGCACAGACGCGCCCAAGAAGCGCAGAGCCCTCCGTTTCCCGTTCGCGGCACAGGTCCTGGCGGGCCTGGTCCTCGGCGTCGTCCTGGGCGCCGTCGCCTTCCAGCTCAGCCCGCCCGACCCCGAGACCGGTGACGCCACCAACTGGCTCGCCGTCACCCTCGACACCGTCGGCTCGACCTTCGTCACCCTGCTGCGGACCATCGTCCCGCCGCTGATCGTCCTCGCCGTCATCTCCTCCATCGCCAACCTGCGCAACGTCACCAACGCGGCGCGACTGGCATGGAAGACCCTGCTGTGGTTCGGCGCGACCGCCCTGGTCGCGGTGGGCATCGGCATCGCCCTGGGCCTCATCGTGCGGCCCGGCGTCAACAGCGGCGTGGACGCGGCCACCGCCGCCGAGCCCTCGGGCACCGGCTCCTGGATGGCGTTCATCGAGAGCATCGTCCCCGCCAACTTCCTCGGCCTGGGCGCGAGCGTCTCCGGCGCCGACGACGGCAGCTTCAGCGCCTCGCTGGACTTCAACGTCCTCCAGCTGATCGTCATCGCCATCGTCCTGGGCATCGCCGCGATCAAGGTCGGCAAGGCCGCCGAGCCCTTCATCGCCTTCACCGACTCCGCGCTCCAGGTCGTGCTCAAGGCCCTGTGGTGGATCATCCGCCTGGCCCCGATCGGCACCGTGGGCCTGCTCGGCAACGCCGTGTACAGCTACGGCTGGACGACCATCGGCGCCCTGGGCAAGTTCGCGCTGACCATCTACATCGGCCTGGCGCTGGTGCTGTTCGTCGTCTACCCGGTGCTCGCCCGCGTCAACGGCCTGTCCCCGGTGAAGTACTTCAGCGGCGTGTGGCCCGCGGTCCAGCTGGCCTTCGTGTCCCGCTCCTCGATGGGCACCATGCCCGTCACCCAGCGCGTGACCGAGCAGAACCTGGGCGTGCCGCGCTACTACTCCGCGTTCGCCGTGCCCTTCGGCGCCACCACCAAGATGGACGGCTGCGCCGCGATCTACCCGGCGATCTCGGCGATCTTCATCGCCCAGTTCTTCCCCGGCATCAGCCTCGGCCTCACCGACTACCTGCTGATCGTGTTCGTGTCGGTGATCGGCTCGGCAGCGACCGCCGGAACCACCGGCGCGACCGTCATGCTGACCCTGACCCTGTCCACCCTGGGCCTGCCCCTGGAGGGTGTGGGCCTGCTGCTGGCCGTCGACCCGATCCTGGACATGGGCCGCACCGCGGTCAACGTGGCCGGTCAGGCGCTGGTCCCGGCCATCGTCGCCAAGCGCGAGGGCATCCTGGACGTGGCCCGCTACCACGCGCCGCGCGACGCCTCCGGCTTCGTGCCGCTGGACGAGGCGCACGAGGACGTCGAGGGCGAGGTCGGCGAGCCCGGCGTGAAGAAGGTTCCCGCCGGAGCCTCCGGCCAGGGCTGACCCACAGCCTCACCCCGTCCGCAGCGGCCCGCCGGAGCACCTCCGGCGGGCCGCTGCGCGTGTACGGCGGGTGGGACTGCGCGTTGCGGGTGGGACTGTGTGTAGGGGTGAGGCTGTGTGTGCGGGTGAGGCTGTGTGTGCGGGTGAGACCGTGTACAGCAGATGGGGCTGTGTACGGCGCGTGAGACCGTGTACTACCGGTGAGTTCCGGCACAGGGGGAACCCCGCGGGTGCGCCCGTTCGTCTAGGTTGGAGAGGGAGGCGAGAGGAACGATCATGTTGCGCCGCTTGGTAACACCCACAGTGCTGACCGCCGGACTCGCGGCGGCGATGGTGAGCGCCGCGGTGGCGCCCGCCTCGGCTGACGCCCAACCCCAACCGCCCGAGGCCCAGGCGATCGCCGAGGAACTCGGGAACGACAACGTCTTCATCGATCCGAGTATCGACGCGATCCCCGAGGCCGAGCAGGGAATCCTGGAGTCGACCGCCGCCGATGCGGACGTCCCCGTCTACTACGTGATCCTGCCCACCGACAGCATCTCCTCCCAGGCCGGTCTCGACGCCCTGATGAATCCCGTCATGGACGAGGTCGGGGACGGGGTCTACGGCGTGTTCGCGGGCAGCCAGACCTTCCAGGTGCTGTCCCCCAACGTCGAGGACACCGAGGCCATCCAGCAGATCGCCATGCGGGAGGGCGGCGGCAACCAGGTCGACACCCTCGTCGCCATCCCCGACGCCGCCACCCAGGTCGAGGAGGCCGAGGCTGCCGGGGCCACCTCCGGGTTCGTGCTCCTCGGACTCCTGCTGGCGGTCGTCGCCGCGGGCGCGTGGTTCGTCCACCGCAGCCGCAAGAAGCGCGAGGCCGAGAAGGCCAAGCAGCTGGAGGAGATCAGGCAGATGGCCACCGAGGACGTCGTGCGCCTCGGTGAGGACGTCGCCCGGCTGGAGATCGACGTCTCCAAGGTCGACGACGCCACCCGCAACGACTACTCCCAGGCCATGGACGCCTACGACCAGGCCAAGGCCCAGCTGGACAACATCCGCGAGCCCGAGCAGGTCCGGCTGGTCACCAGCTCCCTGGAGGACGGCCGCTACTACATGACCGCCACCCGGGCCCGCCTCAACGGCGACCCGGTGCCCGAGCGGCGCGGCCCCTGCTTCTTCAACCCGCAGCACGGCCCGTCCGTGGAGGACGTGACCTGGGCCCCGCCCGGCGGCGCGCCCCGCGAGGTCACCGCCTGCGCCGACTGCGCGCGTGCGGTGCGCACCGGCGGCCAGCCCGACGTCCGCCTGGTCGAGGTGGACGGCGAGCGCCGCCCGTACTACGACGCCGGCCCGGCCTACTCGCCCTACGCGAGCGGCTACTTCGGCATGAACATGATGATGGGCATGTTCACCGGCATGATGATGGGCTCCATGATGGGGTCGATGATGGGCATGGGCATGGGCGCCGGTGAGGTCGGCGCCGGAGAGGACTTCGGAGGCGGGGACTTCGGGGGCGGCGACTTCGGGGGCGGCGACTTCGGAGGCTTCGACTTCTGACCCGCGCGCAGACGAAGGAACGATGACGAACGAAGGGCCCCGGGCGATCTGCCCGGGGCCTTTTGTGTGTTTCCACGTTTTCCACAGGTGGGGGTTGGGGGTGTTCCGGGGTGGGGTGGGGATGGTTTCCTGGAAATAGGGGGGATCCCACCCAGTAGGCGTTTTGGCATGCCCTGAAACATCCCATGTCCGGCACCCCCATACCCCACACTCAATGGAGATAATGAATTGAGGGGTAGGGAGGGGCCGTCTTCAGGTCTCTCCCCTACGCCGTTCTTGTCGGGGGTTGTTGGCGGCAAAGAAAGCGCACCAGCTGCCGCGAAGTGGAATGGTCTGCGAAAAACGGTGGGCGTCGGGCGGGGGCGGGGGTGTGCGACGAAAAGCGGCACCAAAGGCGGGAGCGACCACCGGAGGGCGACCAACGCCCGGGGTATAGGGATGGTCGGGCTCTGCTGCGTCGGCACCAACGGCAAGCGGACCCTCCGGCCTCGGGCAACGACCCCGGCCCCCGCGGCCGGGGCAGGCGACGATCGCGCCAACGGCCACTTCTCATTCTGGGAGCACATTTTCGGACACCTTTTAACCTGGCCCAATTACACCCCATGAAGAAAAATCGGCCCCCAGAAAGAAAGTCGGCAATTGCCGCTGTGAATAGTGGAGAAATGGCGGACACTGGCCTATAATAAGAAGTATGGAGATGATGATCGCAGCGCCCAAGGCGGCCCCCGGGGAGTGCTCCCCGGCCGTGGCCGCGCTGGCCGGTGCGCGCGAGATCATCCACCAAGCGTTGAATACCGAGGTGCCGCCCGGGGCCGATGAGGCCGCCGCGGAGGAGATCGCGGCGCTGTGGGCCCAGCTGGAGAAGATCCGCTACCAGGCGTTGACGCGGATGGCGCGTTTGTACGCGCGGGGTGAGGTCGCCCGCTACAGCGGTTACTCCACGTTGGACAAGTGGATCACCCACCGGTGCAAGGTTCCCACCGCTCAGGCCAAGGA